>CAZJYM010000142.1:6614-8055 GCA_964550245.1 uncultured Blautia sp. | reverse complement strand
TATCCGGTGGCTCCGATCACTCCTGCTCTGATCATCACAGGTTCTCCTTCCTTTCCAGGCGTTCATGTAGTTGAAATTATACATCTTTTATGAATATTATGCAATGGGGAAATATTCAAACTTTACCTAATCCCTTGATTTTCGTGGCTTTTACCATCATCCCGGGTTTTTCGAAATGAATTTTTATGCATTAATTCTCTCGTTTTTTTCCAAATGGCTCTTGCATATTTCACCTGAATGATGTATAGTAACCCCCAGGACAAAAAAGAACCGGATGCGTGCATCCGTTTCATACAGGGATATATGATAACAAAAATCACCCCGTCTGCCAAGGGGCAGATGACAAAAAATCAGGAGGAAATGAGAGGATGAAAGAAAAAGTTGTACTTGCCTATTCCGGCGGACTGGACACCACGGCTCTGATCCCATGGCTGAAGGAAAATTTCGATTACGAAGTGATCTGCTGCTGCGTAAACTGCGGACAGGGCAGCGAACTGGACGGGCTGGAAGAGAGAGCAAAGCTGTCCGGAGCTTCCAAACTGTACATAGAGGACATCGTGGATGAATTCTGCGAGGACTACATCATGCCCTGCGTCAAGGCCGGTGCCGTCTATGAGCACAAATACCTGCTGGGCACCTCCATGGCCCGTCCCGCCATCGCCAAAAAGCTGGTGGAGATCGCCAGAAAAGAGGGAGCCGCAGCTGTATGCCACGGAGCCACAGGCAAGGGCAACGACCAGATCCGCTTTGAACTGAGCATTAAGGCTCTGGCTCCCGACCTGAAGATCATCGCTCCCTGGAGAATGACGGATGTATGGACCATGAAATCCCGGGAAGACGAAATCGCCTACTGCCAGGCGCACGGCATTCACCTTCCCTTTGATGCCAGCCACAGCTACAGCCGGGACCGCAACATCTGGCACATCAGTCATGAGGGGCTGGAACTGGAAAATCCCGCCAATGAGCCCAACTATGAACATCTGCTGGTTCTCTCCGTTCCGCCTCAGAAGGCTCCGGATGAGGGAGAATATATCACCCTCTCCTTTGAGAAGGGTGTTCCCGTAAGCCTGAACGGAAAGGCCATGAAGGTTTCCGAGATCATCACCGAGTTAAATACCCTGGGCGGAAAGCACGGCATCGGCATCGTGGACATCGTGGAAAACCGGGTTGTAGGCATGAAGTCCCGGGGTGTCTATGAGACTCCCGGAGGAACCATCCTGGTGGCAGCCCATGAGCAGCTGGAAGAGCTGATCCTGGACCGGGAAACCATGGAGACCAAGAAAAAGCTGGGCAGCCAGTTTGCTCAGATCGTATACGAGGGCAAGTGGTACACTCCCCTTCGGGAAGCCATCCAGGCCTTTGTGGAATCCACCCAGCAGTATGTCACCGGCGAGGTCAGACTCCAGCTCTACAAGGGCAACATCATCAAGGCCGGAACCAC
>CAZJYM010000142.1:2916-6514 GCA_964550245.1 uncultured Blautia sp. | reverse complement strand
ATCACCCTCTTCGGTCTGCCTTTGAAGGTTCGGGCCATGAAGATGGCGGAGGCCAGCAAAGAAAAGGAAAACTAATAAGTACACCCCTTCCCCCTGCGGGGAAGGGGATTTTTGTACTGTGAAATCCCAGATTACAATCCGCAGGAGAGAATCAAGTATAATCAAAACAGGGTTGCTCTAAGCAACAGAACACAACGGGCAGATAAAGCGGCATTATTGTCCGGGAACTTTCCACAGTCAGTCCCTCGAAAAAACAGATTTTCGGCGGACTTTCCTGTGATAAAGTAGTATAATAAGCAACATAGAACGTGAAAGGAGGACATACAAATGAAGAAGATGAAAAGATTCATGGTTTCTCTGTTGGCTTCACTTGTTTTAGTGTGCTGCACAGCTTCCGTGCTTCCCGAGTCTGTCGGGGTGGTAACGGCCCAGGCTGCTGGCGTCCAGCTCAATAAAACAAACATCACTCTCAATGTCGGCCAGAAGTACCGGCTGAAGGTTACAGGCACCACCAAGAAGGTTACCTGGAAGACAGGCAATCCCAAGATTGCCACTGTGGGTTCAAAAGGTCTGGTTACGGCCAAGAAAGCCGGTACTGCCCGGATCGTTGCCGTAGTGGAAGGCAAGAAATACACCTGCATGGTGAAGGTTGTAGAGAACGTCTTCAGCGCCTCCTCCACCAACGTGACCGTAGGTGTAAACTCCACCGCCACGATCTATATTTCCAGCAAGAATAACGGAAAGCTGAAATTTGCCCCCAGCAACAGTTCCAATAAAATTGCAAACTGCCAGTGGGACAAGGAAACCGGCTGGGTAGACGGAAAGATAGCCCTTTACATCACCGGCAAAGCTCCCGGAACCACAAAAATCACCATAACCTCCGAAAAGAATAATAAATCCGTGGCCATCAACGTAAAGGTGGTTCAGACCAACACGAACGTCAAAAACACCCTGAAGGATTACATCACTAAGAACGGAAAGACAAGTTCCGACGGTGACAAGTTCATTTCCTATGAAACCAGCAGCAACGGTACCAGCAGTCAGTTTGCAATCTTCTACCTGGCTTCAAAGGATTCTTTCCAGTTCACCTCCATCATCACTACTTCCAAAAACAAGACTTCAACCACGATGGAGATCAAGAATGGGGCCAGTTCCACGCAGACCACTTACATTTCCGCAAGTCAGACCAGTTCGGCCGGCTTCACAGGTACCGCCACGGTGAACATACCCAGCTATACCAAAAATACCCAGCTGAACTTCAGCCTGAAGCTGACCGGGTATAACAATACCCAGGAGAACAGGGTAGAAATGGCCAAAGATGCCAACTCCAAGTTCCGTCAGTCCATGGCCGGATGGAACACACTGCTGCGAAGAGCAGACCTTTCCATGCGGGATATGGGCTTCACCTCCTACAACTAAAATCTTACAAAGACAGCGGACGCTTCGTCGCCCGCTGTCTTTTTGCCCATGCCTTATGTCTTTACCACTGCAAAGGAGACAACACCCATGATAAGCCAACTGCCCCCGGAATTCTGCCAGAGGATGGAACACATGCTGGGAGAGGAATACCCGGCATTTTTAGAAAGCCAAAATCAGCCTGCTCTTTTGGGGCTTCGGGTAAACACCCGAAAGATCTCCCCTTCGGACTTTGAAAAGCTGGTACCCTTTCCCGTGGAGAAGATTCCCTGGGTGGAGAACGGATACTACTATGAGGCAGATTCCCGTCCCGCCCGCTGTCCCCTGTACCAGGCAGGGCTCTACTACCTGCAGGAACCCAGCGCCATGACACCGGCCTGTCGTCTCCCGGTTCTTCCCGGAGAGCGGGTGCTGGATCTGTGTGCGGCTCCGGGAGGAAAGGCCACGGCTCTGGGGGAAGCTCTGAAAGGACAGGGGCTTCTGGCTGCCAATGACATCAGTCTTCCCAGAGCCAGAGCTCTTCTTCGAAACCTGGAATTATTCGGAATCCCCAACCTTCTGGTAACTGCCGAATCTCCTGATAAGCTCTGTAAACGGTTCCCGGAATACTTTCACAAAATCCTGCTGGATGCCCCCTGCTCGGGGGAGGGAATGTTCCGCAGGGATCCGGCCATGGCCAAAGACTGGACTCTGGAAAAATCCAAATCTCTTTCCCAGATTCAAAGACAGCTGATCCTGCAGGCGGAAGAAATGCTCCTTCCGGGGGGACTGCTTCTCTACTCCACCTGCACCTTTGCACCGGAGGAGGATGAGGGAACCGTCTCTTACCTGCTGGAGCAAAGACCGGAGATGGAACTGGCGGACATTGCGCCTTATGAGGGGTTTTCCAGCGGTGTTCCAGAATTCGGCAACGGGAACCCGGAACTGAAGAAATGCGTCCGCCTTTATCCTTACAAAATAAAAGGAGAAGGACACTTTCTGGCCCTCCTCCATAAAAAGGGAGAACTTCCTCCCCCGAAAACACCGGTATTTCCCAAACCTGACCGGGAAACCCTGAGGCTGGTTGAAGCTTTCCTTGGTGAACTGGGCATCTCCACCCTGGGAGGTGAGCCCTTCCGCCAAGAGCGGGTGGAAAAGCGGGGAGAGAAAGTATTTTATCTCCCGGATGGAGGCCGGGATTTTAAAGGGCTCTCCTTTCTCCGAAACGGACTGTACCTGGGAGATCTGAAAAAAGACCGCTTTGAACCCTCCCAGCCTCTGGCCATGACTCTTTTAAAAGGAGAAGCCGGTTCGGTGATCTCCCTCCCCCTTGAGGATGAGCGGATCAACAGATACCTGAAAGGGGTAACCATCCCCATCCTTCCGGGAGAATCCTCTCATTCCAATGGGTGGCACCTGCTCTGCGTGGAGGGGTATCCCCTGGGCTTTGGCAAGCTGGTAAACGGTACGCTGAAAAACAAGTATCCCCAGGGGTGGAGGCTTCAGTAGGTCACCTGTACCTTTTTCACTCTCTGGACTCCGGAGGTTTCCATGATAAACCCCAGTTCCACGCTGCCTCCGGCAGGGATCTCCCGGTTCCAGCTCTCCGGGGTGATGACCAGCTTTCGGATGCCGGTTTTATAGATGCCGCTCCAGCTGGAGGTAAGCTTATATTTCCTTCCCAGTGTAAGGGTGACTTTCCACCCCTCTCCGGTACTGCTTCCCCTGTTTTTAAGGATCACCCGAAACTGGGTAAAGGTGGAATCCCCGCTTTTCCAGCTGTTGACCTTACCCACCTCCGCCCGGATCTTCACCTTCGCAGAAGGCCGGGGTTTTGCTGTGTCGGGTTCTTCCCCGGAAAAGGTCTTAAAAAGCCATCTTCCCCATTCCGTCAGATCTTCGTTGCTCCAGCCTGCCGTCCTGGAAGTGGCGGGCTTTAGCAGTGCACTGGATTCGTCCTTGCTGGAGAGACTCCAGCCCACTCTTCCCACTTTATATCGGTCCAGAAGCTTCATCCAGGCTTTCCCAGATGCGGTATCAATCCTGCCGTTTCCGGAGGCCTCACTGAGGGCAAACTCCGTCACGATCACCGGAAGCTTCTCTTTCAGGACACCCTCCAGCTTCTGCCGGAGTTCCGCCTGGTGAGTAGCCGCGTAAAAGTGAAAGGCGTAGGCAATGCTTCCCCCTGCCCGGATGGGATCCC
>CAZJYM010000142.1:1240-2816 GCA_964550245.1 uncultured Blautia sp. | reverse complement strand
GCCGCGTAAAAGTGAAAGGCGTAGGCAATGCTTCCCCCTGCCCGGATGGGATCCCGAAGGGCAGCGTCCACATCCTGGGACCAGGTGGGAGTGCCCACGATGATGAAAGCTTTGGGGTTAACCTTTCGGATGGCGGAGATCACCGTCTCCGCATAGGATTTCACATTTCTCCAGGTGCCTCCCGGACCGTTGGGCTCATTGCAGATCTCGTAGAGCACGTTGGGGTTGTTTTTATAGCGGCGGGCCGTCTCCCGGAAAAACGCTGCTGCCTCCTTCCGGTAAGTGAGGGGATTCCCGTCACTTAGGATGTGCCAGTCGATGATCACGTACATGCCCAGCCTGGCAGCCAGGGTTACCCCTCTTTTGATCAGCTTTTTTATCTCTTCCCGGTTTCCCCCGGTACAGTATCCGCCGCTTTCCGCCGTGTACACCGCTAAGCGGATGGTGTTCACCTTCCACCGATCCCGCAGTGTCCGAAAGGCTTCCAGATTCACATACTCCGGATACCAGGCCAGACCGTGGGTGGAGACTCCCTGAATCACAAAGGGCTCTCCCTGGGCATTTACCACCTGTCCGTCCCTGACGGATAAGGCTCCGTTCTCTTCATAAGGAGTTCCCGCGTCAGCGGGAACTGTCCATAAAAAGAGAAAGCCGGTGAGAATCACCGGCAAAAGGAGCCACCTCAAACTTAAACGGACTCCTGGTTCTCTTTTTTTCATATGTTTTCTCATGCCTGTGCAGCCAGGTTCAAAAGCCAGGTGGCCGCATTCTCCAGATGCTCCGAATTGCCAATCACGGCAATGCATACATCATCATAAAAGGTAGTGATGTTCTGTTTCTCAAGAAGGGAGGCATCCACCCGCACACAGTCGCCGTCCACCAGGTCTCCCATGGCTTCATACCCGTCCTCTCCCAGCACGTCGTGCAGATCCAGGAAGTATTCCTGTGGTTTCAGATTTTCATAGATCTTTTCCGGCATGATCAGGATGTCCACCTCACGTGCAGAAACCTGAGCCACAAACACCATCTGAGAATTGTATTCAAAGCCGTCAAATGTCTCGTTGCACTGAAGGTTGGTAGAGACAAACACTTCCTCCAGCTTTTCCTCAGAGCCCAGCATGGCCTTCACATCATCCGCCACCGAATCCTCGGCGGTTCCACTTACGATAAACAGGGAGAGAATTGTCTCGATCTGGGAATTGTGATAAATGTCCACCCCCATGCAGATCACCACGATCACCACCACAACCGCGACGATCCAGGACTTGTAGTACGCAAAGAAGTATTCAAACCTCTGCTTGAGAGTCATGTCCTTGAGCTTTTCCCGTTCCAGCTCCCGCTTTTCCTTGCGGGTCAGGTCCGACTCATACTTGTTCTCCAGCTTGTCCCTGTCTATGGGCTTTATTTCCTCCTGGTTCTCATCCTTCATTTCAATTCTCATAAGTTATCCAACCCTTTCCTGAAAAATGAATTCATTCGTGGTCCGGCCTTGCAAATTTCGACGGAGTAATAATAACACATTTCAGGAAAAATGAACAGACAGAAAAAAAGTTTGAGAAATTTTCCCGGCTGCCAG
>CAZJYM010000142.1:0-1140 GCA_964550245.1 uncultured Blautia sp. | reverse complement strand
ACACCCGAAAGGCTTTCCATGATCGATTTTGGGTTCAGGACCGAAATCAGCGTATTTCTTAGAATCTCCTGGTTTTTGCCGATGACCATTTTGATTGACCTCACACTGGCTTTTCGGAAGGTGGGCAGTATCTTCAGCAGCCTGATCAGCTCCAGATCCATCTTTGCAAGCAGGACCAGGTTCCGGCAGGCGTTCAGTTCCCAGTCGCTGCCGGGCTCTTCCCGGAATGCGTTTCCTTTCCTTCGCTGCCCGTAAAGCTCTATGCCCTGCGCACAGTCGCTCAGATTTCTCAGGGTTGAGATGTAGTACCGCTTTTCCACGACAGCGGACTGCACCGATTTGATAAGGCAGACATAAGAGGTGATCCGGCCCCACTGCCTGTCTCTGTCCGGGTCTTCAGGTGCATCCAGGAGGTAGTACTCTCTCGTCTCAACCCGGGAGCGGATCTTCCTGGTTTCAAGCAAATACCCACCCATCCAATGCCTGATATACTCCAGAGTATCCTCATCAAAGCAAAGAGCCGCTTCTTCAGAAAGACTGTGACTGCCCGTAATGTCTCCAATACAGTCTCCCCGCTTAGAGAGGATGGTTTTCCAGGTTTCCTCCCAGGGTTGATCCAGGATCACAACCGATCCTTTCAGGCTTCTCTTTGATCTCAGCCACTTCCGGATCCCGGTATCACCGGCCTTTGCCCGGACGGTATTAAAACTCCAGCTGATTCCGTCTTGGATCTCCCACACCTCCAGCATCTGCTGATCTCCCTCCAGGGCATAGTGACGGGGGAAATCCCGGGAATCCTCCAGAAGAAGGCATCCTTTGAAATAATCAATATTTGCACTCAGATAAGACGTCATCAGTTCATGAAACCGGTCATTGGGAATCCTGCCAAAGATTTCCTTAATCTCCTCCCCGGAGGGCGTTCCGTCTTCATACCGGTAAAACCTCCGAAGCCAGCTGATGTTTCCTGCTGCGTACCTTTCCAGTTCTGCCCAGTCACTGCATCCGGCGAAAATGCCTATAAAGGCCAGAAACAGCACTTCACGAAGCGGCCGGGATGTATCTTCCGGTTCACAGTTTTTCTTACCCATAAGAATCCTCACTTTTCTGAATCTTTCGCACTCCCTGTATGACACTCATCAT
>CAZJYM010000141.1:5061-8088 GCA_964550245.1 uncultured Blautia sp. | reverse complement strand
AGAAAAAGTATCCCGGACAGTATGTGAAGGAGACCTATTCCCTCTTTCTGCTGCGGTGCCTTTCAGTTTTAAGGATGCAGGGCAGGCTCTCATTTATCGTTCCCGACACCTGGCTTTTCCTGCACATGCATGCATCACTTCGGGAAGTGCTGTTAACGGAGACGAAGGTGGAGGAGATCATCATCTTTCCCTCCCGGTTTTTCCCCGGTGTCAGCTTTGGATATTCAAACCTTTCCATTATCACCCTGGAACGCTGCCCATTAACGCAGGCTCAGGAAAACACCATCCGCATCGTCAAGGGGTTTCAGTCCCCTTCCGAGTTTCAATACCTGTTCGACAGTCGGAAGCCGGAGCATCTGCAGGAGTTTTTTCTGAAGCAAAAGGATGTCTTTGAAAATGACCATCACCGGTTTGTGATCACCCAAGACCCCTGCACGGGGCCTTTGTTAAAGAAAACCCGGGTACTGGGGGATGTGGCCCATGTGGTGACCGGCTTTTGTACCGGGGACAACGGTCGCTTCATCCGGGCTCTTAACGGGGAAGTCAAAGGTGCTAATAGATACGAAATAATCGACAGGACAAAGATCTTCGAGTGCACTTACCCTTTGGGAATACCGGGTGTGCGGGAGGGATACATCCCCTATCTCAAAGGCTCCTCCGCTCGCCGGTACCTTCATCAGGATCAGTGGTTTGTACGGTGGGATGAGGATACGGTAAAGGCCTACCATACCAGTAAGAGGGCCCGGTTCCAGAACTCGGGGTTCTATTTCCAGCCGGGCGTGGGAATCCCCATGGTGAAATCCGGTGTCCTGCGGGCCTTTCTCATGCAGGACCGGGTGTTTGACCAGTCCATCGTGGGAATCTTCCCCAAAGATGAGAGCAGGCTGTTCTACATCCTTGCCCTGATGAACTCGGATGTGATAAACAGGCTCATTCACTCCCTCAACCCCACGGCCAACAACTCGGCAAACTATGTCAAACAGCTGCCCTATCTGGAACCGGATCAGGAGACATTGGAACTGATCTCCCGAAAGGTCAGGGAAATAATCTCCGCAGTCGATGAACAAAAAGCCCGGGAGCTGCATCAGGAGATCAGTGACCTGATCGGGGAAGTCTATTCCCAAGCTTTACAGACATGAAAACGGCCATGCAGCAGTGCATGGCCGTTTCTTTCATTCGTTAAAGTATCCGTAGATCCTTCTGGAGTTTTCTGCGATGCAGGTCTGGGCCGATCCCACACTGGTCAGGTTTTCGGACATGAAGACCACCACCAGGTCGATGCCCTTGGCGGTATCGTAGATGATGCCCGCATCGTTTTCCACCGTGTCCAGCTCTCCCGTCTTGTTGGCCACCTGGACGCCTTCCGGCATCTGGGCGGGGATCTTGTTTCTCCTCTCCTGAAGCTTTAAGAGGTAATACATGGAATCCGCATGGGAGAGGGAGGGGCTGTCGGTGAGGCCCTCGTTGATCTCATAGACCTCCCGCAGGAACTTTCCGCAGTCGCTGACGGAGGTGTAGTTGTCCCCGTTGGCATTGCTGGCCAGCAGCATTCTTCCCATGGAGGAACTGTTGTAGCCGTGGTCCCGGCAGAAGCCGTTTACCGCGGACATGCCGGCGTTGTTGTCTCCTCTTCCCAGCCAGTTCACCAGGGTGTTGGCCGCATCGTTGTCACTGACCGTAATCATGGACAGCAACAGCTGATCCAGCTGTTCGGTGCCGTGATCCTGGGCCAGGGCCTCATAGTTTTCATACACGGTTCCCATGATGTAGAGCTTGATCAGGCTGGCGGCCTGCATGGGATGTTCGTCGATGACGCCTTCTGTTCCCTTTACCAGGTTGCATACATAGACGGACCAGCTTCCGTTGTCTGTGGGCAGAAGGTTGGCGACCTGACTCATCAGGTTGTCCATGCTCTCATCCTCCCCCGAAGATCCGGAGGGAGCCGAGATGGTGCCCTCCTCCTGGGAAGAGGAGGATACGGGTGCGTCCACGGAAGTCTCCCCCGAAGGCGGCGGCTCCGGTCCGAACTGTTCCCCGTAGATGGAGATGCCGCCGCTTTCCTCCTGGGAGACTTCCGTCTGCAGCATGCGAAGCTGCTGAGCCTGTTGCTGCAATGAAGCCGTGGACTGATTCACACTGGCCACCGCCGTCTCCAGTTCCTGAACGTGGGACTGGATGGAGGAGAGTCTGCGGATGGTGAGAAGGGAAATCCCTCCGGTGATCACCAGGGCAATGAGAAGAATGCCGATGATCCCGTAGAGGAAGTTCCGGTTGCGATCCGGTTTTTTGTCATTCATAAGGTATCCTTTCCTATTATAATAGGGTCATGTCTGTTACTCACCGGTGGGAGGATGAATCTGTGCGTCCTGCGCCGTGGCTCCGTAGCTGCCGTCCCCGGAAGGATCCTGAGGCAAATCTCCGTAGGCGCCGCTCTCCGTGGAGTCGGAAAAAGCTTCCCCCGTATCGGCTTCCGAAAAGACGGAAGGGGAAGACTCCTCGGGTAGTACTGGGGCCGGGGAGCGTTCCTGTGCCAGGGCCTGCTGGGCCGTGAGGGCATTCTGTCGCCGGCGGGTCAGGGTATTCTGGGCCGTGGCAATGGCCTCCGAGAAGGTCTTTTCATCCTCTGCCAGATTCAATGCTTTCTGATGGATGGTTTCCACTGTCTCCGCCAGTTCCCGGTCTGTGCGGGAGATGGTGTCATAGGCGGAGAAAACGCAGAAGAACAGGGCTGCAAAGAAGAGAAAACCGGTGACAGAAAGCAGTATGGTCATCATGCGGTGTTTCATGAGAGTTTCCTTTCCCCAAAAAAGTGATGAAAGAAAGAGATGTGCGGGGATACCCATTGGTATCCTCTCTTCCGTTTCATTTCCTTATTATAGTTAGACCGGGGGAAAAAATCAATGCAGGAAGGGGTTATAAACACGAAAAATCTGTGAACGAACTGCCGGAGTCTGTCCGGATCCCGCTTTTTGCCGGGAAAGTTGCGGGAAAGTGAAAAAATTTCTTGACAGTCCCTTTTTGAGAGGA
>CAZJYM010000141.1:1520-4961 GCA_964550245.1 uncultured Blautia sp. | reverse complement strand
CCGGGAAAGTTGCGGGAAAGTGAAAAAATTTCTTGACAGTCCCTTTTTGAGAGGATATAATTAGCAGGCGTGTAAATGCCAGCATTTTTTTATGCTCTTTTTTACACATTTGCCAATAGCAGCCGAAAGAAACCACTTATAACCATACGCATCATCATCGGGAGGTGAAATGGAATGCCAACATTTAACCAGTTAGTGAGGAAGGGACGTGAAACCGCTGTGAGAAAGTCCACCGCGCCGGCTCTCCAGAGATCCTTTAACTCTCTGAGAAAGAAACCGGTGGAACAGTCAGCCCCTCAGAAGAGAGGTGTCTGCACAGCCGTGAAGACCGCCACCCCCAAGAAGCCCAATTCCGCTCTGAGAAAAATCGCCAGGGTTCGTCTTTCCAACGGAATTGAAGTGACCAGCTATATCCCCGGAGAAGGCCATAACCTTCAGGAGCACAGCGTTGTTCTGATCCGCGGCGGCAGGGTGAAGGACCTGCCCGGTACCAGATACCACATCATCAGAGGAACTCTGGATACCGCCGGTGTGGCCAACAGAAGACAGGCCCGTTCCAAGTACGGGGCCAAGAGACCGAAAGTCAAGAAGTAAGAGGCTTTCGGGAACTGAAACTTCAGTTTGGATTTTGTCATCATAAGTATACTTGCGGAGACTATGAAGTAGTACGGTATTCCATATACCCTGCCGGCTGCGGGTTCAATATAGGACTTTACCAGTGCGAACATGCAAATAGTAACTGTCATGAGTACCGATGATATAATCGAAGCGGCAAGTCAGATTTTTTGATGCTGCGTTTCATATGATTAAGGAGGGAAGTAGCGTGCCACGTAAAGGACATACTCAAAAGAGAGAGATTCTGGCCGATCCTTTGTATCATGACAAGGTGGTCACCAAGCTGATCAACAACATTATGCTGGACGGTAAAAAGGGTGTGGCCCAGAAGATTGTTTACGGCGCGTTTGCCAGGGTGGAAGCAAAATCCGGCAAACCCGCCCTCGAAGTGTTTCAGCAGGCCATGAACAACATCATGCCGGTGCTGGAAGTGAAGGCAAGAAGAATCGGCGGCGCCACTTATCAGGTGCCCATCGAGGTACGGGCGGACAGGCGTCAGGCTCTGGCTCTGCGCTGGCTTACCACGTTTTCCCGCAAGAGAGGCGAGAAGACCATGGAAGAGCGGCTGGCCAATGAGCTTCTGGACGCCATGAACAATACGGGAGCGTCCGTGAAGAGAAAAGAAGATATGCACAAAATGGCAGAGGCGAATAAGGCGTTTGCCCATTACCGCTTCTGATAATCGAGGAGGAATTATCCATTGGCTGAAAAAGAAGGAAGAGAATATCCCCTGGAGAGAACCAGAAACATCGGGATTATGGCTCATATCGACGCGGGGAAAACCACTCTTACAGAACGTATTCTTTATTACACAGGTGTAAACTATAAAATCGGTGATACTCACGACGGCACCGCCACCATGGACTGGATGGAGCAGGAGCAGGAGAGAGGCATCACCATTACTTCCGCGGCTACCACCTGTCACTGGACTCTGCAGGAAGAGGGCAAAACCAAACCCGGCGCTCTGGAGCATCGGATCAACATCATAGATACTCCCGGGCACGTGGACTTTACGGTAGAGGTAGAGCGTTCCCTTCGCGTACTGGATGGCGCAGTGGGTGTTTTCTGTGCAAAGGGCGGCGTAGAGCCCCAGTCTGAGAATGTATGGCGTCAGGCTGATACTTATCATGTACCCCGGATGGCCTTCATCAACAAGATGGACATCATGGGGGCGGACTTCTACGGCGCAGTGGAGCAGATTCGGACCAGACTGGGAAAGAATGCCATCTGTGTACAGCTGCCAATTGGAAAAGAGGACGAATTCAAGGGAATCATCGATTTGTTTGAAATGAAGGCCTACCTCTACAACGATGAGAAGGGAGAAGATATTTCGGTCGTCCCCATCCCGGACTTCATGAAGGAGGATGCAGAGCTCTACCGGACAGAGATGGTGGAGAAGATCTGTGACCTGGACGACGATCTCATGATGCGCTATCTGGACGGCGACGAACCCTCCACCGAAGAGCTGAAGGCGGTTCTTCGAAAGGGAACCTGCGAGAGCACGGCTGTACCCGTGTGCTGCGGCTCCGCCTACCGGAACAAGGGAGTTCAGAAGCTTCTGGATGCCATTGTGGAATACATGCCTGCCCCTACGGACATCCCGGCCATCACCGGTGTGGATCTGGACGGCAACGAGGTGAAGAGACACTCCTCCGACGAGGAGCCCTTTGCCGCACTGGCCTTTAAGATCATGACCGATCCCTTCGTGGGAAAACTGGCCTACTTCCGGGTTTACTCCGGAACCATGGAGGCGGGTTCCTATGTGCTCAACGCCACCAAGAACAAGAAGGAGAGAGTGGGACGGATCCTGCAGATGCACGCCAACAAGCGGATGGAGCTCTCAAAGGTTTACTCGGGAGACATCGCGGCGGCCATCGGCTTTAAGCTCACCACCACCGGTGATACCATCTGTGATGAGGAGCATCCGGTGATCCTGGAATCCATGGAGTTCCCGGAGCCGGTGATCGAGCTGGCCATCGAGCCCAAGACCAAAGCCGGCCAGAGCAAGCTGGGTGAAGCTCTGGGCAAACTGGCAGAGGAGGATCCCACCTTCCGGGCCCATACCGACAAGGAGACGGGCCAGACCATCATCGCCGGCATGGGTGAACTTCATCTGGAGATCATCGTGGACCGGCTTTTGCGGGAGTTCAAGGTGGAGGCCAATGTAGGCGCACCGCAGGTGGCTTACAAGGAGACCATCACCAAAGAGGTGGACGTGGAGAGCAAGTATGTGCGCCAGTCCGGAGGCCGTGGACAGTACGGCCACTGTAAGGTGAAGTTTGCTCCCATGGACGCCAACGGGGAAGAGCTTTACAAGTTTGAATCTACCGTAGTGGGAGGTGTTATTCCCAAAGAATACATCCCCGCCATCGGGGAAGGTATCGAGGAAGCCATGCGGGCCGGTATCCTGGGAGGATATCCGGTGGTGGGAGTCTACGCCAACGTGTATGACGGATCCTTCCATGAGGTGGACTCCTCGGAGCTGGCCTTCCACATCGCCGGATCCCTGGCCTTTAAGGACGCCATGAAAAAGGCGGGTCCCGTACTTCTGGAACCCATCATGCGGGTGGAGATCACCACCCCGGAGGAATACATGGGGGACGTGATCGGGGACGTCAATTCCCGCCGGGGAAGAATCGAGGGCATGGACGACATCGCCGGAGGCAAGATGATCAGAGGGTTTGTACCTCTCTCCGAGATGTTTGGATATGCCACGGATCTCCGGTCCAGGACCCAGGGAAGGGGAACCTTCTCCATGTTTTTCGACCGCTATGAGCCGGTTCCCAAAAACATTCAGGAAAAGGTGCTCACTACCCGTTAAAGGAA
>CAZJYM010000141.1:0-1420 GCA_964550245.1 uncultured Blautia sp. | reverse complement strand
AAAACGCCGTTTCCCGTACCCGCAGGGGGCGGGAAAGGGCGGTGAAATTAAAAAATACCTTGCAAACTTCCATGAGATGCAATATAATCATGGATAGCAGGTTTTGAAGGAAAATCAATGCTCTGGAAAAGAAGAGCAAGTTTGAAGGAGGACATTTATAATGGCAAAGGCTAAGTTTGAAAGAACAAAACCCCATTGCAACATTGGTACCATCGGACACGTGGACCATGGCAAGACGACGCTGACCGCAGCTATCACCAAGACCCTTCATGACAGAAAGGGCCTGGGCCAGGCTGTAGCTTTCGATAACATTGATAAAGCTCCGGAAGAAAGAGCCCGTGGTATCACGATCTCCACCGCTCACGTTGAGTATGAGACTGAGAAGAGGCACTACGCCCATGTAGACTGCCCCGGACATGCTGACTATGTCAAGAACATGATCACCGGTGCTGCTCAGATGGACGGCGCCATCCTGGTTGTGGCCGCCACCGACGGTGTTATGGCTCAGACCAAGGAGCACATCCTTCTGTCCCGTCAGGTAGGTGTTCCCTACATCGTTGTATTCATGAACAAGTGCGACATGGTTGACGACGAGGAGCTGCTTGAGCTGGTTGACATGGAGATCCGTGAACTGCTCAACGAGTATGACTTCCCCGGCGATGACATCCCGATTATTCAGGGCTCCGCTCTGAAGGCTCTGGAAGACACCAGCGGCGTATGGGGCGACAAGATCCTGGAGCTGATGGATGCGGTTGACAACTACATCCCCACTCCTCAGCGTGACACTGAGAAGCCCTTCGTTATGCCCGTAGAGGACGTATTCTCCATCACCGGCCGTGGCACCGTGGCTACCGGTAGAGTGGAAGCCGGAACCCTTCACGTTCAGGAGGATGTGGAGATCGTCGGTATCAAGGAAGAGACCAGAAAGGTTGTTGTTACCGGTATCGAGATGTTCCGTAAGCTTCTGGATGAGGCCCGTGCAGGCGACAACATCGGCGCTCTTCTCCGCGGCGTGCAGAGAAACGAGATCGAGAGAGGACAGGTTCTTGCAAAACCCGGCTCCCTGACCTGCCACACCAAGTTTACCGCTCAGGTGTACGTTCTGACTAAGGATGAGGGCGGACGTCATACTCCCTTCTTCAACAACTATCGTCCTCAGTTCTATTTCAGAACCACCGATGTGACCGGTGTCATCACCCTTCCGGAAGGAACCGAGATGTGCATGCCCGGCGACAACATCGAGATGACCATTGAGCTGATCCATCCCATCGCCATGAGCCAGGGCCTTACCTTCGCTATCCGTGAAGGCGGACGTACCGTTGGTTCCGGCCGTGTTGCCACCGTTATCGAGTAATTATTTCAGAATTAAAAGCCGCAGTTCTTTGAGCGATCAGGGAATTGCGGCTTTTTTGATTACAGC
>CAZJYM010000140.1:1628-8118 GCA_964550245.1 uncultured Blautia sp. | reverse complement strand
CAGCCCCTCTCCACACGGTATCCCGCCCTTAAAAAGGCTTCCAGATCCCTGGCCAGGCTGGTCATCTGGCAGGATACATACACGATCTTCTTCACCCCGTATCCCAGGATCCTGGGAAGGGCTTTGGGATGAATCCCCTCTCTGGGAGGATCCAGCACAATCACATCCGGCTTTTCCTCCAGTTCATCCAGTACCCGCAGCACATCTCCACAAAGGAAGGTACAGTTGGCAAGCCCGTTAAGAGACGCATTCTCTCTGGCAGCCTGTACAGCCTCCTCCACGATCTCCACGCCGATCACCTTTCTGGCCACCGGAGAGAGAAGCTGGGCAATGGTTCCCGTACCGCTGTAGAGATCAAACACCACCTGGTCCTTCACGGAGCCCACATACTCCCTTACAATGGAATAGAGAATCTCCGCAGCCAGGGAATTGGGCTGAAAGAAGGAGAAGGAGCTGATCTTAAAGCGCAGCCCCAGAAGAGTCTCATAGAAGAAATCCTCCCCGTAGAGGATTTTCGTCTCGTCACTCTTCACCACATCGGACAGAGAATCATTGCGGAGGTGGAGGATTCCCCGGATCTTTCCCTCCAGGGGGAGACTTAAAAGTTCCCTCACCAGATCCTCCATGGGGTACTCCCCCTGACCGGTGGTGACCACATGCACCAGGATCTCCCCGGTGGTCACCCCTCTGCGAAGAAGCAGATGGCGCAGGTACCCCTCGTGGCTTACTTTTCGGTAGCAGGGGGCTCCCAGTCTCCGGAAGTATTCCCGGACACACACCAGAATCTTCGTCATGTCCTCATGAACCAGCCTGCAGTCATCGGTGTTGAGCACGTCATAGGTGCTTCCCTTTTTGTGAAGCCCCAGGGAGAGAGGTCCCCCCTTGTACTCATCCCCGAAGGAGAACTCCATCTTGTTGCGGTATCCAAACTCCAAAGGACTGGGATGAATTCCCTCCCAGGTACAGGATTCAATGCTTTGTCCTCCCCGGGTCAGGGCCTTTTCCAGCAGTTCCCGCATCTGCTGCTCCTTCATCTTCAGCTGTTCCGGATAGGGCATGGTCTGATACATGCATCCCCCGCACTGCGGAAAGGAAGAGCACACCGGAGATCTTAATTCCAGCGGAGACTTTTCCAGTACCTCCAGAAGTCTTCCTTCCGCCCGGCCGGAGCGCTTCTTACTGATGACAAAGCGGACCTTCTGGCCCGGAATCACGTTTTTTACCACCACGGGCTGGTCCTGCACCTGCACGATCCCCCGGTTGGGAAACTCTACCTTTTCAACTGTTCCCTGGTATTCTTCACCCTTTTTCATGACACCTCCCACAAAAATAGCCCCGGGCTGCCGGGGCTATTTAAATTCACATCGTGCCTATTCTTCTTCATCCTCGAAATAGTCATCATAATCGTCGTCGAAATCTTCCTCAAAGTCTTCCAGATAATCGGGAGCAAAGAAATGATAAACCACCACGGCGATCAGCACCACCAGTGCCACAGCGCCGATGATGGCGAATACCCAGAGAATGATATTCTTGTGCTTATCATCTTCCTTCTGCTTTAACGCTTCCAGCAATTCTTCTACTTTGTTCATAGGATCCACCTTTCTCTCATAAACCTGCACGCATGGTTTCTGCCGATACCAGTGCCCGCGATTCCGACAGATTCCTTCCTACCCTGCCCTCACTGGCAGGAACTTCTTTTTTTATTATAACACCACTGCCTGGATTTTTCCACACATATTTTGACGAAAATCATGAAAGAAACGCACAAATCCAGTGCAGGAGCAAATCCTGCTAAAAATTCTGGAAACCCGGATCAGGACTGGACTTTCTTCAATCCGGCAAAGCCGGCAAAGAACTTTTTCACGCCCCATCTCTCAAACTCCACCGTCACTTCAAAGTCCCGGCCTCCGTCTGCAATCTTCGTCACCACGCCCTCGCCAAACTTCTCATGCAGCACCGTATCCCCCACATCGTAGTCCAAAGAGGCGGCTTTGGGAGGAGGGGATACCGGAGTGGTCTTGGGAATCTCCCTTTTCCGTTCCGTCTGTCTGGAAACCTTCGGTTGAGGACGTTTTTTCCCCATATCCAGAAGTTCTTCGGGAATCTCATCCAGGAAGCGGGAAGGCAGGTAGGTTTTCCATTCCCCCCGGATCATCCGGGAGGTGGCGCTGGTGAATGTGAGCTGCTCTTTGGCTCTGGTAATCCCCACATAGCACAGTCTGCGCTCTTCCTCCATGTCGGCAGGATTCTCGGAATAAATGCTGAGACCGCCGGGGAAGATCCCGTCATCCATTCCCGCCATGTACACCCGGGGGAATTCCAGTCCCTTGGCACTGTGCAGCGTCATCAGCAGGATGTAGTCCTGATCCTCCGAAACGGAGTCGATATCCGCCACCAGGGCCACTTCTTCCAGGAATCCGGAGAGAGAGGGCACTTCTCCCATGGCATTCGCACCCTCCTCATAGCTTTCCGCCTTGGAGATCAGCTCGTCAATGTTTTCGATCCGGCTCTGGGCCTCATCCGTGCCCTCCGCCTCCAGATCCTTCACATAGCCCGTATCCTCGATGATCTCCTCCAGAAGCTCCCGGACACCGATCACTTCCGCCTTGCTTCTCAGCATCTGGATAAACTCTACAAACTGAACGATGTTTTTCCGGCCCCTGCCGATGGAGGGAATCTCATCCGCCTGCAGGAGGGCATCGTAGAAGCTGATGTCATGTTCCTCCGCAAAGTTTTGAATCCTGGCAATGGTGGCAGTTCCGATTCCCCGCTTGGGAACATTGATGATTCTCCTTACCGCCAGGTCATCCCGGGCATTGTCCACCGTCTTTAAATAGCTGATCAGGTCCTTGATCTCCATCCGGCCGTAGAAGTTGACACCTCCCACCACCTTGTAGGGGATGTTGTCCATCAGGCACTTTTCCTCGAAGAGACGGGACTGGGCATTGGTTCTGTAAAGCACCACGCAGTCCCCGTACCGGCAGCTGCCCTGTTTCCGGGCACGGTCGATGTCGTCGATCACAAAGTCCGCTTCCTCATCAGCGGATAAAAACCTGCGGAAACGGATCAGATCTCCCTTTCCGTTTTCGGTCCACAGCCTTTTGGGCTTTCTGGACTCATTGTTGGCGATCACACCGTTGGCCGCATCCAGAATGTTCTGGGTGGAGCGGTAGTTCTGTTCCAGACGGATCACCTTTGCATTGGGGAAGACATCCTCAAACCCCAGGATGTTGTCAATGTTTGCCCCCCGGAAGCTGTAGATGGACTGGTCATCATCCCCCACCACACACAGGTTCTGGTACTTCTGTGCCAGAAGGCTCACCAGATGAAACTGAGCCGTGTTGGTGTCCTGATACTCATCCACCATCAGATACCGGAACCGGTTCTGGTATCTCTCCAGCACATCGGGACACTTCCTGAAGAGTTCCACTGTCTTCATGATCAGATCGTCAAAGTCCAGGGCATTGTTTCTGCGAAGCTGGGTCTGGTATTCACGGTAGACGGCGGCAGTGGCCAGAGCGCCTGCGTCTGCCCCCGCTTCGGCTTCCAGATCCTCCGGGGTGCGCAGTTCATCCTTGGCCCGGGAGATCTCATTCATGATACTTTTGTCCGAATATTTCTTGGGATCCAGTCCCAGCTGTTTAAAGATGGTTTTTATCAGGCTCTTCTGATCATCCGCATCGTAAATGGTAAAACTCCTGTCGTACCCCAGGCGGTCAATGTATCTGCGCAAAATTTTCACACAGGTGGAATGAAAGGTGGCGACCCACACATCGGAAGCGCCCTCTTCCACCAGATTGTCCACCCGCTCCCGCATCTCCCTGGCCGCCTTGTTTGTAAAGGTTACCGCCAGGATGTTCCAGGGGCGCACCTTCTTTTCACTGATCAGGCAGGCAATCCTGTATGTCAGGACTCTGGTCTTTCCGGATCCGGCCCCCGCCAGAATTAAAAGCGGTCCCTCCGTGTAAAATACCGCTTCCTGCTGCTCTTTATTTAAAGAATCATAAGTATTCATGCATATTCCTCCATTTTCCCCATTATACACAATATTGCCCTCCCTCACAAGCGGGAAAGGAAAAAATCACAGAAAAAGACATTTACAAGGGGTAGGGAAAACCATATAATGATTACAGCATCGAAAGCCTTCCCCCACGGTGTGCTCGCACGCCGGTGGGGGAAAGGCTTATCGATGCGCCCCAACATGAGGAAGGAATGGGGTGGGGGCCCCATGGATTCCGAATGGTGGGCAGGATTGCGGGAGCTGCGAAGCGGCGGAGCAATCCGTAATCATTTCAGGAGGTTATGAAAGCGCCCCAACATGATGAGGGTACAGGGGTTTAATAGAAAAGAGAGAGGTGATGCGTTAATGAAGATCGATACCAAAGACCTGATCAACAGCATCCTGGACAGCGTCTCCCAGGTGGATTTTGTACAGCCCGAGGACCTTCCCAACATTGACCTGTACATGGACCAGGTCACCACGTTCATGGAATCCGAGCTGGGGAACACCAAGCGGTACCCGGAGGACAAGGTTCTCACCAAGACCATGATCAACAACTATGCCAAAAACAATCTTCTGCCCTCCCCGGAGAAAAAGCGTTATTCCAAGGAGCACATCCTGCTCCTGGTCTTCATCTACTATTTTAAAAACATTCTCTCCATCAGCGACATCCAGACTCTGTTAAAGCCCATCACGGAAACCTACTTCAAGGGGGAAGGCCATGACCTCACCTACATCTACAAAGAAATCTTCAACATGCAGCAGTCCCAGCTGGACTACCTGAAGGAAGACCTGATCAACCGCTATAAGGCTTCCGAAAACACCTTTGCAGATGCCGAAGGGGACGAAAAGGAGTTTCTGCAGCTCTTTTCCTTCATCTGTCTTCTCAGCTTTGACGTGTACATGAAAAAGAGCATCATCGAAGGCATCATCGACCATCTGCGGCCGCCCCAGGAAAAAAAGCGCTCCAGAAGAGAAAAAAAGGAGAAAAACCCAAAAGAATTCCCCGGTTAAGTCCGGACAAAAAAGAGCTGCGGCAGCGCCGCAGCTCTTATTATCTGACCAGGGTCAGTTTTTTCTCTCCTCTTTCTCCTCCAGCCTGGTAAGCACCAGCTCATACCCGTCATTCCCGTAATTCAGCGACCGGTTCACACGGCTGATGGTGGCCGTGGAAGCTCCCGTTCTCTCGGAGATGTCCAGATAGGTATGTTTCTCTCTCAGCATTCCTGCAACCTCAAAGCGCTGGGACAAAGAAAGGATCTCATTGATCGTACACACGTCCTCAAAAAAGGTGTAGCACTCCTCCTTATTCCTCAGGCAAAGAATCGCCTCAAACAGATGATCCACGGCTTCCGTTCTGATACTCTTACTCATACCCAAGCTCCTTTTTTGTTTCCTGTCAGATTGTCAGGTCCGGCAATGGTAAATCCGACGCACTACAGCTATTTTAGCACTTTACCATGTGACAGGCAAGCGGTTTTTAACCCCTGGGTGAGAGGGCGAAAGGCCATGAGTCAAAAACTTATTCCAGAGCCAGCTTCTTTACAGAGGCCAGGGCATTCTTGACGGGAGGAAGAAGCAGCACCACCACGGTGAGAACTCCCTCTACCAGAATGTAGGAGTAATTGTAGATAATGGGATACAGGGCGCTTAAAGATGCGGGGAAGTTCTCCGGCATGTAGTCCATCCAGTACAGATAGCCTCCGATGGTGTGGAAGAGACCCCGGACGAAAATGCCCAGCACATAGCCCTTCAGCAGACCGTTCTTCTGATTCCGGAGAAATCCGGAAGCTCCCAGCCCGGCAAAGGCAAAGATGTAGTCGCAGCAGACCTGGAAGGGAGACAGCACGTAGGGCTCCTGCAGGAACTGGAGAATGCCGTAGGCCAGACCGGTCATGATGCCGATGCCCGGGCCGTACCAGTTGCCGATCAGGCAGATAAAGAGCATGCTGAACAGGGTCACGGAACCGCCGTAGGGAAGCCCGAAGAGCTTGATATAGGATGTGACATACGCCAGGGCAATGGCCACGGCGCAGAAGACCAGCTGTTTGGTGGTAAGTCTGGCGTCCTTTTTACTCCTTCCATAGATAAAGGCAGTACCCAGTAGAAGAATAATAATGGCCGCGATGCTTACCGCGTAGCCGGCGGTGGTCAGTCCGCCGTCCGATGTGACGAGCTGCATAAAAAAACCTCCTTTGTGTACGCAAGGAGGAAGACACCGGGTTTACAGCCAAAGCCGCGCAGGCTTTCCCTGTAAACGACTGCTTCCTTACGCCGGTATTACCCGGTTCAAGTAGTGAGGGTTAGAACCCCGGAAAACATCCCGGAAATTCATTCTCAGCGATGTGCTCCCCTAGCGAGTGATGATATGAAATTTGCCCCGAAAAAATCTTTTCTTCCCGGGACAGGTATACTATACAGGATATGCCCCGGGATTGTCAAGAGATTGTCAGAAAAAAGCGGCCATGCTGATGCATGACCGCAATTTTT
>CAZJYM010000140.1:0-1528 GCA_964550245.1 uncultured Blautia sp. | reverse complement strand
TCTACCGATGTTTCTTCTTCCGCAGGTGTTTCTTCCTCAGCCGGGGTTTCCCCGTCCGTAAAGTCGGTTTCCGACGTTTTCT
This sequence comes from uncultured Blautia sp., assembly GCA_964550245.1. Taxonomy (GTDB): domain Bacteria; phylum Bacillota; class Clostridia; order Lachnospirales; family Lachnospiraceae; genus Blautia_A. The sequence continues at coordinate 1,446 of CAZJYM010000140.1, read as the reverse complement.
CCTCTTTCAACTCCTCACTGTACTGGGCTCTGCTGGCAGTTCCCATTCCCTCCTGCAGGTCATCCCTGGGGAAGGCGATGGAATCCTTCAGGGTAAGGCCGTCCTGGATCTGATACTGGCACAGGGCCTCATCATACTCACCCAGGGTCACAAAGCGTTTTTCCAGCAGGCCTTTGTCGTTTGCCGCCCACACATAGGGATCATTCGTATCCGCATCCGCGATGTAGTATTCGCCCAGCCACAGTCCGTCCTTCTCATCGTTCTGACCGCTGTCCGCCTCCACGTACACATGCTGCCCCAGCATAAGGCCGTCGGAGGATTCCAGTTCCACATAGAAGGGATAGTTGCTGGAGGAAGTCTGTTCACTGGTTGGCATTCCGTAGTAATTGGACTGCCTCTCATCGTCCGCATTGGCATTGTCCCTGTCCAGCGCTCCGATGGTTCCATGCCAGAGCAGTTCGTCATCGGACCGGTCCCGGATGATGGCGGGAGCGCCCTCCTGCAATGACCAGACGTTCATCTCGTTGACGGTGCACTTGATGCGGTAGGCTCCGGTGCTCAGGATGGTAATAAAAGCGTTGTCGTCCGTCCCGTTAAACATGGCATTGTAGTCCGTACCCTCCTGCAGGTAGTCCACCGTATCCGTGGTCATCTGGCTGGTGTCCACCTTCTGGATGACCCCGTCGATCTCGCTTAAAACCTCCGTATTCGTGGTGGCACTTTCAAGGCTGTCAATCTCTGACTGCTTGGCCTGCTGATCGTACTGATTCTTCTGCAGGTTCATCTTATTGGTTTCAATCTCTATGGTGTAGGAGAGCTGGGTGTCCTGCGTGGCCTGCCGTTTCTGTCTCTCCAGGGCGGCAATCTCATTGCTTAAGGTCACAGCCTCCTGTTTCAGCCTGTCCAGTTCCAGCCGGGCCTCTTTCAGACTCTGCTCAATGCTGGACAGATCGTAATTGAAAAGAAGCTGTCCCTTCTTCACTTCCTGACCGGGGCTGACCACTACATCCTTGACCACCCGTCCGTTTTCAATATTTACTTTTACCGTCTCCTGGGGCTCCACGATACCGGAATACCGGTTAATGACTCCCGCAGAAAATCCGCTCAGGGATTCCACGGACGACACATAGGCCGTTTCTCCCTTCACTCCGGCCGGCTGCATATTATTCTGGTAATAGTACCAGGCTGCACCGGCACCCCCTCCAAGGACCGCAATCCCCAGAAGGACCAAAACCCACTTCTTCATCCTGCCCTCCAATCATCTGTACTCCCCCTCTGACTGCCTTTCTTATTATAGCAGACTTTATCTCCCCTTCGTATCCCTGACTTTCGAAAAATGTCTGCACTTATCATACCAGATCTAAGACCAAAAGGAAAGAGGGTGAATGTGGAAAATAAGATTACAGTTTCAAAGAGTACACTTTGGAGGGATTATGATCATAATAT
>CAZJYM010000139.1:2972-8237 GCA_964550245.1 uncultured Blautia sp. | reverse complement strand
GAAGGGAGGGCGTCAAAATACCTTTTGACGCCCTCCCCTTTTTCATGTATAATCTCAAACAGACGAGGGGAACGTAAAGACAGGCAGGCAGCAGGACTCTGCCCACTTAAAACTTAACAGAAAGGAAAGTCAGGAGGTAAAAATACCCATGCGCGTCGAACCGGATGATTTTGCCCGACCGTGTAAATGCGGGAGAAAGCATCAGATTGAAGTAAAGGAGATTCTCATTGAGGAAGGAGCGGTGGAGAAGCTGGAGGAGGCCATGAGCGACGGCTTTCTTAAGGAATACATCTCCCCCCTTCTCATCTGCGATACCAACACCTTTAAGGCCACGGAGGAGATCATGGAGGGCATCTATGACCGGTGTCAGGTGCTGACACTGGAAGCCCGGGGACTCCACGCGGACAACCGGGCGGTGGAGATCGTGGAAAACAACATGGACCAGGACATTGACCTGATTCTGGCGGTGGGTTCCGGAACCGTCCATGACATCAGCCGGTACATCGCCTTCCATTACAGAATTCCCTTTATTTCCGTCCCCACTGCAGCCAGTGTGGACGGGTTCGTATCCAACGTGGCAGCCATGACCTGGCACGGGCTGAAAAAGACCATGCCGGCAGCGGCACCCCTGGCGGTTTTTGCCGATTCCCGGATCTTTGCCCATGCCCCGGCCAGACTGAATGCCTCCGGCGTATCGGATCTGATGGGCAAGTATGTATGCCTGGCGGACTGGAAGATCTCTCACCTGCTGACGGGAGAGTACTACTGTGAAACCATTGCCGAGATGGAGGAGAAGGCCCTGCGCACCGTGCGCTCCTGCCTTCGTTCCATCGGATCCGGGGATGAGGAGAGCTGTGAAAAGCTGATGTACGCCCTGATCCTCTCGGGACTGGCCATGCAGATGGTGGGGAATTCCCGGCCGGCTTCCGGTGCGGAGCACCATCTGTCTCACCTCTGGGAAATGGAAGTCATTAACCCTCATCTGGATGCCCTCCACGGGGAGAAGGTCTCCGTGGGCACCATGCTGGTGTTAAAGGAGTATAAGAAAATCAGCCGGGCCATCGCGGAGGACCGGTGTTTTGTAAAGCCCTATGAAGGGCCGGAGATGGAGCTTCTGGAGAGCTCTTTTGGCAGGAAAGGGCTTTTGCAGGGTATTCTGGAGGAAAACAGCCCCGAACCCCTGCTGGAAGTAGAGCCGGCCAGGCTTCGCCAGAACCTGGGAAAGATCAGGGATATCCTGGAAGATCTTCCCGGTGAGGAGGAGATGGCCCACATGCTGGACAAGGCAGGGTGTAAAAAGAGCGTAGAGGATATCGGGCTGGGGGAGGAGATCATTCCCAGAAGCCTGGATCTGGCTCCCTATGTGCGGCGCAGGCTTACCCTGCTGCGGATTGAAAAGATGCTGGAGTTTGATGGAGAATAGAAGATGCGGATCGGTACAGGATATGATGTGCACGTTTTAACGGAGAACCGGGACCTGATCCTGGGAGGGGTAAAGATCCCCTGGGAGAAGGGTCTTCTGGGCCACTCCGATGCGGACGTGCTGGTGCATGCCGTGATGGATGCCCTGCTGGGGGCCGCCGGAGCCGGGGATATCGGGAAGCTCTTTCCCGATACGGATCCCGCTTACGAGGGGATCTCCAGCTTAAAGCTTTTGGAACGGGTAGACAGACTTTTAAGAGAACAGGGATTCCGGGTGGGAAACATTGATGCGGTGATCATTGCCCAGAAGCCAAAGATGGCCCCTCACATCCCCGCCATGCGGGAAAACATCGCCGGAGTCCTGGGTATTTCACCCTCCCGGGTGAGCATCAAGGCCACCACGGAGGAAGGACTGGGATTTACCGGAAGAGGAGAGGGCATTGCCGCCCAGGCGGTGTGCCTTCTGGAGGAAGGAAAGGAGGAACCGGAATGAGACTTTTTAATACATTGAGCCGGAGCATGGAGGAGTTTGTGCCTCTGGAAGAGGGGAAGGTGCGGATGTATGTGTGCGGTCCCACGGTTTACAACCTGATCCATATCGGAAATGCCAGGCCCATGATCGTTTTTGACACGGTGCGCCGGTACCTGGAATACAAAGGGTATGAGGTGAACTATGTGTCCAACTTTACGGATGTGGACGACAAGATCATCGCCAAAGCCCAGGAAGAGGGCGTGGACTCTGCGGTGATCTCGAAGAGGTACATCGAGGAGTGCAAAAAGGACATGGCCGGCATGAACGTGCGGCCTGCCACCACCCACCCATTAGCTACCCAGGAGATCGACGGCATGATCGAGATGATCACCACCCTGATCGATAAGGGGTTTGCCTATGTGGCCGGGGACGGCACCGTCTATTTCCGAGTCAAGAAGTTTCCGGAGTACGGGAAACTCTCTCATAAAAACCTGGATGATCTCCAGTCGGGTTTCCGTTCCCTGAAGGTTTCCGGTGAGGAACAGAAGGAGGATCCGCTGGATTTCGTGCTCTGGAAGCCTAAAAAGGAAGGAGAGCCCTTCTGGCCCTCCCCCTGGTGCGACGGACGTCCCGGCTGGCACATCGAGTGCTCCGTCATGTCCAAAAAGTATCTGGGGGAACAGATCGACATTCATGCCGGCGGAGAGGATCTGATCTTCCCCCATCATGAGAATGAGATCGCCCAGAGCGAGTGCTGCAGCGGGAAGGAGTTCTCCCGCTACTGGATGCACAATGCCTTCTTAAACATCGATAAACGAAAGATGGCCAAATCCCTGGGCAACTTTGTGACGGTGCGGGATATCAGCGAAAAGTATGATCTGGCTGTTTTACGGATCTTTATGTTAAGTGCTCACTACAGGAGTATCTTAAACTTCAGCTGGGATCTGATGGAATCCTCCAAAAGCGCCCTGGAGCGGATCCGGGAGGGTGCGGCGAGGCTGAAAGACCGGAAAGAAGCCGGGGAAAAGGCCGGCAATACCGCTGCCACTCCCCAGGAGAAGGAATGGATGGAACAGGCCCGGGGCTTTATCACCCAGTTTGAAGCCGCCATGGATGACGACTTTAACACGGCGGATGCCCTGACGGCGGTGTTTGATCTGGTGAAGTTTGCCAACACTCACGTGACGGAAGGATCGTCCTCGGAACTGGCCTCCTGCCTGCTGGACATTCTTTTGAAGCTGACGGATGTGCTGGGACTTCCCGTGCTGGAACAGGACCAGATCCTGGATCAGGAGATCGAGGACCTGATTGCCCAGAGACAGGCCGCCAGAAAAGCAAAAGACTTTGCCAGGGCCGATCAGATCCGGGATACCCTTCTCGCCCGGGGGATCATCCTGCAGGATACCCGGGAAGGCGTGAAATGGAAAAGGGCATAGAGGAACTTAAACGACAGTTTGACCTGGAGGAAAAGGATCTGAGAACCTATTCCCCTCTCACCCTGGCCTACCTGGGGGATGCCGTGTATGATCTGCTGATCCGCACCATCCTGGTAAAGAGGGGAAACCGGCCGGTGGCAGACCTTCACAAAACGGCCAGTTCTCTGGTGAAGGCCTCCGCCCAGTCCCGGATGATCGGGGTTTTGGAGCCTTATCTCACGGAGGAGGAAATGTCCGTGTACAGGAGGGGCAGAAATGCCCACCCCTCCACCATCGCCAAAAACGCCACCATGGCGGACTACCGCCGGGCCACGGGATTTGAGGCCCTGATCGGATATCTGTATCTGAAGGAAGAGTATGCCCGGATCACGGAGCTGATCCGGCTGGGAATCGGGGAGGAGCTGTAGATGGGGGAACAGATCGAAGGGCGCAATCCGGTGATGGAGGCCCTGCGCTCCGGCAGGAGGCTGGAGAGTATTTTTCTCCTGGAGGGAACCGGCACCCTGGAGGACATGGCCCGGGAAGCCGCAAAAAGAGGGATTCCGGTTAAGTACATCTCCAGATCCCGTCTGGACGGCATGAGCCAGACTCCCCGGCACAACCATCAGGGTGTGATCGCCGTGGCCCCGGACTACCGGTATGCCTCCCTGGAGCAGATCCAAAACAGAGCCAAAGAGAAAGGGGAGCCCCCCTTTCTCTTTCTCCTGGATCACATCCAGGATCCCCAGAACCTGGGGGCCATCATCCGTACCGCCAACGTGGTTGGTGCCCACGGGGTGATCATCCCGGACCGGCGGGGAGCCCTGGTGACCACTACGGTGGAGAAAACCTCCGCCGGTGCGGTCAACTACACCCCGGTGGCCAAAGTGGCCAACCTGGCCCGGACGGTGGAGGAATTAAAGAAACAGGGGATCTGGTGCGTCTGTGCCGACATGGACGGAAAAGAAATGTACGACCTGGATCTGACCGGGCCCATCTGTCTGGTGATCGGCAACGAGGGAAAGGGAGTTTCCTCCCTGGTGAGGGAGAAATGTGATCTGCGGGCCTCGATTCCCATGCGGGGGGACATTGACTCCTTAAATGCCTCGGTGGCAGCCGGGGTACTGGCCTACGAGATCTTCCGCCAGAGAAGGATAAATCCATGACCGGGTATGATGCCTGTTCCGATGAGGAACTGCTGGAGAGGATGCGCAGGGGGGAGAACGGGATCTCCGATTACCTCATGGAGAAGTACAAGAGCCTGGTGAGAAAGAAGGCCCGTACCCTCTATCTCATGGGCGGGGAGCGGGACGATCTGATCCAGGAGGGCATGATCGGTCTTTTCCGGGCTGTAATGGACTTTCAGCCGGATAAGGGAGCCTCTTTCATGACTTTTGCAGGGCTCTGTATCGACCGCCAGCTCTACAATGCGGTTCAAAGCTCTCAGAGACAGAAAAACCTTCCCTTAAACTCCTATGTTTCCTTCAGCGATGAGGATGAAAACCGTCTGGAGCAGCTGTGGGTGGAAAACCCGGAGTCCATTGTCATCGAACGGGAGGATGTCCGGGCCTTTAAGGAGGAGATCTCCAAAATCTTAAGCCCCATGGAGAAGAAGGTGCTGGATGCCTATCTCCGGGGAGATTCCTATGAGGAGATCGCGGAGATGCTGGGAAAAAGCCAGAAAAGCGTGGACAATGCCCTGGCCCGGGTGAGGGGTAAAATCCGCCGCTACATCGATGGGCGAAAAAATTTAAAAATGGGGGGAGATTTTAGTTGACAATCCTCCCCCGATCTGGTAGTATAATCATCTGTGAGCGGTAAAACGCCTGCAGGCTGTCTTAGCTCAGTAGGTAGAGCGCATCCTTGGTAAGGATGAGGTCGGCAGTTCGACTCTGCTAGACAGCTTTTTATAAACCCTTGAGATGCTCAAGGGTTTTTTCTTTACTATAAATGATT
>CAZJYM010000139.1:0-2872 GCA_964550245.1 uncultured Blautia sp. | reverse complement strand
GATTGCGAGAGACGCGAAGCGGCGGAGCAATCCGTAATCCTTGACGCTTTAGATCATCAGGAGGAGAGACATGGAGAACAGGGAGTCCAAAAACTTTATTGAAGTCATGATCGAGAAGGATCTTGCGGAGGGTGTGTATGACACGGTTCATACCCGGTTTCCTCCGGAACCCAACGGCTATCTTCACATCGGCCATGCCAAGTCGGTTCTGTTAAACTACGGACTGGCGAAGAAATACAACGGAAAGTTTAACATGCGCTTCGACGACACCAACCCCACCAAAGAGAAGACGGAGTTTGTGGAATCCATCGAGGAGGACATCCGCTGGCTGGGGGCGGACTGGGAGGACCGGCTGTTCTTTGCCTCGGACTACTTTGAACAGATGTATGAGGCGGCCGTAAAGCTGATTCAGAAGGGAAAGGCCTTTGTGTGCGACCTCTCACCCGAGGAGATTACTCAGTACAGGGGAACTTTAAAGGAGCCCGGTAAGGAAAGCCCTTACCGGAACCGTTCCGTGGAGGAAAACCTCCGACTCTTCCAGGAGATGAAGGACGGAAAGTACCAGGACGGGGAAAAGGTGCTGCGGGCCAAAATCGACATGTCTTCCCCCAACATTAACATGCGGGATCCGGTGATCTACCGGGTGGCCCACAGGACCCACCACAACACCGGGGACCGGTGGTGCATCTATCCCATGTATGATTTTGCGCACCCCATCGAGGATGCCATCGAGGGAATTACCCACTCCATCTGCACTTTGGAGTTCGAGGACCACAGGCCTCTCTACGACTGGGTTCTCCGGGAGCTGGAAGTACCCCATCCCCCCAGGCAGATCGAGTTTGCCAAGCTCTATGTCACCAACGTGGTTACCGGCAAGCGCTATATCAAGAAGCTGGTGGAGGACGGCACGGTAGACGGCTGGGATGATCCCAGGCTGGCTACCATCGCAGCTTTACGAAGAAGAGGCTACACCCCCGAATCCATCCGCATGTTTGTGGATCTGTGCGGGGTGGCCAAGGCGGACAGCTCCGTGGACCTGGCCATGCTGGAGTACTGCATCCGGGAGGACTTAAAGATGAAGGCTCCCAGACTGATGGCGGTGCTGGATCCCATTAAGCTGGTGATCGACAATTACCCGGAAGGGGAGATCGAATGGCTGGATGCCCCCCTGAACATGGAAAACGAAGAGCTGGGAACCAGAAAGATTCCCTTCGGCCGGGAACTGTACATTGAACGGGAGGACTTCATGGTGGTTCCCCCGAAGAAATACAAGAGGATGTTTCCGGGGACGGAAGTGCGGCTGATGCATGCCTACCTGGTGACCTGCACCGGATATGAAACAGACGCCGACGAGAAGGTGACCGTTGTCCATGCGCAGTATGATCCTGCCACCCGGGGCGGCAGCGCTCCTGACGGCAGAAAGGTCAAGGGCACCATCCACTGGGTGGAGGCTTCCACCTGCGGAAGAGCAAAAGTCCGCCTCTATGAGAACATCGTGGATGAGGAGAAGGGTGTCTACAATCCGGAGGACGGCTCCATGAACATCAATCCCAACTCCCTTACGGAGGTCACCGCCTGTGTGGAGCAAAGCCTCATGGAAGCAAAAGGAGGAGATCACTTCCAGTTTGTCCGCAACGGCTTCTTCTGTGCCGATACCAAAGATTCCCGGGAGGGAGAGCCGGTGTTTAACCGGATTGTCTCCTTAAAGAGCTCCTTTAAGCTGCCCGGTGCATGATAAGACAAAATTTAAGAAAAGGAGGTAAAGCATGAAAAAACTCAATGTAGCAAAGAAGGACGGATGCATGGCCTGCAAACAGTGCGAGATCGCCTGTTCCGAGGCTTATTACAAGGAGTTTAACGAGGACTATTCCTGTATTCGGATCCGGACCGCCAAAGACGGAGTCACCCCCAAGCCCACCGTCTGCGTACAGTGCGGCAAGTGCGCCAAAGCCTGTGCCCAGGAGGCCATCACCCAGAACGCCAAAGGTGTATATACCATCAACCGCAAGAAATGTGTGGGCTGCGGCGAATGCGTCAAAGTCTGTCCATTTGGCGTCATGGTCATGAAGGAGGGCAATCCCCATCCCAGCAAGTGCATTGCCTGCGGCATCTGCGTAAAGGCCTGTCCCATGGGTGTGCTGGAGATCAAGGAAGCATAAAAAAGAAAAGAAAAAAACAGAAGAAAACAGGACCAAAAAGAACGAAAAACAAAAAGAACAAAAGAAACGCCGCCCCAACGGGGCGGCGTTTGTTATGAGAGCTCCTTACTCCTGGGGCTCCTCCTCATCAGCACTCTCTTCTTCGGGGGCTGCCTCTTCTTCCGCTGGTTCTTCTTCTGCGGGAGCAGGCTCTTCCTCCGGAGCAGCCTCCTCTGCGGGGGCTTCTTCAGCGGGGGCCTCTTCTACAGGAGCTTCCTCAGCAGGGGCTTCCTCTTCAGGCTGCTGGTCCTCTTCTTCTTCTTTATCTTCCGCTGTCTCGGAAGGAGTCTCTTCCCAGGCTTTGAAAGTTTCCGGGGCGTCTTCCTTTTCTTCCTCTTCTTTGGCAGGGGTTTCGTCGGTATCATCGTCCAGATCGTCGAAGTCATCATCGAAATCGTCATCGAAATCGTCGTCAAAATCTTCCTCTTCGGCTTTCTTCTTTTTCGAGATCATTGCGGCCACTGCTCCGCAGGCTGCTGCAACAACCGCGCCAAATGCCACATAGCCCCAATAATTTTTCTTCTTTTTTGCCATGTTTTTTACTCCTTTCACTGGTTGGATTCGGTTATGATTCCGTAAAGTATCACTATTGTACTACTTTTTTCCGGAAAAGAAAAGAGGGAAGATGAAGATTAAAAAGAGTTGCGGCATTTTTTTCCATGCATTATACTTGA
>CAZJYM010000138.1:4158-8243 GCA_964550245.1 uncultured Blautia sp. | reverse complement strand
CGCTGTAATCAATTACCATATGAAAAGCTCTTTTCCCACAAGTTTCATGATGGCCTCAATGAAGAAATAGTCGCCGTAGATGATGGGAACTTCGGTGTTTTCGCCGGTGGGATCGTGGTAGAAGAAAGTTCCCCCGTCCACAATGGAATCCTGATGGGGATCCCAGTTGCAAAACTTCTTCTCACAGGCCTGAAGGATCTTTAATGCCGCCTGGGTGTAGAGTCCTTTCTCATACTCTCCCACCTGCCTGGCCAGCTCCAGAAGTCCGGCAGCTGTGATCATGCCGGCCGTGGAGTCGTACTTTACAGGCTTTTCCGGAGCGCGGTAGTCCACCAAAGGCAGCCAGTCATTGACCGCCAGGTTGGAGATGCAGTACTGCGCACAGAGTTTGGCCGTGTTTAAAAAGCTCTCGTCTCCGGTGTGCATGTAGCTTAAGGTAAAGCCGTACACCGCCCAGGACTGGCCTCTGCTCCAGGAGGAGCCGCTGCCGAAGCCCTGTCCCCCGGGGTTGTCCAGGAGTTCGCCGGTATTGGAGTCAAAGATCAGGATGTGATTGCAGCTGCCGTCCGGGCGCACGATGTACTTCTGAGCCGTCCTGGCATGAGCGGCTGCGATGTGCTTATAGCGGGGATCATTGAGTTCCTGTGACGCCCAGTAGAGGATGGGGATGTTCATCATGCAGTCGATGATCATCCAGCCGCTGACCTCATGGCCTTCCCAGAGACCGTTGTTCCAGGCCCGGATGTAGTTTCCCGCCGGATTAAATCTTCCCGCCAGGATGTTGGCGGCATGAAGTCCCGTGCGCCGGGACTCCGGATTTCCCGTTTTGCGGTAGTCGGCCACGGCCGAGGGAAGGAATAAAAAGCCGATGTCGTGATCCAGCGTGTCGTAGCCCACCAGCAGTTCCTTCAGACGGTCCTCCACACCCCGGGCAGCCGTGCAGTACTCCTCGTCCCCTGTGGCGCTGTACATCTGCCAGAGCATTCCGGGCCAGAAGCCGTTGGTCCAGAAGCCCAGGCCTCCCGGCACGTCCAGGTCGTGGTATTTGCCGTCCCGGGTGGTGTAGGGAATCATGGTGCCGATGCGTCCGACCTCCGCCTTCATCTTTACGGTGAGTTTTTCGTACACCTCATCCAGCCACACCTGATCCCTTGGAGAAAGGATGTAAGGTTTGCTCTCCGCCGCCGTCTTCTGGCGGGTGAGCTCCGGGTTTCCAAAAATGTTGTCTGCCATCAGATTCCTCCTCATCTTAAAATATGGGTAAACGTGCCCTTGAACTGCTCTTTTTATAACATAAAAAGTCAGCCATCTGTTAGCACGAACAGATGGCTGACTGGACAAACAGACAGAATTATAAAAAATATTTTTTCTCCCTGTACTCCTGGGGAGACATGCCCATGACGTTTTTGAAAACCCGGGAGAAATAGTTGGTGTCCTCATAGCCCACATAGTAGGCAATGTCATGGATGTGCAGCCGGCTGTTCTCCAAAAGCTCGGAAGCACACTCACAGCGGGCTTTTGCAATGTACTGGCTGACCGTCAGCCCCGTTTCAGCCTTAAAAAGGCGCACGAAGTGCTGGCGTGACGCACCGACGGCCGAACTGAGCTCGTCTACGGTGACCGTTTCGCTTAAGTGTACCTGAATGTACTGGATGGCCCGCCTCACCTGGGAGGATTCCCCCTTTTGGTTGTACTCCCGCACAGCCGCACAGAATGCCGTGATATACTGCTTTGTCAGCACCATCAGATCTTCCCTGTCGGCGGCAGAGTGCATCTTTTGGGCGTACTCCTGGCTGAGGGCATCCACCAGCACCGGCGCAAGTCCCGCATTCAAAGCCGCACATCGCACCAGGGTGCGTATGATGGCCGCCCCGGCGATCTGATCCCTGATGTCATCGGACATAAATCGAAGCCCTCTGGTGCTGGCGTACAGATTCGTGTAGACGCCCAGCGCTTCCGCCGTATGACCGTGGGTGACGGCCTCCATCAGCTGTTCCTCCAGCTGGTACCTGTGCTGTACCACCGACAGTTCTTCCCAGCTCTCGGCGATCTTCGGCGGGATGTCGCCCAGGTTTTCCGCCCCCATGTCCACATACTCCACTTCTCTGGGGGGATTGCCCACGGTGCTGGTAAGCAGCAGAGCCGCGATGCGGATGGCATACTCCACCGACATGATGGGAAGGGAACACCAGTAGTTTTTAAAGAGAAGCAGGGAACCGTTCCGGCTCCCGCAGCGTGTCAGTGTTCTCCTGGCATCGCATTCCCTCCAGGCGGACACCACAAAGGGACCGAGGATGATCCAGTCTTCCTCGATTTTTACACAAACACAGTGAATGCCCAGTCCGTCCAGGACCGCGTAGATCTTCTCAGCCCCCTTCTTCTCAAAGAAGCCCCCCAGTCCCTCCGCCGTCAGAAGCGGCTGTACACCCGGCATAAAGCAGTGCCGCATCTCAAAGTCTGTCAGTACATCTTTATCCCCGGGCTTACAGACGGTCATGCAAAGTCCCCGCAGCGCGGGGATCAGGATCTGCGCGCTCTCCATAAAGTCCACCTTCTACACCGCCTTTCCATAAGTGCTGCGTACATCTTAGCACAAAAGAGGAGGGGCCTGTTAGCACAGACACGTACATTTCTGGACTTTTGTGAAGATCAGAATCTGACCGTTGTAAGAGCATAAGCAGCATGTTATACTTTTTACAGGAGAAAGGAGGAAATTACCATGCCGGAAAACAGAAACTACGCAGAAGCGACACTTCGCGACCGGGAGGTCAAAAGCCTTTATGATGCCCTGGGCACTCTTCCGGACCGCCGGGAGGAGAAAAATCCCCGCTATCCCCAGAATGCCGTCCTGACCATGCTGGTCTATTCCACACTGAGCGGCTTTCAGGGACCTTACGGAGCGGAGAGATACTGCAGACTTCATGCCCCTTACTTCACGGATCTGCTGGGACTGAAGCGCACCCCCTCCGCCCCCGTGTTCATCAAGGTCATTCAGTCACTGGACACATCCGAAACGGGAGCTGTCCTGTCATCCTGGGCAAAAGGCTGCTCTCCCGACATCCGGGAAAAGTATGAAAACCTCCGGGCCTTCCGCATCCACGAGGAGAGAGAGCGCAGATGGATGGAGCAGATTGAGAGGGAAATACAGGAAGAAGAGGATGAACTCCCGGTTCTGGAAACTCCCAAAGTACAGGATGAGCGGTATTCCCTCATCTCCCTCCTGGTGATGATGGTCTACTGCGCACTGTGCAATATTTTCCCCAGCGAAGATATGGAAACCTACTGCAATATTCATGCGGCTTACTTCAAAAAGAGGCTTCACCTGAAATCCACACCGTATCAGGACACCTTTGACGCACTGAAAGCCCTGATCAAGTCTGCGGCTTTGAAGGGAGGGATCAAAGCCTGTCTCACAAAGGCCCTGTATGAAGACGAATCCATCGGTCTGCCCCGGGAGGAAGCCGGCGTAATCCCCGACTTTCTCGACAGCATCCAGCTGGAGAAGGCGATTGTCACCATAGATGCCTCCGAAGCGACAGAAAGCGTGATCCAGAGAATCATCCGCTCAGGGGGAGATTATGTTCTTCCGGTCAGGAGAAACCGGGAGAAAATTCTCGAATGGTGCCGCTATCTGGAAGCCCGGAACGTCCTTCTGGACCCGGATGATGTTCCGGGCGATCTCCTGAAGAGAAAACCGTATCTGGCAACGGCACAGCTTGCGGTCTTAACCGAAAACCCGCAGGAACCCCGGGTGTTCCTTGTATCGCTTCCAGACTTCACCCGGGAGGATCTCACTCTGATCTTAAGGGGACTTCGTCATGTGGAAACAGACCGCTGGAGTATCGACATTTCGCTCCGGGAGTCCAGCGAGAAACACGCTGCGGATTTCGAAGCCATGCTTCGCAGCATGGTAAAGACTCTCTGGAAACAATGGCGGAAGGGTTCCAAAAACACACTCCGGTCCTTCCTGATCCAGAACCAGGCCTCCATGGACAACATCGAGCAGGTCCTCCAGACATCGATGCGGGCAAAATAAATTTGCAATACATGTTGACAGGGGAGCAGTTGAGGTGTATACTGATCTT
>CAZJYM010000138.1:0-4058 GCA_964550245.1 uncultured Blautia sp. | reverse complement strand
ATTCAAAAACAGTGTTTCCCTGCTTTAAAGGGATAAAAAGCCGCCGGAGGGGCGGCTTTTTCTTTTTGGGAACGGCAGTTAAAGCCGTTCTTTTTTTGTGCGGATTAAGGACAAAAAGAACGGATAAAGGATATAGCCCCGAAGAAATCCGGTCTATTCTAAGATCAGAAAAGGAAAGGATGTGCTTGCAAATCATGAACGAACGGTTTTACGGAGTGGGGGAGCCTCTGATCCAGCGGCAGAGAGATCAGGGAATCGATGCACCCGCTTACCTGGATCTGGTAAAGGGACTGGGATGCAATGCATTTCGCAGCTGGATGCATCTCACCGAACTGCTTACAGATCCGGTCACTCCCAACCCGGAGGAGGTAAAACTTCACCAAAGGCTTCTGGACCGGGCCCGGGAGCTGGACATTGAAGTAACGGCCATGAGCCATGAATGGTTCCTGCCGGAAGGGTGTAAGCAGAGAAAAGGACACGCCATGCCGCCCCGGGATCTCAGAGAGGGGAGCCTTTACATGCAGGCTCTTTCCATGCTGGAGCAGTCCTGGTATACCATGGTCTCCCTCTTCCCTGCGGTCACCTTCTGGGAAGTGGGCAATGAGTGGAACTTAAACGCCTTCCTGCATCCGGACGGCTTCCTGGATTCAGACATGTCCCATCCCTTTACGGCCGATGAAAAGATGGACATCGCCGTGGACATGATGTACTTTGCCGCCCGGGGTGTACACAGAGCCAATCCCCAGGCAAAAGTAGCCTCCTTTTCTCCCGCTCTTTCCACTCCCGGACTGGGAGGGGACATGCCGGATTTCCTGCCGGTGATGTACGGGGTGGCCTGGACGCTGGACAAGGTCTACAGCCGCATCAAAAGCGGAAGGTTCTGGAGCACGGATACGGATGACTACTTTGATGTGGTGGCCTGGCATCCCTATGTGTTTACCAACCGGGAGGTCAGTGACGCGGATCTGTTTCTGGATGTGGACGAGCCGGACCAGCTTTGGAAAAGCTACAACGATGCCGCCTATAAGGTGATGAAAAAGTACGGGGACGGCCACAAACAGGTACTGCTGACGGAAACCGGCTTTACCGACTGCGGAAACCCCAAATGGGAAGAGCGCTACGCCATATATAACAGGAAGCTTCTGGAGATCGCCTCCTCCCTTCCCTATGTGCGGACTCTCCACAACTTCCGTCTTCTCAACGAAAACGCCATGCTGAAGCGGGGCGGCATCGAACAGAATCAGATCGGAGGACTGACAGAGGTTTATTTCGGTCTCTTTACGGATCCGGAAGAAGGCTGTAAGCCCCGGAAACGGGCCCTGGCCATTCAGGAGATGACGGGAAGCCGGGCGGATCTGAATCAGATCGCAGAAAATATCTCAAAAAGAAAGGAGTGAGAGTATGGGAGAACATATCATCCAAACCACCTCGGGCAGGGTAAAAGGCTTTGAAAAGGACGGCCTGGTGGAATATCTGGGTATCCCCTATGCCAAACCACCCGTTGGGGAGCTTCGCTTTAAACGGGCGGTGCCCATGGAACCCTGGCCGGGAGTCTATGAGGCGAAGGAGTACGGTCCGGCTCCCGTACAAAAAGACAGCGGGGAGGACCTGGGTGAGGAGGACTGCCTCACCATTGACATCAAACGTCCCCTGGAAGGAGACAATCTTCCGGTCTTTGTCTACATCTACGGAGGAGGCTACCACACCGGCCGCACCAGCGACGGTCTGTACACGGGAGAGGCTTTCGCCAGAGACGGACTGGTGTACGTCACATTCCAGTACCGGCTGAATGTGCTGGGCTTTTATGACTTTACCACCTATCCCGGCTGTGAGAACTTTGACTCCAACTGCGGCCTTTCGGATCAGATCCTGGCCATGCAGTGGATTCATGAAAACATCCGCTCCTTTGGAGGGGATCCAGGCCGGGTAACCATCTGCGGAGAATCTGCAGGAGGAGCCTCCGTGGTGAACATGCTGGCCTGTCCCGGGGTAAAGGGACTGTTCCAGCAGGCCATCTGTGAGAGCGGTCTTCCCAACTGCATGATGACCCATGAGACCTCCCGGGAAAACATTGACCTGTTCCTGGAGGGCATGGGATGGAAAGAGGAGGAAGCGGCGGAACATCTGCTCCACGATGATCCCCACACCTTCTCCAAAGGTACCGACTATGTGTCTGCGAAACATCAGTATAAAAATCCGGGCATGTTTCTCCCGGGGCCGGTACAGGATGATCTCTTACCCGTGCGTCCCATCGATGCCGTACGATCCGGATCTGCAGCGGGCGTAAAGCTCATCATCGGCACAAACATGGATGAGGGCACCATGTTTGTATTCCCGGAAAACACCGGTTTCCCCAACAGCTGGGCCATGATCGCCGAAATGCTGGAGAAAAACCACCACGCAGACATGATTCCGGGAATTGTAAACTTCTATCACCCCGGCGGCGTTTCAGCGGAGGAAAACAAAGACCGGCGGAAAGTCGGAACCGATCCCTTCATCCGCTTTGCCACGGATTACGCCTTTGAGATGCCGGCCGTTAAGATCGCCCAGGCCCAGAAGCAGTACACGGATGACGTGTGGATGTACCGGTACGAGCTGGTCACAAAGAGCGGCATCGACACCGGCTGGAGAGCCACCCACGCCGCAGAGCTTCCGGCGGTGTTTGACGTCTATGACCACCCGGATCATCCCTTCGGACACTTCGTCTACGACGGGGAGCCCAGGGAGCTCTATGAAAAGATGGTGCAGGAGATCCACGGAGACTGGGTGCGGTTTGCCAAAACGGGAGATCCCAATCCCGACTGGCAGCGGTTTACGGGAGCCAGATCCCCGGTCCGCATCTTTGACCGGGAGACCAGGACGGAGGTCCTGGACCGGAGCCTTCTCATGAAAGTATGGGGAGACGCCCGTTTTTACGAAGACTGAGGAAACAGTTAACATATCTAAGAGGAGGAAGGAAAGAAATGGCCAAGGATCTTGGTTTGGACAAAGACGGACAGCAGAAGCACATGCGTCCCATCGACTATCTCACAGACTCACTGGGGCAGTTTGCCCTGAACTCCATCAATCAGCTGACCGGTCAGCTGACCTATTTCTACACCACCAAGCTGGGTATGGCTTCCGGCACGGTGGGTACGGTACTTCTTATTTCCAAGATTTTTGATGCGGTAAGCGACCTGTTCATGGGCAAGATCGTGGACAGAACCAACACCAAGGACGGCAAGGCCAGGCCCTGGCTGCTGCGGATGATCATCCCCGCCTTCCTGGCCTGCGTACTGCTCTTTACCGTTCCCTCCAGCATGGGCGGTTTCCGCTACGTGTACGCCCTGATCACCACCGTCTTCGCTTCCGCCATTGTCTACACGGCCATCGCGGTTCCCTACTACACCATGATGTCCTATAAGACCAAGAGCTCGGAAGAAAAAGGCAAGATGGGCACCTGGCGTGCAGCTGTCGGATATGCCATCGGCGTGGCCTGCGGCATCGGCCTGATTCCCATCACGGTAGCTCTGGGCGACAACCAGATGGCCTGGATCAAGTTTGGCGCCATCCTGGGTGCTCTCTCCGCGGTCTGCCTGTTCATCACCTACAAGTACTCCCGTGAAATCTATCACGACGAGGGAGAGATGGCCGAGAAGGAGGCCAGTGTCTCCATCGTGGACGGAATCAAGATGCTTCTGCACAACAAGTACTGGATCATCATCACCCTGGTGGGTGTAGCCATGAACGTGATGTACGGCATCATCCTGGCGGCTCCTCTGTACTACGGCCTGATCATCGTGGGGGATCCGGGATTCTACAGCACGGTGAACACCGTAAACATCTTTCCGTCGGTCATCGGTTTCCTGTCCGTCGGTTTCATCATCAAACGGCTGGGCCTTACCGGCACCGCCAGGTTCGCTTCCATCGTCGGCATCATTGGCAGCATCATCAGGATGCTGGCTCCCATGAACTCCACCGTCTTCCTGGCAGGAGGATGCCTGATGATGTATGCCACCATTCCCCTGATCTCCGTTCTTCCGGCCATGACCTTAAACACTGCCGAGCAAAACATGGTC
>CAZJYM010000137.1:0-8252 GCA_964550245.1 uncultured Blautia sp. | reverse complement strand
TGCTGTTTTTTGACAGCTTATAGATACTACCACAGAATCATATTACTGTCAACAGCTTTTTTATTTTTTTCTCTTCCAGAAAAGCCCTGCTTTTTGGAAGCAAATGATAGTATAGCACTTTATGTTATCTTCGTCAAGAACTTTTTTTATTTTTGGGGCTCTTCGGGGTTGTAAGCGTCCCAGATGTTCTCCTGGTATCCCGCCCTCCCCTTTTCCCGCATGGCTTTCACCGTGTCCGCCAGAAGGGGATCCGCCACTCTCTCCAGGATCTTCATCCTTCGGGGGGCAATCTCCTCCCGGGAAAGACTCTTTTCATAATCCTCCGGGGTGAGATGCCAGTAGAAGAAGGGACCCGCAAAGTACTGCCGCAGCTTCTGGGCGATGAGAAGGCCCTCGGGATCAAAGTCCCCGGCATAGTAAACTTCGGTCCCCATTTTCCCCAGAAGCTCCAAAAGCAGGATGGAAGCCAGCCGGGGCTGACCGTTCATGCACATGCATCCCCACTTCCCCCTGGTTTTCTCCTGGATCATGGCAAAGACAGAAGGGTTTTCCACCACATAGAGGCGGTTTCCCAGGGCTTCGGCTCTTTCCCAGCGGGCCAGAACGGAGAGGGGAATCATCACCGCCTCCCCTTCCCGGCAGAAGCCCTCCAGGCCCTCATGGGCAGAACCGTCTTTTTTAAAGCCCCGCACACCGCTTACAATGGCGTAGTTGGAAATGTCGTCCCGCAGGATTCCCCCGGCCAGATAGATCCGCTGGCGGGTAAGAGCCGGGAAGAGATCGGAGTTTACCGGAAGAGTGCCCTTTTTCTCCAGATACCACTGCACCAGCTGATAAAGGAATCTCCCCTCGGGGGTGCCCTCATCAAAGAAGTGGGGATTTCCGGTCATCTCCGCCGCAAACACGGACAGGTACCGGGTTTCTCCCCTCTGGGCGGGAAGGCGGGATAAAACCCTGGCTCCAAAGTGAAGGTTTTCCTTCAGGGACTTAAAGTCCAGGGATCCGTCCCGGCGCCGGTGAACCAGGTAAGAAGGCCTCTCTTCCCGCATCGTACCGATCCACTCTCCGGAAAGGGTGTTCTCCCACTCCTTTTCCGCAGAGGAGAAGATTTCAAAGAGTCTCTCCTCCTCCTTCATCTTCTGCTCTTTCCTGCCCGTGATCTCCTGGCCGAAGTAGCCCTTTAAAAGCTCCTCCGGGGAGACGGATTCAAAGCGGCTGTTTCCCAGGGCCCATCGAAACTTTTCCGCGGAGACCGTCAGGCTTTTCTGGCCGTGGAAGCTTTTCATAAAGAAGCCCTCCAGAGCCTCGATGTCCTCCCTCTTTAAGTTGCGCAGCACCACCTTGCCGGAAAAGGAGCCGTAGGAGGCAACCTTCTCCCGGAAAAGCTCCAGCATCCTTCCCAGTACCGGCGTTTCCCGGAAGTAGGACACACACTGATCAGTCAGAGAGTTTTTCTCTCCGGCGCTCCATCTCCTGTTCATCCTCCAGCATCTCCCTCTTCTTACCGTTCCAGAAAAACGGCATCACCGTCACAAAGCGGGCATTCTTGTCCCGCAGCAGGTTGTAGATGGCCAGGGCGTCCAGGGTATCGCAGTCCCCCCAGAGCACCTGAGAGTTGATCACAAAGTCAAACTTAAACTCCCGCATCAGCCTGAACATGTCCCGGATGTTGTTGTTGTCCACACCGGCAAAGGCCTCGTCCAGGGAAATCATCCGGGGTGCGTCGTCCCGGCCGCCCTCGTACTTGGCCACCACCGCGGAGAATAAGGGCACATACATGGCCATGGCCTTCTCCCCTCCGCTGAAGGTGCCGAACACGCTGTTGGTCAGTTCCTTCTGCCTCTCCCCGTTCTTCTGGCTGTACAGCTTGAACTCAAACCACTGCCGGTAGTCCAGGGCATCCTTCATCACCTGATAGAAGGATACCAGTCCTCCGCTGTCCGAAGCCCGTCTGCGGGCTTCCTCCACCTTGGAGCGGAAGTGGAGGGAGAGCCTCTCGGCCTCGTCCTCCCGCATCAGCCGGTAGTCCTTTTTCAAAAGCTCCACCAGCTCGGCGGTGTCCAGCTGATCCTCGGTCTCCGCCGTCCTGCTCTTCCATCGCAGACTGAGCTTTAAGCCGCTGGAGGTATCCATCTCTCCCATAAGGGCGTTCATCTTGTCCACCCAGGCGTTGGAGGAATTGATCCGTCCCCGGATCTTCCGGCTCACGATGTTGGAGAGGATGTCCTCGAAAAGCTCCCGGTCCCCGGCCTTAATCAGCTCCTGAAGCTCGGCGATGTCCTCCTGCAGCCGCTCCCGAAGCCCGGGAAAGCTGATCTCCACCCCCTTGTAGCGGGCCCGGATGTCCAGTCTTCTGGGAGTGGGATCTCCCCGGGAAGCATCCTGCTCCAGATCGGCGAAGAGTTCCTTCTGCACCGGCTGATAGTCGATGAGAAAGCCCCGGTTCTCAAAATACACCCGGTTCAGGTCCTGATTCACCGAGTCTTTCTTCAGATCCCGGCATTCCGCCCCCAGAAATCTCACCGTCTCCCCCGAAGAGGTCTCCGCACCGGAGGGCAGGTCCACGTACTGCAGGGCTCTCTCAGAGGTAAAGCAGGCATCCAGGTAGTCCGCCCTGCGTTCGGCCTCCTGGATCCGGGCCCGGCCCTGTTCCAGGGCTTCCCCGGTGCTGCGGATCCTCTCCTTAAAGACGGATCTCTCCGCCTCGCAGTCCCGGATCTCCCGGGGGTACTCCCGAAGCCAGGTAAGGGTGGCATCCAGCCTTGAGCGGATGGATTCATAGTCGGTAAGCTCCAGCTGCTCCAGGACGGAGGAGTGCTCCTCCCTTAACTTTTTCCCTTCCTTTTCCAGGTTTTGCTTCTCATAGCGGATCTGATCCATGTCTCCGTCCAGATCCTCCAGCCGTTCCGAGAGCTCCGCAATCCGGAACACCATCTGCAGGTACGCCTCATGGCCGGACTTTAACTGGTAAAAGTGCTGTCCGTAGGCTCTGGCGGAGGCATCGGCCTGCTCAAAGGCGGGAAGATTGCAGGGAAGATAGAGCTTTTCCGAGATGGCAAGGGCTTCCCGCTTCATCTCTTTCAGCTTTTGCTGAACTTCCAGAAGCTCCTGGGCAATTCCCGCCTCCTCCCGGCGGATCCGCTCCAGCTCATAGCCGGCATCCCGCATCATCCAGAAGGCCTCCCGCAGGTCCTCATCCCCGGGGAAGGCTTCATACTCCTGTTCCAGAAGGGCAAGACGTCCCCTTAAAACATCCATCTGTTCCCGGAGACCGGCAAGTTCCTGCTCCAGCTGGGCAATCAGTTCCCGGCACTCCTCCATTCTGGCCTGGCGGTTTCTCTCCCGGGCCATGGTTCCCAGAAAGCCGGCCTGGTATTCCCCGGTCACCGTGCCCGTCACCACTCCCAGCCGGTAGGTGCCGTCGGCCATGATCTCCGCCGGGGAGAGGGGATTTTCCGGCAGCTGCCGGAAATCCCCATTCATATAGGAAATGTTTTTCAGGATGCCCACCAGTTTCTGGTTGAAAAACAGGTCGTTGACGGTGTCATTAAATTCCAGTACGTCCAGCAGGCTTTTTTCGGCACTGCCCTTCTGCACAAAGAGGTAGCGGTCACAGGAACCCTGATCCAGGGTGAGCACCTGCTGCCGGTACTCCTCATCCACCACCAGCGCATCCAGGATCCCCATCTGCAGCAGGGCCTCCTCCAGACGGTCACAGGCGGTCTGATCCAGACTGTCTCCAAACTCCAGCACCTTGTAGAGCTCATGGTAGGGAATCCCCATCCTGTCCAGTCTCTGGCGGTTTTTCACCACCGCCTCCGATCTGGGGGGTTCCGGCTCCCGGTGGTTTTCCCAGTCGGTGAGCTCCTGTCTGACCTTACCAAGATCTGCCAGAAGGGATTTCTCCAAAGCTTCCTGCTCATGAAGCTCCGCCTCCAGGGTTCCCTTACCCTTGATCCAGGCATCCGCCGCCATGCGCCGCACCCGGGCAAAGTCCGAGTTCTCCCCGTACTCCTCCGCAAAGAGGCAGGCTTTCTTCAATTCGTCGGAGGTAAGCTTTAACTCCTTATTGTTTCCGTTCCAGGTATAGAGGGCTTCCTTCCACTCGTTTTCAATCTGTACCAGCAGGGCTTCCTGCTCCGAAAGTCTGCGCTCGGCCAGATCCCCTTCCGCCTTTTTCTTTTCCCGGCGTTTCAGCAGTTCCTCGGCCTGGGACTGCTGGATCTGGGCCTGCCGCAGGATGTTTAAACAGGATGAAATCCTCTCCTGGGTCTTTTTCATCAGATCCTGGTGGGTGGTGAAGCTATAGGGCTTATGCAGGTTTCCCCGAAGCTCATCGGCAAAGAAGGCATGTTCCTGAAAGGCCATGTCCTGGGCTTCCCCCTCCATGGAGGAAAGCAGGTCCTCCAGATCCTTCTCCTTTTCGTACTGCCGGTCCTGCTCCTCCTTTTCCCGGGCGGAGATCTCCGTGTACTGCTCCTGCTTTCCCAGAAGCTGCCTCTCCTTTTCCTCCAGGGAGCGGGTGTTTTTATCCAGCCGCTCGGTAAGATCCATTTCCCGGGCTTTTAAGGCCACCGCATCGCTTTTACTTAAGGAATCCCGTTCCTTTTCCATGGCTTCCCGCTTGGCATCCAGCTCCACCTGCCGGGCTTCCAGTTCCGATACCCGGCTCTCACAGGTGCGGATGGTCTCCTCCTGTTCCTGCTCTTCCTTTTTCAGGTTGGAAAGAAGCCTCCGGTTGTCCTCCAGGTTCCGGGCCTTCTCAAAGAGGATCAGCCGGTTGTAGCGGTCCAGCACCCGGTTGATCTTTCCGGCTGCCGCAGAGGCCTCCTGCAGGGACTTCAGGTTCATGGTCATGGTGTCCATGTTTTCGATGGACTCGGACATGGGACGCAGTTCCTCATCGGAGAGGGGCTGCAGGGAGTCGCTTAGGATCTCGCTGATCACCGTGGGCTTGAAATCCCTGGAAAGCTTGGGGGTACGAAGCTGAATCAAAAGGTCCAGGAGTTCTCCAAACTCCTCCCTGGTCTCAAAGCCGAAGATCTGCCGGTTTACGTATTCCATGTAGTCGGACTGCCGGTCAAAGAGATGACCTCCGTTTCCCAGCCGGTTTTCCAGTTCCTTTTTGGACAATGGAACCTTCTCTCCGGTCTGACGGTAAAGCAGAAAGTCCTTTCCCACCCGGCGGCCGTCTGTCAGGCTGAAATACCACTTGTCCAGGGCTTTTCCCTTCCGGGCCCGGATTCCCATGCCCACGGTCAGGTAGGTGTCGCTCTCCATGCGCTTGAATTCCAGGTACAGATAGGCGGTGCGCTCGTCCCGGTCGTCCTCCTCATCCAGCAGGTAGCTTCCCAGCTTCCGGTCCCGGGTGCCGAAGGGATCCAGCCGCTCCGGGCTTAAGTTTCCGTCCAGAAGAAGGGGGATCACGCTCTGCATGGTGACCGACTTTCCGGAACCGTTGGAGCCCCTAAGCAGCATCCTGCCCTTCACAAAGGGAAACTCCTGTTCATCGTAGTACCAGAAGTTGATAAATCCGATTTTGCTGGCCTGCCATCTGCTGTTCATCTCTTTTTGACCTCTCTCTTTTTCTTCTTCCTGGAATCGGTCTCCGTTTTCTCCTCAAAGTCTGCGGGATACCTCCCGGAGAGCTTCAGGGCGGAGGGGTAGATCACCACCTGGTGATCGGAGGGCCTCCTCTCCAGGAAGGTCCAGTATTCCATCTCCTCCATGACCCGGGAGGCAAACTCCCCCTCGGGCATGAGGCGGTATTCCTTGCTGAAGCCCTCTCCGAACTCCCGCTTGACCTGACGGATAAGATCCTCAAACTCCGTCTGATCCACGGTCACGGTCTCATCGGCTTTGGGGATCCACACCCCGGTGGTGATCTTTTCCCGGATCTTCTGGAAAGACAAAAGCAGGATGTCCGAGAGAATGTTGTTGCCGGGGAACACCTTTCCCAGGCTGGAATCCTCCCCGGGCATGAAAAAGGCGCTTCCCCGGTGGATGTGGATCTGGCAGTCAAAGACCGCCTCCAGGTCTTCGCTTAAACGCCTTCCGTAGTGTTTCAGATACTCAAAGTCTCCTTCGGATCCCCTCTCCCGGTACATGCCCAGTGAGAACAAAAGCCTTCTGTACACCCGGTGACGGCGGATGATGCCCCGGTCCTCATCCATGTCGAACCATTCCGTTCCCGAAAAGTCCTCCGGACTTTCATACTCCATGATGTCCCGGGAAAAGTTGCGCATGAAATACCGGGAGGCCCCGGTATTCTCATAGAGCACCTCCCCGGTGTCCGACTCCATGAAACCCTCGTCGCTGCCGTCGGTTACTTTGAGCATTCCCTGGCTCTGGGCAAAGCGCAGCACCTTCACCAGCCTCCGGCGGTTGGTGTACACGGTCCAGTCCACGGTCTCACCGGGCATGTTGGTGGCCACATACTCCGTAAGCTCCGAGAGGATAAACTGCTCCTCCGCATCCTTTTCCTCCAGGAAACTTAAGACCATGCAGAGAAAGGCATACTCCTCCCGGGAGGTAAACTCCTGGATGCCCATGCAGCTCTCCGCCGTGGCGGGGATCTTCTCCATCTTGACCAGCAGGGAGTTCTCAATCACCTGACATCCCAGCTTGTCGGTGGCAAAACGGCGGATCTCCCCCAGGGAATCCCTGATTTTGTAGTACAGATCCTTGTCCTGGGATTTTAACACCCATCTGCGCTCGATCAGCGCTTCCAGCTCCTTCATGTCTCCACCACCTGCTCTGAAGTAAACACAATGGCAATCCTGGGCATGGTGAAATTTCCGTCCTCACAGTGCACCACACACTTTTCCCCGGCCTGGGAAAGATCCAGACAGAATCCCCGGCCGTCGTCCGTCTTGCTCTCATAGGGAGATGACTCCAGGGCATTGGAGAGCCACTTGAGAAGGATTCCCCGGACTCTGGGCTTGAGTACCGGCAGATCCCAGAAGCGGATCATCCCGTCATGCTCCAGGGACTGGAGATCCTGCTGATCCTGGCGGATCTGCCGCATCTCCCGCTCCCGCACCGCCTTTTTCTGGGCGGAGTGATCCCGGATGGGGGTTCTCCTCTCCTTCTCCCCGTAGGTCCGGATCCTGGGCTTTAAGAGGATCTCCGCCGGTGGTTCCTCACAGACGGAACGGTTCATGCTGTCCGTCACCCGGGAAGTTCCTCCCTGCAGGTGCAGGGGACACTCCAGGCCAAAGACCATGGCGGACATCCTGTGGGCCTGCTTCAGGTCCTCACACTTGAGAAACAGAGAAGCCACCTTCCGGTACTCTTCCCGGCGGTTGGCACCCAGGGCATTCTTCTCAGAGATCTGGGCTGCATAGCGGGTAATCCGGCGGATGATGTCGTTGGTGGCGTCAAAGAGCTTTCCGGCTTCGTTCTCCCGTCCGTTTTCCCCCACGAACCAGTCCCGGATGCTCTGATACCGTCCCCGGTTCTTTTCCTGAATCCTCTCCAGGGTTACCTCCTGATCCATCCGGGGGATGGACATCTCGTACTCGTTGATGCGCTCCAGCACTCTCTCCGGCACTCCCGGATCCACGGCCCGCAAAAGCTCCTCGATAACCCCCACGTTTCTTTGCAGTCCCTTGATGAAGTTGCGGAGGTATTCCACCAGCTTGTCCTTAAAGACCAGAAACTCTTTGGTGTGCATCATCTCCTCCGCCTTCACGCTGTTCAGATCCCGGATGTAGTCCTGGTAGTTCTGATTCAGGCGGATGAAATCCCCGTTCAGATCATTCCACCAGGTGTACACGGTCTCCGGATCCTCCCCCTCCATCCGGGGCAGCTTCTCCACGTTTCTGCGGATCCGCTCCAGCAGGGTGGGCTCCAGGGAAGCTCCCTCCACGGACAGGTTCTCCAGACGCAGCACCAGCCTCTCGATCTCCACGCTGTACTCCGACATCTGGTAGCGGAACTTCTTATTCTTAAACTCCTCCAGGGAGCTTACCTTTCTGGTGTCCTGAATGGTCACCAGGTTCTTCCACTCCGTGAGGGCGGTGAGATCCTGCTGGCACTGCTCCGGCCGGTAGTCCGCAAAGTAGGGATCCTGGATCATCTCCGCGTACACATCCTCCTGGTACAGCCAGTACCGGAGCTTCTCATAGTTCTCATAAAAAATGCGCATAATGCAGCGGTAGCGGTCCACATTATCCGCATTTAAGTACTTCGCCTCGGTGAGCGGTCTGGTCAGTTTTTCTGTTACCTGCATCCCCGGTCCTCCTAAAGCC
>CAZJYM010000136.1:7096-8325 GCA_964550245.1 uncultured Blautia sp. | reverse complement strand
TACATCCCCTATACCGCCTCCGCTTCCGGCGTCCTGATCCTGGAGTGCAACCTGAGCCGCATCTGTAAGGATCTGGATTCCTACATGCAGTATGAAGGCCAGGTCTACGCGATCTGCGACGCCGGCCATGCGCTGATCCACAGCAGCACCGCCTCTCCTGAACTTACAGAAGCCATGAGCCAGATGGCGGCGCAGCCCGGCGAAGAGCGATCCGTCCAGCACATCACCGCCGGCGGAGAACGCTGCCTTGCCATCACCCGCCGGTCCGACAGGCAGGACGGCTTCACGTTCCTGTCCATGATCCCCTATTCCACCGTCTATCAGTCCTCCATCCGTCTGGCGAGGGTCTATATCCTGCTCACCGCCTGTGCGATCCTGATGGCGCTGATGCTGGCGATGATAAAGACCAACTCGGAATTCCGCTATCTGAATACGATGATCGATCTGTTTGCCAATCCGGAGCGGGCGGCCGAGATTCCTTCTTCCGTGCATCCCTCCGAACGCGACCCGCTGCAGTACATCACCTACAATCTGGCCCATCTTTTCATGGAGCAGAAATACATGAAGATGCAGGCGTCCCAGCGGGAATCGAAACTGCAGCTGCTGCGCATGCAGATGCTTCAGTATCAGATCAACCCCCATTTCCTGCACAATGTCTTAAATTCCATCTACTGGGAAGCCGTCAGTCTGACCGGCTCCGAAAATAAGTGCAGTACTATGGTCTATCAGCTCTCCTCCCTCATGCGCTATTCCCTGGGCGCCCCCACGGATGAGGCGACGGTAAAGGATGAGTTTGACTACATCCGCACCTATCTGGAACTCATGAAAAACCGCTTTCCCGATCAGTACCGGGTGGAGTTTCGCGAGGATGTCCGCTGCGAGAGCCTGCCCATCCGGCGGATGCTGCTTCAGCCCCTGGTGGAGAATTCCATCTATCACGGCATGAAGGAGAGGAAAGAGCCGGGAACCATTGTGGTGGGAAGCCGGATGCTCCGCCGCCACGCCGCGGTCTACGTATACGATGACGGTCTGGGGATCTCCGAAAGCAGGCTGGATCTCCTGATGGAACAGCTCCATTCGGAGGATTCCATCTCCGCCGACCATGTGGGGCTTGCCAACACCAGTTTCCGCCTGGTCTACGCCTTCGGGGAAGATGCCCGGGTGCGCATCAAAAGCAGGGAGAACCGCTTCACGCTGGTCTATTTCTTCCTGCCGGTTGAGGGAAAGGA
>CAZJYM010000136.1:5809-6996 GCA_964550245.1 uncultured Blautia sp. | reverse complement strand
CAGGTGTCAATAATCATTGCAAAGGAAACTGAAAAGATGTATAATAATCCCACTATAGAGATGATCTTGCAGATACAATACCCGGATATTCTCATCCCGGGCAGACTCGTTTTGGAGGTACAAAAATGGAAGGAAAAATGAAGGTTGCAATCATGACCGGAATCGGAAAGATGGACTTTACGGAGAGGCCCATACCGGTTCCCAAAGAGGATGAGGTGCTGGTCAAGCTGGAGTACGTGGGGATCTGCGGTTCGGATCTCCATTACTACGAGAGCGGAAGAATCGGAAACTTCATCGTGAAACCTCCCTTTGTGCTGGGACACGAACCCGGCGGCGTGGTGGTGGAAGTGGGAAGCAAAGTAAAGGACCTGAAAGTGGGGGACCGGGTGGCGCTGGAGCCCGGCAAGACCTGCGGTCACTGTGAGTTCTGCCGGACAGGCCGCTATAACCTCTGTCCGGATGTGGTCTTTTTCGCCACTCCTCCCGTGGACGGCGTCTTCCAGGAGTATGTGGCCCATGAGGCGGGGCTTTGCTTTAAGCTTCCCGACAACGTGAGCACCCTGGAAGGAGCTCTCATAGAACCCCTGGCCGTGGGATTCCATGCGGCCAAACAGGGCGGAGCCCAGATGGGACAGACCGCCGTGGTCACCGGATCCGGCTGCATCGGCCTGGTATCCATGATGGCCCTGAAGGCTCTGGGCGTCACAAAGGTCTATGTGGTGGACATCATGCAGAAGCGTCTGGAGAAAGCCCTGGAGCTGGGAGCCACGGGTGTGATCAACGGACGGGAAAAAGACGTGGTGAAGGAAGTAACGGAGATCACCGGAGGAAGAGGCGTGGATCTGGTCATTGAAACCTCCGGCACCGAGATCTGCGCCGGTCAGGGCATTGAGATGCTGACCAGGGGCGGCACCATGGTTCAGGTGGGATACAGCGCCTCCGGAAAGATGACTCTCCCCATGGGCATGGTCCTGGACAAGGAGCTCACCATCAAGTCCGTATTCCGCTACCGCCACATCTACCCGCTGGCCATTGAGGCCGTGGCCCAGGGGAAGGTAAACCTGAAGGGAATCGTGACAAACATCTTTGATTTTGACGACATCCAGAACGCCATGGACAGCAGCATCCACAACAAGGCGGAGATTGTGAAAGCCGTCGTAAAGATCTGTTAAAAAACAGCCCGGGGT
>CAZJYM010000136.1:0-5709 GCA_964550245.1 uncultured Blautia sp. | reverse complement strand
GCAAACACCTCCGTGATCTGATCCAGGGGGATCACGTTGGCGATCAGTTCCTTCAGTCTGATGCTTCCCGAAGCCATCACGCCAAGAGCCCGGCTGAAGGTGTAGGGATTGATAAAGGAGGAGGTGATGGTGAGCTCCTTCTTAAAGATGTCGTCGGGTTTAACCGAAAAGCTCTCCTCCGGAGAGGCCAGACCGAAGTACATGATGGTGGCTCCCCTGCCGGCAAGCTTTACCGCCTCCGCCTGGGTGTGGACATTTCCCACGCACTCAATCACCACATCCACGTTGGGACAGCATTCCCGCAGGATGCCTTCCGTGTCCTCGCAAAGGGGATCAATCACCCTTGTGGCACCCAGGGCCAGGGCCGTCTCCCGCCTGGACTGGGCCGGTTCGGTAAGGATCACCACGGAGGCCCCGGCATTTTTAGCCAGCTGCATCATGATAAGACCGATGGGACCTGCGCCCATCACCAGCACCGAAGAACCGGGCCGGATATGGCACCGGTCAATTCCGTGGATACAGCAGGAAAGAGGCTCTGTCATGGCTGCCTCCAGCAGGTCCACGCCCTCGGGGATTTTGTAAACCTGTTTTTCCCGGATGGAGACATACTGGGCGAAGCCTCCGTCCACGGTGGTTCCGATTCCGATATTCTCCGTACAGAACTGCTCCATCCCGTTTTTACAGTAGTAGCAGCCCCCGCACATGTCGTTGGGATCTCCCGTCACCCGGTCTCCCGCCTTTACAGAGGTGACATTCTTCCCCACCTCCGCCACAATCCCGGAAAACTCATGACCCGGGATCAGGGGAGGATGAACGGCAAAGGCGCCGCCCTCCCCGTTGTAAATGTGCATGTCCGTTCCGCATACCCCGCAGTAGCGAACCGCAATCAAAACCTCATCGTCTCCCGGTTTTTTATCCGGCACTTCCTCCACCCGCAGGTCATGAACCCCGTGGTAAACCGCTGCTTTCAAGGTCTTCCCCCCTTTTATTCCACCTGCATCCAGGTATCCAGCCCCTCAAACTGATCCAGATAACTTCGGGCATCCTCATACCGGTTGGAGGAAAGCGCAATCTCCACGGTACGGCAGACACACCGCTTCAGATCCGAAACTTTCAATGTGCCCTCCATCACTTCCCGGCGCAGGTTCTCATGATCCTCCGGATTTCCCGGCATCACCAGGTCATTGCCGGCTCTCATGCAGCCGGAGGCGGTACACTCTCCCGCCGTGGAGGCCGTGGTGGTGGTCCAGTCCGTCATGATGGCTCCCGCAAAGCCCCACTCATCTCTGGCCGCCTTCGTACACAGGTCGTAGCTGTTGGCCGAATGGACCCCGTTAATCAGGTTGTAGGAGGTCATGATGCACATGGGCTGGGAATTGCGCACGGCGATCTCAAAGCCCTTTAAATAGATCTCCCGCAGGGCTCTCTCGGAGACCACCGAATCCGATCCCAGCCGGTTGTCCTCCTGGTTGTTGCAGGCAAAGTGCTTGATGGTGGTTCCGCACCCCGGCACCTTCTGTACACCCAGGGTCATGGCGGAGGAGATCATCCCCGATAAAAGCGGATCCTCCGAATAGTACTCAAAGTTTCTGCCGCACAGGGGATTGCGGTGAATGTTCATGCCGGGGGCCAGCCACAGGCTTACCTGAAAGAGCTCCATCTCCCGGCCCATCATCTCTCCCACTCTCTTTACCAGGTCCGTATCCCAGGTCTGGGCCAGAAGGGTTCCCACCGGGATGGCGGTACAGAACTGATACCAGGTTTCCCCCTTCTTCTCCTCCCCTTCCGGGGCAAAGAGACCTCCCTCCAGGGATTTGAAAAAGTCCACCTTCAAGGCCTTTCCGTCCACCACCTGATAGGACTGCCGCAGGCGCAGACCGGCGGGACCGTCCGCCAGAGCCATGGCGGCCACGTTCCAGGGTGGAAGTTCCGCCGCGGCGGAGGTCTGAGCCGCCGATCCGGGAACCATCTGTCCCGCGTCCCCGATCTGGCTGCTCTGTCCCCGGGTCAGATCCCCGGTGGCCAGTTCCACCAGCTGATCCATGGAAAGACTGTTTACGATCTCTCCGGCCCGGCCGGAGAGATCGTCCAAGGGAGATTCATAACAGACCGTTCTGGTTTTGATCTCATCTCCCCGGATCTCCACCACGGGCAGGGAAGCCGCTCTTTTGTTCCAGGCGTTCTCTCTTATCTTCAGGGTCTCCACATCCGGCAGGATCTCCTCCAGCTTTTCCTTTCGGGGACAGATGTGTTCACACCGGGTCACGGTGACTTCCCGGTCCAGCTTCAGGGAACCGGCCAGAGTCGAGCTGTCCAGGGAATCCCCGATCCAGATCCCGTAGCTTCCCTCCTCCAGGATCCAGGAAGCGCTCTCCTCAAAGTAGGAGGCCAGCTCCTCCAGGGGGAAGGAGATGGAAAGGGACTGGATCTCACCCGGAGCGAGAAGGCCGGTCTTGCCAAAGCCTGCCAGTCTCCGGAATTCCTTGGGAAGTCTTCCCTGGGGACAGGATACGTAGATCTGCACCACTTCCCTGCCGCTGTAGACTTTGCCGATGTTTTCCACCAGCACCCCGACTTTCACCATGGGCCGGGATCCCTTTAAACCTGTGATGCGGATCTCTCTCGGCCGGATGGAGAAGGCGGTGTAGGAAAGGCCGTAGCCGAAGCAGTAGCGCACCGGAATCTCGAAGGTGTCAAAGTAGCGGTAGCCCACATAGATGCCTTCCCTGTACTTCTCCTTCCACACGTCTCCGTTTTTAAAGCTGAAGCTGGAGGCATTGGGGTAATCGTAGTAATCAAGAGCCCAGGTATCGGTCATCTTTCCGCCGGGGGTTACATCCCCGGTAAGCACGTCCCCCAGGGCATTGCCTCCCTCCTGTCCCGCCTGGACAAACTGGAGGATGGAGGCAATCTCAGGAAATTCATCCACAAAGGAGAGATCCATGATCCCTCCCGTATTGACCACCAGCAGCACCTTTTCATAGCAGGCACACACCTGGGATAACAGGGCCTTCTCCTCATCGGTGATATAGTAGTCTCCCTTTACATCATGGCGGTCCGCTCCCTCACCGGAAACCCGGCTGATCACAAAGATCCCGTTCTCCGCCCCGTCATTTCCGGCCTTTTCCTCATCAATGGGGGATCCGCAGGGCATGTGGAAGGGCCGGTCGGCGTAGGCCTGGAAAAACTTGCCGCCATACTCCGGAAGGGCCGCCAGAATGGCTTCCTTCCACTCCTGCCGGGCCTGGTTGTAAAGGTTTTCATAATCCTCCAGCCATTCCCGGCTGGTGATCTCATAGCCGGCATTGACCAGTCCCTGATAAATGTTCACCGAATCCCTCTCGTTTACGTCTCCGGATCCGGTTCCTCCCTTGATGGTCTTTACGGCGCCTGCGCCGTAAAGACCTATCTTACTTCCTTTGAGGATGGGAAGCATCCCCTCATTTTTCAACAGCACAAACCCCTCTGCCGCCGCCGTTCTGGCCAGACCCCTGTTCCGGATCTCCCTCTCCGTCACCTGCAGGTCCCGCTGACCGGTCCGCTGCCGTTCTTTCAGTCTCATCTGGTTGGTTCCTCCCGATCTTAAAACAGAGCCGCCTTTACCTTCTCCAGCTCCTCCCGGATGGAGATGTGCTGGGGACAGACCTCCTCACAGCTTCCGCACTGGACACACTCGGTGGGCCTCTTTCTTCCCGGACCGTCCACCTGCCAGCGGATCTGTTCCAGAGCCGCATTCTTGTTCCTGTACAGGGTATAGAAGTTCATGGCGTTAAAGGATCCGGAGATGCCGATGTCATTGGGACAGACCTTGGCGCAGTAGTTGCAGGAGGTACAGGGAATAAGGGGTATGGCCGCCAGCGCTTCCCGGGCCTTTTGCAGGGTTTCCTGCTGCTTTGGTGTCAATCCCTTAAAGTTTTTCATGTAGGACAGGTTGTCTTCCATCTGCTCCAGGCAGCTCATGCCGGAGAGCACCGTGATCACGCCCTCCAGGCTGGCTGCAAAGCGGATGCCCCAGGAAGCCATGGAGGCATCCGGATCCGCTTCTTTAAAGATCTCCGCCACCGGATCCGGCGGGTTGGAGAGCAGGCCTCCCTTTACCGGCTCCATGATCACCACCGGCTTGCCGTGTTTTCTGGCCATCTCATAGCAGGCCCGGGACTGGACGGTAGAGCTGTCCCAGTCCGCGTAGTTGATCTGCAGCTGTACAAACTCCGCCTCGGGGTGCTTGGTCAGGATGGCATCCAGTTCCTCCGGGGTGGAGTGGAAGGAAAAGCCCAGATGCCGGATCAGGCCCTGCTCCTTCTTTTCCTGTACAAAATTCCACATGTCAAAGTCGTCAAAGGATTTGGTCCGGTTCTGTCCCAGGTTGTGAAGCAGGTAGAAGTCAAAGTATCCCGCTCCCGTCCTCTTTAAGGACACGTCAAACTGAGCCCAGGCTTCCTCCTTCGTTTTGCATCCGATCCAGGGAGCCGCCTTGGTGGCCAGCTGGAACTTCTCCCTGGGATACCGCTCCACCAGGGCCTGGCGGATGGCATCCTCGCTTCCCTCATAGCCCCAGGCCGTGTCAAAGTAGGTGAAACCCGCCTCTAAAAAGCGGTCCACCATCTGCTTTACCTGCTCCACATCGATCTCTTTCCCCCTGCGGGGCAGACGCATGAGACCAAAGCCCAGCTTGGGGATCTCCTCACCCAAATATCCCATTTCCGTCACTCCTTTCTTCAAAACAAAAATCCTGGTAAAATCATTATATAAAAAAATCAGGGTTTGTCAATTACCCCTGCCCCTTGCGAAAGGTTCTTCTTTCGGTTATAATGGGAGTCAGAAAAGCAATGCGCTCCAATCGATCAAAATCCACTGCCCTTTTAAGCGGGCGGAAGGGAGGCTGTTATGAAGATAATGATCTGCGGCAAGGGAGGATCCGGAAAGAGCACGGTGGCCGCCCTGCTGGCCGCTGCTTATGCCGGGAAGGGAAACCAGGTCCTGGTGGTGGATCTGGATGAGTCCAACTACGGGCTTCACCGGCAGCTGGGAATGGATCTCCCGGAGGATTTCACCGGGTATTTCGGCAGCAAGAAGGGAATCTTTGCGGCCCTGGACAGGGAGGGATCAGCCGGTGCCTTCCCCAAGAAGTGGTCCCTGGAGGATATCCCGGAGGAATTCCTCTCCCGCCGGGAAAACATAAGCCTCCTGGCCATCGGCAAG
Organism: uncultured Blautia sp.; assembly: GCA_964550245.1. GTDB lineage: Bacteria > Bacillota > Clostridia > Lachnospirales > Lachnospiraceae > Blautia_A. The sequence continues at coordinate 507 of CAZJYM010000136.1, read as the reverse complement.
ATCCATGAGGCCGGGGAGGGCTGCGCCTGTCCCATGGGCACCCTGGCCCGCTGCTTCCTGGACAACCTGGAACTGAAAGACAACCAGACCGTGATCATCGATGCGGAGGCCGGAATCGAACACTTCGGCCGGGGTGTGGACACCTCTGCGGATGTGATCCTCATGGTGGTGGATCCCTCCTTTGAGTCCCTTCATCTCACCTGGAAGGTGGATGCCATGGGAAGAAAGATGGGAAAGCCCCTGTACTTCATCCTCAACAAGGCAACCGAACGGAACGATTCCATCATGCGCAGCTCTCTCCCGGACGGGGCCGTGGTTCTCTCCGCCGTTCCCAATGATCCGGACATTGCCCTCTCGGGTCTCACCGGAGATCCTCTTCGCATGGATCTTCCCCAGATCCGGGAGATCATGGAAAGGCTTGAGCACGCACAGTAGAAATTTCAGTAAGGAGGGCTCCCGTCATGGGAAAATATTTAAATGTGGGGAATGACTCTTTTGCGGCCATCA
>CAZJYM010000135.1:0-8414 GCA_964550245.1 uncultured Blautia sp. | reverse complement strand
GTCTGTCAGAAAAAGCTTCCCAGGATCAAACCCCCGATTCCGCAGAAGATCATCACCACGATGGGGTTCCAGCGCATCCTCTTTAAGAGGAAAAAGGCCCAGAAGAGCAGCAGCACCCCGGTCCACTGCAGATTGGTCATGTCCAGAAGGGTTCCCTTAAAGATCACCTGCAGCAGCATGGAAAGACCTGCGGAGGTGATCAGGGCTGCCACTGCCGGACGGAGAGACCGGAGGACTCTCTGCAGCAGGGGAAAGCTTTTGTAACGGTAGTACACAAAGGCCAGAAGGGACACCAGGACAAAGGAGGGTAAGATACAGCCTGCGGTGGCCACCACAGCCCCTAAAATACCGGCTACCCGGATCCCCACAAAGGTTGCCGAATTGACCGCGATGGGCCCGGGCGTCATCTCCGACACCGTGATCAGGTTGGTAAACTCCTCCATGGAAATCCACTGATGGATCTCCACGGCCTGATTCTGAATCAATGGCATGGCGGCGTAGCCGCCACCCACGGAGAAAAGCCCCACCTGCAAAAAGCTCAGGAAAAGCTCCAGATAAATCAATCTTCCTCCCCCTCCTTTCCGAAAAGATGAAGCAGTATTCCCACAGCCCCTGCTCCCAGGATGATGCAGACCACGTTTACACCAAAGAAAAACGAGGCGATAAAGGCTCCAATCATGATCAGGGGATAGATAACCGTCCCGCTTTTCATCTGAACCATGGCCAGATCATAAGCCGCATTTAAGATCACGGCGGCCACTCCGGCCTGCATTCCCTCCAGGATCAGAGCCACGACAGGGTTGGAAATGAACAGACTGTAAAACCAGGAAATTACCGACAGGATAATCAGAGGCGGCAGAACCGTAGCCAGGGCAGCGGTAAACATTCCCTTCAGGGCGGCCGTCTTCCAGCCCACCAGGATGGCGGCGTTTACCGCCACCGCTCCGGGAGCGGACTGGGCCAGGGCAATCAGATCCATCATCTCCTGCTCCTCGATCCAGTGAAGCTCCTCCACAAACTTCTCTCTCATGATGGTGACAATGACAAAACCGCCCCCAAAGGTGAAAGCGCTGATATAAAACATGTGAAAAAACAACTTCCACAGAGATTTCTTCCCTGCCTCCTGATTCATGCCTCATCCTCCTGTTGGTGTTTCTGATTTCTCACCCGCTTCCCCAAGCCGTTCCCCCACATGGGAAAAGAATTCCAGATAGGAGGAACAGTACCGGTTTTCCATTCCCCGGTAATCTCTCTTACATCCACCCCGGCAAAGAAAGAAGTACCGGCAGTTCCTGCACTTCTCCGATTTGACATCTTTTGTGAGAAAGGCTTTCATCCTCTCACTTTCCGCCATCTCTTCAAAGGAGGACTCACACACATTCCCCAGGCAGTATTCCCGGGAGACATAGAAATCACAGGGATACACAGATCCGTCGGCTTCCACCACAAAGTACAGACCGCATCTTCCCATGGCCGCACAGGAAGAGGGTGCAATCCCCATCATGATCCGCATATAGTCTTCCAGATGGCGGATACTGGGAGCCTTTCCCGAGAGTTCGTCCTCGTACCAGCAGTCAAAGGTTTCCTTGAGGAAATGGCCGTAGTCCTTCGGCGTCAGCTCCCAGGGATCACCCTTCTCATCGGAGATGCAGGGGATAAACTGCAGGCAGTACCCGCCCATCTCCTTCATACCGTGGTAGACCTGCTTTGGCGCTTTGGCAGCCTGGGCTGTCACCACACAGAGCAGGTTGGTATCTACCCCAAATTTCCTTAACAGTCTCCAGGCCTCCTGTACTTTTTTGGCACTTCCCCGGCCCCGGTTCGAATCGTGTATCTTTGGCGTACCGTCAAAGGAGAGGCCCACCAGGAACTCATTGTCCCGGAGGAAGGCTGCCCACTCCTCATCCAGCAGCATCCCGTTGGTCTGCAGGGAGTAATAGACTTCCGTTTCCTTATCTTTCTTTTCCCGAACGAGAGAGACGAACCGGCGGAAGTAGTCAGGCCCGGCAAGAGTGGGCTCCCCGCCCTGAAAGGTAACGGAAAGAGAGTATTTCGCCTCCGCACAGGCCTTATGAATCAAAGTTTCCATGATCTCATCGGACATGATTTTCCTGGGAAGCTCTTCATAACTTGCCAGTTCCTGCCGGTAAAAGCAGTACCGGCAATGGAGGCTGCAAAGACCCGAGGCCGGCTTTACCAAAAGAGACAGGTTATCCATGGGGTCTTTTCCCTTCTGTCTTTTCAATCCAGTTAAAGAGTTTTTCCTTCAGCTCTCTCTTAATCTCATCGTATTCATGATCATGAATCAGGTTGTGAAGCTCAAAGGGATCCCGGCGCAGATCGTAGAGAAAATCATCCTCATAGTAATCCGCACTGGCCTGGCTTCCCCCGTCCACACCCGGGGCATAGACCGCGTATTTATAATCCTCCGTGCGGATCACTCTCCCCACCCGGCTCTCGGAGATCTGGGCATAGATCTCATTGGGCCTTTTTGGATCCCGGTGATTGACCACATCCAGCAGGTTTTCACCGATCATCTTTTCCCCCACATCCACTCCCGCCAGGGAGAGGATGGTTTTGGTAAGGCTCTCCGTACTCACCAGTTCTTCCACCCGCTGTCCCCCTGCATAGGGACCTCCGGCGATCACCAGAGGCACCCGCAGACATCCGTCGTGGCAGGACCTCTTGTAGTCGTCACCGCCGCACAGGTGTTCATCCTGGTTTCGGGTACGGAAATGGGAGCCGTGATCCGAAAAGAAAAAGATCACCGTGTTCTCGTAGAGACCGTCCTGTTTCAGCTTCTCAATTAATCGGCCCAGGTTCCGGTCCAGACTGGCGCAGGCTCCCAGGTAATCCGGGTATTCCTGCCTGGCATCTCCCTCCAGGGCTTCCAGGTCCCCGGGAAGACTAAAGTCCTTATAGGTCTCTTTTGATCCCTCCGGTCCCTCATAGTGGTGATGATCATTCTGGTGATGGGGTTCAATCTGGGATACGGTGAGAAAGAAGGGCCTGTCCGGATCTCTCTTTTCCAGGAATTCCAGGGCAAAGTCGGTGATGCAGTCCGCCCGGTATCCCTTAAAGTCTCTTCTGTGGTTTTCCTCGTCAAACACATATCCGTCGTATCCGTGGGAGGTAAACTCCAGCACATCCGCCGCCCTCCAGAATCCCGTGTATCCTCCTCTATAGGAAAGAGGTACAGCGGTTACGGTGTGGTCAACCACCTGGGGTCCTTCCAGTTCTCCCTCACTTGCCAGATGCCATTTCCCCACATAGGCCGTTTCATACCCGGCTTCTTCCATATAGGAAGCAAGGGTCTTCACATTATGGGGCAGCATGATGTTGTTGCGGAAACATCCGGTATCCGTGGCATACCGTCCGGTCTGAAGCATGGCCCGGTAGGGGCCGCACACGGGCTGGGGTGAAAAAGCCCGGGGAAAGGCCACCCCCTCCCGGGCCAGCCGGTCCAGGTTGGGGGTGATGTTTAAGGGCTGTCCGAAGCAGCCGCAGGTATCTGCTCTCTGCTGATCCGTAAAGTACAAAAGAATGTTCCAGGCCATAATGGTCCTCCTGTTAAGATTTGTTCAAAGAAGAGCCGCCTCTCTCCTTTGCCTTGCTTCTGATAATCATGGTCACGGCTCCCAGGATCAGGATCCAGATCACAATGCAGTACCCGCTGCCGAAAAAGACTTTTAAGTTTCCCCCGGAGAGAAGAAGGGCCCGGCGAAAGTTGGTCTCGGTCATGTTTCCCAGCACCAGCCCCAGAAGAAGGGGCACGGCCGGGAAGTCCAGCCTGTAAAGGATCCAGGACAGCGCCGCAAAGGCCAGGGCCACCATCACGTCAAAGTAGGAGCGGTTCACCGAGTAGGCCCCGGCAAAGCAGAAGATGACGATAACCGGGGTGAGGATCTCTTTGGGAACGGAGACCACCTTTGCGAACAGCCCTGTCAGGACTCTTCCCTGGAGAAACATAAAGAGATTCACTCCCACCAGTCCCAGCATGATCGCATACATGGTGTCCCCCTGGGTGGTAAAGAGGCTGAGCCCCGGGTTGAGTCCGTTGATCATCAGGGCCGAGAGCATGATGGCCACACATCCGTCCCCGGGAATGCCCAGGGTTAAAAGGGGAATCAAAGTGGCACCGGTCACCGCATTGTTGGCGCTCTCCGCAGCTGCAATCCCCTCCACGGAGCCGTGACCAAACTCCTCCTTGTGCCGGGACATGGCTCTGGCCCGGTCGTAGCTGAACCAGGAGGCCATGGAGGCTCCGGTGCCGGGAATGATCCCGATGACCGTTCCGATGATGGAGGAGACCAGCATGGGCCGGATCATTCTCCGGCTCTCCTCCCGGGTAATGGATCCGTCATCCTTTGCCCTTTTCGCCCTGGGGATCTCCGCTTCTTTCTCCGCCCTTTTCAAAATCTCCCCCAGGGCGAAAAGGCCGATGAGACAGATGGCCAGGTCAAAGCCCATGTAGAGACGGGGGATCCCGAAGGTAAACCGGTCATAGCTGGTCATGGGATCGGCTCCCACACAGGAGAGCAGCAACCCCAGGCAGGCGGAGAGGATTCCCTTTACCATGCTTTTGCCGGAAATGCCGGCGATGATGGTAAGCCCGAAGAGACAGACCAGAAAGTACTCCCCCGTTCCCAGCCGGGCGGCAACCCTGGCCACCTGAGGAGCCAGAAACAAAAGGGTCAAAGCGGAAAAGATCCCTCCGAAGGTGGAAGCGTAAAGGGCGATCTTTAAGGCCGCCCGGGTTCTTCCCTTCTGAGACAGGGGATAGCCGTCCAGCATGGTGGCCGCCGCATGGGGTGTGCCCGGGGTGTTGATCAGGATGGCGGACACACTGCCCCCGTAGCCCCCGGCACAGTAGATTCCCAATAGAAACATCATGCCGGGAATGGCCGCCATCCGGTAGGTCAGGGGCAAAAAGAGAATGATGCACAAAATTACCGTAAGCCCGGGAACGGCGGCAAACACCGAGCCGATAAAGACGCCCAGGTTGATCCAGAGGAAGTTTTCGAAGGTAAAGAGAAGCTTCAGGGCGGGAAGAATATACTCACTCATCTCACCCTCCTAAAACCTTACGCCCAGGCCAAAGCGGAACCCGGCCCAGATCAACAGGGCAGCCGTGACTGTAATCACATAGTATACACCTTTTTTGCAGCGGAAGAAAAGGAGAAATGCGATCCCGCAAAAAACCGCACCAATGGGAAAAAGGCCGGTACCTTCTCCGATTCCCCAGAAGGCCACTAATATAAGAAAGATCAGGGCCGCTCTCAGTTGCGTGCGCAGGCAGAGGGTGACCACGTTGCCGGACTCCCCTCTCTTTCTCTTCAAAATCCCCTGTACCAGCAGGATCCCGCTGCAGATGATCATCACTCCCGCCAGGAGAGAGGGAAAGGCCCGGCCGTTGACCACATCCCTTTCCGATACCGCCACCTGCCGGGGTAAAAGGAAGAACAGCCCAAGGGCCAGCGCCAGAAAGAGGCCGGCCCCCACAAAGTCAGCGGGAAGATGAAACTCCCTGTCCAGGACATTCTTTTTGTCTTCCATAAGTTTTACTCCAGGATATCCCGGTACTCCTCCACGATGGTGCGCACATTTTCGATGTGGTCGATGACCTGCTCATCTGTAAGAGGATCGGCCTCCAAAAGCATGGTCTCCTGCAGCCAGTCCGTCATCTCCTCATCGGAGAGGATGTCATCGTAGAGCTTCCGAAGAGATAAAACCGTCTCCTCATCCGTACCCGCCCGGGCCAGAATCAGGCACCGGTTCCTGAAGTAGGGATAACCGTAGGTTCCCACGCCTTCCACTCCCTTAAAGGGACCGGAACCGATCTCTTCCCCGTCAAAGGCGGCTACCACTGTAACACCGCCCTGCTGGGCGGCTTCCAGGATCTGAGACTGATGAGACACTGCAAAGTCCGTCTCCCCTCTGGATACGGCCTGGGCCGCCTCCCCGGCAGACTCATAGGCCACGATGGTGAGCTGATCCCCATAGCCCGCACTTCCAAAGAGGGAGGCGGCCAGAAAGGCTTCCGAACCGGTAGCCCCATTTGTCGCTACTGTAAACCCGCCGGCTGTCTCCAGAAACTCTTCCAGATCCGGAATGCTCTCAATTCCCAGTTCGGAATCGGCAGAGAGAACAAAGACCGAAGAATACAGGTTTTCCACATAGGAAAAATCCTCATAGGAAAACTGCATCTTGGCGGGATCTAAAAGGGCGGTGATGGAGAAGAGACCTTCCCCGGCAAAGACAAGGGCAGGATCATCGGCTTTGGTATCGGCCACCCAGGTGTTGACTGTGGCCGCATCTCCCTTGACGGCTTCCGCCACCAGAATGGTATCATCCGAATACTCGGTGGAGAGGGCCGCCGCCTTCTGGCTTACCATGGCGGCCACCCCGGATGGAGCCCAGGGACAGGTCACGGTCCAGGTGACGGGCTGGGCGTACACCAAAGAGGTGCATCCCAGAAGAGCGGGGACGACGAGGAGCAGGGAGGCTTTTTTCCATGTGGTTTTCATTTCATTCTCCTTTCTTTTCAGGTTGAATCTGTAATCTCTCCGGGACTGTGCCCGGTTCCCTCATTCTAACAGATTCCCCATCAAAAATATTTGCACAATCAATACCCTTTCTTTGCACAATCGGTAATAACACCCCTAAAATGCCACTTTAACAGGGTTGGGATTCCTGACTTGTGCAAAAATATAAATATAATACAAATCTGGAGCCGATTTTTTGTGCGAATCTCATAAAAGTTCTGGCTTTTCAGGCCGTCAGAGGGTATACTGGAGAGGCAACCCGCAACCTGCTTACGATAATGCGCCTGACGGCGAAGGAGAGACAATCATGGCATATTCCAAGATTTTGCTCCAGGACGATCTTCACGTGGATGACATCTTTGCCATCCACTATACCGAGTACACCAGGGACTTTGTCCTTCCCGGCGAAAGCCATGATTTCTGGAAATTTCAGTGCGTGGACAAGGGGGAAGTGGAGATCCTTGCGGATGAGGAAAGCTTCCTTATTAAAAAGGGACAGATTATCTTTCACGGTCCCAATGAATTCCACACCCTGAAGTCCACGGGAAAGTCAGGCCCCAACCTGATGGAGATGTCCTTCTCCTGCTCTTCCCCCGGCATGCGCCTTTTTGATAAGAAGGTTTTTACCCTCTGCCCTCATGAGCTGACTCTGCTGGGTCTTCTGATGGCGGAGGCTCACCGCTGCATCCTTACTCCCATGCATGATCCGGGTGTAACCGCCATGGAGGTCAGATCAGACTCTCTCTTCGGATCCCAGCAGCTTGTGCGGCTTTACCTGGAGCAGTTTCTGATCCAGCTCTACCGCAGGTGTTTCCTTGGCGAAGCAGATTCCCTCCAGGACTTCTTTCCGGATGAGACCTGTTCGGCCATGTTTCAGAAGATCCTGGAATACCTTGAGGACAACATCCGCAGATGCATGTCCGTGGATGACATCTGTGAGGACAACCTCATCGAAAAGTCCCAGCTGCAGAAGATCTTCCGGGATCAGCAGCACTGCGGGGTGATTGACTACTTCAGCAGGATGAAGATTGACTTTGCCAAGGACCTGATCCAGGAGAACAGCATGAACATCAGTGAGATTTCCAATTATCTGGGATACTCCTCCATTCACTACTTCTCCAGGCAGTTCAAGAAGATTACAGGGATGTCTCCTTCGGAGTACACCTCCACCATCAAGGGCATCTCTGAGTGGAAGGGAGTGCACCCGGGCAGCAGGAGGAAACATGATTCAGAACCGGAAATGAAGCCGGAATTTCACAGAAGGAGCATTCCAACCATGGGAAAACGGAGCGATTGGGAGAAACATTCGGAATAAAAGGTTCCTTTTGACTCCAATTGCATCGTATGTCACTAAGTTTTTTAAAAGTATGCTGTCTGCATACCACAATGAATTGTAAATATGTTATATTACAGTCGCACAGAGCAGGTTTTACCGCAAAAACGTGCAATAAATGTAAGATGGAAGGAGATTATGATGAAGGACTTCAAAAAAACGTGCAGAATCATTACTGCATGGACTCTTTCTCTGTCCATGGTTCTAGGATGCGGTACCTTCGGGGTGCTGGCAGATGAACTGCAGGACGGAGATGCAGCGGCCCAGGTTGAGACCGTAGTTGTCCCGGATGAAGAAATCCCCGAGGCAGCACCGGCTGTAGAAGCCGAAACAGAAGTAACAGCAGAAATCCCCGATGACAGCGCTCCGGTAGAGGAAATCCTCTTTGGCGACGGCGGCGAAGTTGTCGTTCCAGAAGAAGTCGTTCCGGAGGAGCCGGAATTCCTATCTGATGGAGAAGAAGGCGGGGAAGAAAACGGTGAGGAGAATAACGGCGAAGAAAACGGCGAAGAGAATCCTCCCGAAGAAGAAGGACC
>CAZJYM010000134.1:4511-8431 GCA_964550245.1 uncultured Blautia sp. | reverse complement strand
AACATTTCCGGAAAGGTTTGTAAAGACACAGAAATGCCCCCAGAGGGAAGAATTGGGGTAATTCTCCCGCTGATCAGTAAGTTTCAAAAAAAGAGACGTAAACTGCAACAGTTTACGTCTCTTTTATTTTGTCAGAAAACTGCTCGAAACCGGGATAAAAATTTACACAGCATTCAGAGTAAGGTCTAATACATGGATCTGCATATCGTCGCTGGAGAAAGTCCAGTCATCTGCCGCTTCAAACTGGCGTGTATGGTAATAATGGAAAGAGGCATTTTCCAGAATTTCCCCGGCTTCTTCCTCGGTGCCCGCTTCAAAATGGAAACTGTAGTCGGTGATGGATTTGGAAACGGTCCCGTCCTCCACGCTGGATTCAAATGTTGCAGAAGTTTTGGCGGAGAGAATATATCCGTTGTTATCCAGCTTCAGATCAACCGGATATTTCCCGGTGCCGGAAGAGATGGTTACAGCTATTTCGTAAATGTCACTGTCCGGAATGTGGGCATCCTGCACGGAAACATCTGCGATGTGAAAGTCGGAATTGCCGTCATCCGTTTTGGGAAGCTCCGTTTTTTCCAGGTCTTCCTGGACGGTAAACACCGGAGGAACAACATATATGGCATCGATATCAGAGTCATATTCAATCTCAAAGGTGATTTTCTTATTGTCCTCATCCATGGAGACTTTTCTGACACTCAGCATGTTTTCACAGGCTTCATCTGAATATACCTCCAGATTGCTGATATCAATATTTTCATCTGCAAACTCGGAGGCACTGTAGTCTGCCGTAACGGTGCAGACGTTCTGATCTGAAACTTCCGCTTCAGCGTCGGCATACACCGGAACACAAAGAGACAACAGCAGTGCCCCCAGGATAACTTTTTTAAACATGGTTTATCCCCCTTGAAAAATAATAAATCAATGAAACTGTTCTTAAAACCAGACTCACCGTATGGAGAGAGTTCCATACCGCCTTATTTCATAACGCACCGGCCTCCTTATTGAACGTACAGAAGGGTTTTGAACAGATTCTGATATGGTCAGCGCAGTAAACACCGGATATTTTATCCCTGGATTTATTATACCGGTATTTTCAGAAAAGTCAAGACAGAAAATCACCATACTCAGCAATCAGAGCATAAGATGCGTCATGATGCGACACCGGCAGCGACTCCCGGTTTCTTTCTCCGGAGATGTTTTTGAAAATTCCCGGGATATCCCGCTGTTGTTTGCCAATTTGATCCTCTCCCGCTTTTCCCCGGAGAGCCGCTTAAAACGTGAATCCAGGCTTGACACCCGGTAAGTCCTGTGATACCATAGCTTTTGTGCGTGAGACTTTCACGTGGTAAAGTGGCTACGTGATAAACAACGAAACTATTCAGAGTCCCGGAAGCGGATCCCGGGAAGAGAGGATGAATTATGAAAAGAAGAACGGTTTCCATTATGATGGCGGCTGTCATGGCAGTCGGAATGATCAGTGCTGTGCCTGTGGCGGCGGAGGAGAGGGATTCCTTCATCGTGGGATTTGATGCGGAGTATCCCCCCTTCGGCTATATGAATGATGAAGGAGATTATGTGGGCTTTGACCTGGATCTGGCCCAGATGGTCTGCGACAACCTGGGCTGGGAGCTGGAGAAGAAGCCCATCGCCTGGGATTCCAAGGACATGATGCTGGAGTCCGGAGAGATCGACTGCATCTGGAGCGGATTTACCATCAACGGCAGAGAGGATGACTACACCTGGTCTGATCCCTATGTAAACAATGAGCAGGTGATGGTGGTGGCAGCTGATTCCGGTATCACAACTCTGGCAGATCTGGCCGGCAAGAACGTGGTTACCCAGGCGGCCTCCGCAGCTTTGCAGCTTCTCACCGATGAGGAGAACACGGAGATGAAGGCTCTTTCAGACAGCTTTGCCTCCCTGGATGAGAACCCGGATTACAACACCGCCTTCATGAACCTGGAATCCGGTGCGGCGGATGCAGTGGCCGTGGACATCGGTGTGGCCAAGTATCAGATCGCCCAGAGAGAAGAAGGACTTTTCGTCATCCTGGATGAAGTGCTCCAGAGCGAGCAGTACGGCATCGGCTTCAGAAAGGGAGATGAGGAGCTGCGGGATACCGTATGGGCAGAGATCCTCAAACTCAACGAGGAAGGAAAGGTTGATGAGCTGGTAGAGACCTATCCGGAACTGGACGGAATGGTCTGTATCGGAGAGGAAACCGCAGCCGAAACCACAGAAGAGGAAGCTCCTGCGGAAGAGGCAGCAGCTGAGGAAGAAGCTCCTGCTGAGGAAGCCGCGGCGGAAGAAACCGCTGAGACTGAGGAAGCCGCTGAATAATCAAATAAGAAATAACAGAAGACAGAGGGTAATCACACCCTCTTTCTTCTTGTCAAGAGGAGGAAAAACATGAGTTTAAGTGTAATGATCCGACAGCTTGCCGGAGGGATGCTGGTCTCCTGCGAGATATTTTTTGTAACCCTCCTCTTTTCCCTGCCCCTGGGACTTCTGGTCTGTTTCGGCAGGATGTCCAGGTTCAAAATACTGCGGACACTGGTGTCCGGGTACATCTCCGTCATGCGGGGCACCCCTCTCATGCTTCAGCTGATGGTGGTGTACTTCGGCCCCTACTTTATCTTCGGCATCCGCATCGCCAAGGGATACAACCTGATCGCGGTGTTCATCGGCTTTTCCATCAATTACGCGGCCTATTTTGCGGAGATCTTCCGGGGAGGCATCGAATCCATCTCCCAGGGCCAGTATGAGGCCGCCTTTATCCTGGGGTACAGCCGGGTACAGACCTTCTTCCGCATCATTCTGCCCCAGGTGATCAAGCGGATTCTGCCCTCGGTGACCAACGAGGTGATCACCCTGGTGAAGGATACCTCCCTGGCCTTCGTGGTGGCGGTGGCGGAGATGTTCACCATCGCCAAACAGATCGCCAGTTCCCAGACCACCATGACTCCCTTTATCTGCGCAGCCATCTTTTACTACGTGTTCAATCTGCTGGTGGCGGTGGTCATGGACAGAATCGAGAAGAAACTCAGCTACTACCGGTAGGAGGAGGTTTCATCATGAAACTGTTTGAAATGAGTCACATTAAAAAGTCCTTCGGGGAACTGGAAGTGCTAAAGGACATCTCCCTGGAGGTGGATGAAGGAGAGGTGCTGAGCATCATCGGCCCCTCCGGCTCGGGAAAGTCCACCCTGCTGCGCTGTGCCACGGGTCTGGAGACTCCCGACGGGGGAGAGATCAGAAAGTCGGGGGATGTGGGGCTGGTATTCCAGAACTTCAATCTCTTCCCCCATTTCTCGGTGATGAAAAACATCACGGATGCACCCATCCGGGTACAGAAGCGCAGGAAAGAGGAAGTCTATGCCCATGCCAGAAGCCTTCTGCGCAAGATGGGCCTGGAAGAAAAGGAAAACGCCTATCCCTACCAGCTCTCCGGCGGACAGCAGCAGAGAGTCTCCATCGCCAGAGCCCTGTGCATGAATCCCCGGATCCTCTTCTTTGACGAGCCCACCTCCGCCCTGGATCCGGAGCTTACCGGGGAGATCCTGAAGGTGATCAAAGATCTGGCCGCAGAACACATCACCATGGTCATCGTCACCCACGAGATGAACTTTGCCAGGGACATCTCCGACCGGGTGATCTTTATGGACCAGGGAGTCATTGCCGTGGAGGGCACTCCCCAGGAGGTGTTTGAATCCACCCATTCCCGGATGCGGGAGTTTCTGGGCAAATTCAGCATTGCCGGGGGAGTTTAAGAGTATCAGACTGTACGGCAGGATCGCTTCGCGCTCCTGAGCGCCCTTTCAATTCGCAAAACCCGCACGGTAGCCCTGCAGAAGAAAAATTTCCTGTTGCGTTCCCCTCAGTCCTGTTATATAATTCTTGTGCAAGTTTCTAAAATCCAC
>CAZJYM010000134.1:0-4411 GCA_964550245.1 uncultured Blautia sp. | reverse complement strand
GTTGCGTTCCCCTCAGTCCTGTTATATAATTCTTGTGCAAGTTTCTAAAATCCACTCCGGGAAGGGGGTTTTGCCCTTCCGGACTGAGTTAATCCGAAAGGAACAGGTGAAAAAATGGAGAAAAGAGAACAGCTTTATGAGGGAAAGGCCAAGAAGGTGTTTGCCACCGAGGATCCGGAGGTCGTGATTGTAAGCTACAAGGACGACGCTACCGCCTTTAACGGAGAGAAACGGGGCACCATCCTGGGCAAGGGCGTGATCAACAACCGCATGAGCAATCTTGTTTTCCAGAAATTTGAAGCTGCCGGAATTCCCACCCATTTCATCCGGGAACTGAACGACCGGGAGACCGCCGTGAAGAAGGTGGAGATTGTTCCCCTGGAGGTGATCGTCCGCAACGTGGCTGCAGGAAGCTTTTCCAAACGGATGGGTGTACAGGAGGGAACCTCTCTTCTCTGTCCCATTCTGGAGTTCAGCTACAAGAATGATGCCCTGGGAGATCCCTTTATCAACGACGACTATGCTTTGGCACTGGGACTGGCTACCAGAGAGGAGCTGGGGACAATCCGCTCCTACACTTTGAAGGTAAATGAGATCATGAAGGAGTACTTCCTGAATGCGGGGATGAAACTGATTGACTTCAAGATTGAGTTTGGACGCTACCACGGGGAGATCATCCTGGCGGATGAGGTTTCCCCCGATACCTGCCGGCTTTGGGATGTAAAGACCAACGAAAAGCTGGACAAGGACCGTTTCCGCAGAGATCTGGGCAACGTGGAGGAAGCCTATAATGAAGTATTCCACCGCCTGGGACTGGACAGACAGGAGTAAAAGATGGGAACGGATACTTATACCAGCCCCCTCTCGGAGCGGTATGCCAGCCGGGAGATGCAGTATCTCTTCTCCCAGGACATGAAGTTCCGTACCTGGAGAAAGCTGTGGATCGCCCTGGCGGAGACGGAGAGGGAACTGGGACTTCCCATTGACCAGGAACAGATCGACGAGATGAAGGCCCATGCGGACGACATCAACTACGACGTGGCGAAAGAGCGGGAAAAACAGGTGCGCCACGATGTGATGGCCCATGTGTACGCCTACGGGGTACAGTGTCCCAAAGCCCGGGGAATCATTCACCTGGGAGCCACTTCCTGCTATGTGGGGGACAATACGGACCTGATCATCATGCGGGAAGCCCTGAAGCTGGTAAAAAAGAAACTGGTCAACGTGATTGCCGAGCTTTCCCGGTTTGCCGATCAATACAAAGATCTGGCCACCCTGGCCTTTACCCACTTTCAGCCGGCCCAGCCCACCACCGTGGGCAAGAGAGCCACCCTGTGGACACAGGAATTCCTCATGGATCTGGAGGATCTGGAATACGTGCTGGGATCCATCCGTTTCCTGGGTTCCAAGGGAACCACCGGCACCCAGGCCAGCTTTCTGGAGCTCTTTGACGGGGACTGCGAAAAGGTGGAAAAGCTGGATCCCATGATCGCCGAAAAGATGGGCTTTTCGGCGTGTTATCCCGTATCCGGCCAGACCTACTCCCGGAAGGTGGATACCCGGGTGATGAATGTTTTATCCGGCATTGCCGCCAGCGCCTGCAAGATGGCGGGAGACATCCGTCTCCTGCAGCATCTGAAGGAGGTGGAGGAGCCCTTTGAGAAATCCCAGATCGGATCCTCCGCCATGGCCTACAAGAGAAACCCCATGCGGTGCGAGCGCATCGCTTCCCTTTCCAGGTATGTGATGGCGGATGCCTTAAATCCCGCTGTCACCTCCGCCACCCAGTGGTTTGAGCGCACGCTGGACGATTCCGCCAACAAGCGTCTCTCCATCCCGGAGGGCTTTCTGGCGGTGGACGGCATTCTGGACCTGTGCCTGAACGTGGTGGACGGCCTGGTGGTATATCCCAAAGTGATTGAGAAAAGACTGCTCTCGGAGCTTCCCTTCATGGCCACGGAAAACATCCTGATGGATGCGGTAAAGGCCGGGGGAGACCGGCAGGAGCTTCACGAGCGCATCCGGCAGCTCTCCATGGAGGCGGGCAGGAATGTAAAGGCGGAAGGGAAGGAAAACAACCTTCTGGATCTGATCGCGGCAGATCCGGCCTTTAACCTGACCCGGGAGGATCTGGAAAAAACCATGGATCCCGGCCGGTATGTGGGCATGGCTCCGGAGCAGACGAAGAACTTTCTGCAGAACGTGGTGGCCCCCGTTCTGGAGAAGAATAAGGATCTGCTGGGCTTAAAGGCAGAGATTCAGGTATAGACAATAAAGCGGAGGAGAGCGTTATGATCAAAGCAGTGGCAGGAGCAAACTGGGGAGACGAGGGAAAGGGCAAGATCACCGACATGCTGGCCCGGGAGGCGGACATCGTGGTCCGCTACCAGGGAGGCGCCAACGCGGGACATACCATCGTAAACGACTATGGTAAATTTGCCCTCCATACCCTTCCCTCCGGCGTGTTCTACAGTCACACCACCAGCGTCATCGGCAACGGTGTGGCCCTGAACATTCCGGCATTCATCAAGGAATACACGGAACTGGTGAACCGGGGTGTGCCGGCTCCCCGGATTCTGGTCTCCGACAGGGCCCAGATCGTGATGCCCTACCATATCCTGTTCGACCAGTATGAAGAAGAGAGACTGGCGGGGAAATCCTTCGGATCCACCCGTTCCGGCATTGCCCCCTTCTACTCGGACAAATATGCCAAAATCGGCTTTCAGGTAAGCGAGCTTTTCCAGGAGGATTCCCTGAAGGAAAAACTCTGCCGGGTCTGCGAAGTAAAAAATGTGCTGCTGGAGCATCTCTACCGGAAGCCCCTGCTGGATCCGGACAAACTCTTTGAGGAGATGATGACCTGGAGGGAAATGATTGCCCCTTACGTGGGGGATACCTCCCTCTTCCTCTGGAATGCCCTGAAAGAGGGAAAGGAGATCCTGCTGGAGGGACAGCTGGGCTCCTTAAAGGATCCGGATCACGGAATCTATCCCATGGTTACCTCCTCCTCCACCCTGGCCGGGTTCGGCGCGGTGGGAGCCGGAGTTCCGCCCTGGGCCATCTCTCAGGTGATCACCGTCTGCAAGGCTTATTCCAGCGCGGTGGGAGCCGGCGTCTTTGTCTCCGAGATCTTCGGGGATGAGGCGGATGAACTGCGCAGAAGAGGCGGAGACGGGGGAGAGTACGGGGCTACCACCGGACGTCCCAGAAGAATGGGATGGTTTGACTGTGTGGCTTCCCGCTACGGCTGCCGGATTCAGGGAACCACGGATGTGGCCTTTACGGTGCTGGATGTGCTGGGATACCTGGATCAGATTCCGGTATGCACCGCCTATGAGATCGACGGAGAGACCACCACGGAGTTTCCCACGACCGGGCTTTTGGAAAAGGCCAGACCGGTTCTGGAGGTGCTTCCCGGATGGAAGTGCGATATCCGGGGAATCCGCTCCTATGAAGAGCTTCCCGAAAACTGCCGGAAGTATGTGGAGTTTGTGGAGAAACACATCGGCTTCCCCATCACCATGATTTCCAACGGCCCCGGAAGAGGGGACATCATCTACAGACAGAAAGCATGAGAGGGCTGGAACCGGGGCTGGAGGTCAAATCAGCCCCGGTTCCGCTTTATGAGGGGTTTGGGTATGAAAAATTTTAAAAAGTACGGGGCCATCCTGCTGGTGGTTATCCTCCTGGTGGTGTTTTGCCTTCCCATGGTCTTTGCTCTGACGGACGGGGAAAAATCCCAGGATCTGTTCCGGGCCGCCCTGGCCGCTGCCTTTCTGCTGCCTGTCCTTCTCTACGCCATCCTGATGATCTATCAGTTTTTAAAAAAGAGAAATCCCTCCCCGGGTAAGGACAGCAAAATCCAGAACGTGGTCTTCGATCTGGGCAATGTGCTGGTGGACTGCGACTGGAAGTCCTATCTGGAGGGCTTTTCCTTCCCGGAAAAAACCAGGGATAAGATCGCGGAGACCGTCTTTCAAAATCCCCTGTGGGAAAAGAGAAACCTGGGATTAAAAGAGGAGGAGGCCTATGTGAACCAGTTTGTCTCCCGCTCTCCCCGCTATGAGCAGGAGATCCGCCAGGTGCTGGAACACTCCCCGGAGATGGTTCATCCCCGGCCTTATGCCCTCACCTGGGTGAAGTACCTGAAAAGCAAGGGCTATAAGATCTACGCCTTTTCCAACTGCTGTAAGTACATGCTGGAAGAAAACCTTAAGAAGCTGGACTTTCTGGCATCCATGGACGGGACGGTCTATTCCTACGAGGTTCATCACGCCAAGCCGGAGAAGGAGATGTACCAGGCTCTCACACAGCAGTACGGGCTGAACCCGGAAAAGACCGTGATCCTGGATGACTCCCTGGTCAACTGCCAGGCCGCGGAAAGCCTGGGCTTTCATGCCGTGTGCTTTAC
>CAZJYM010000133.1:0-8533 GCA_964550245.1 uncultured Blautia sp. | reverse complement strand
CGGATGGAGCATCCAGGCTGGGTCATTTCTTGTCTTTTTTGGTGTTTCTCCGTTTGGACGGTGTAATCATAGCATCAGAGGGGAAACCCGTCAAGAAAAACTTATGGGGAGATTCTTCCGTTTCGCCCTCGAAACGAAGCAGGTCCTGTTCGGCAGGTTTAAATTCATTACTGTCATAAAATATCACCTTCCATCTTTGGAGGATGTTTAGTAAGTTGTGAATTATCTATAAAAATCTTGCCCAATAACCCTAAAAGCAGTATAATACAACCAAATGAAAAACATAATACAAGACATATTGTATCACTTTTAATACAATCATCAGAAAATCCTGACATTTAGGTCCCACCAGCGTCATGGTTTTTTGCAGGCAAACAAGGAGGGGGAGGCCGCCATGGGATGTAGAAAACAGCACGGGGCAGGGGACACCATCGCCGTGGTGGGACTGGGCTATGTGGGACTTCCCCTGGCTCTGGAGTTTTCCCAAAAGACTAAGGTGATCGGATATGACGTCAGTGAAAAGCGGATCCGGGCGTGCCGGGAAAACCGGGACTCTACGGTTGTATTTTCCAGTGATCCCGGGGTTTTAGATGAGGCATCGGTCTTTATCATCGCCGTTCCCACCCCGGTTTACCCGGATCACAGCGCAGATCTAAGTTTTCTGCGGGAGGCCAGCATCACCGTAGCCGCCCACATGACTCCCGGAAGTCTGATTGTCTATGAGTCCACCGTGTACCCGGGGGTGACGGAAGAGGTGTGTATCCCCCTGCTTTCGGAGTATTCCGCAATGAAACCGGGGGAGGACTTCTTTGTGGGCTATTCCCCGGAGCGGGTCAGCCCCGGATCGGGGGAATATACCTTAACCCGGGTGAACAAACTGATCTCCGGACAGGATCCGGAAACTCTCCTGGATGTGGAGAGAGTCTACTCCCTGATCTTTGATGAGAGTGTTAAGGGTAAACTCTGTCCCGTGGAGAGCATCCGGGTGGCAGAGGCCGCCAAGGTGGTGGAGAATGCCCAGCGGGATGTGAACATCGCCTTTATGAATGAGGTCTCCTGCATGATGGGGATTCTGGGCATTGACACCCGGCAGGTGATGGAGGCCATGAAGACCAAGTGGAATTACCTGCCTTTCCGTCCCGGTCTGGTGGGAGGCCACTGCATCGGGGTGGATCCCTACTACCTGATTCAAAAGGCGGAAAGCTGCGGTTTTTCCCCAGGGCTTTTACGGGAGTCCAGAAAGATCAACGAGGCCATGCCCTATCGGATTGCTCTGGAAGTGGTTCAAAGGCTTCTAAGAAGGGATAAGGAATTGTCCCACTGCCGGGTCTTTGTGCTGGGCGTCACCTTTAAGGAGAATGTCCCCGACATGAGAAACAGCCGGGTGGAACAGCTGGTGGGGACGCTGCGGGATTACGGGATTTATCCGGAGATTTCTGATCCGGTAGCGGATCCGGGGGAGATTTTGGCGGTGTACGGCCGGAGGCCTCTGGATCTTTGTGATCTTTTGGATGGGGACTGCCTGATCCTGTGTGCGGCCCATGAAGCTTTTAGCGGATGGAGAGATGAGGATTTTTCAGCCGTGCTTCGTCCCGGGGCATTACTGGTGGATGTGTGCGGGGTGTATTCCCGGTCCCGGATGGAGAGACTGGGATACGAGTACTGCAGCCTGTAGGGAAACGGGGGCCCGGGGAGAATGAAACGGGAAGGGCTTTTTCTTACCTTATTATTAGGGTTCTCTCTTCTTACCCTGGCGGGCTGTTCCCGGGAGAGAAACCGCAGTCCCTCCGCCCAGGCCGCCAATGCGGATGTGATGGAGGAGCTGGATCTGGCGGAGTATGATCCGGAGCCCTACATCGAGCAGGCCGAGGAGAACCTGAAAAACTCCGATGAGGAGTGTGATCTTTTAGAGCAGGTAAAGGCCAGCCAGAGAAAGGTGGGCCTGGTTTTTCTGGGCATGGTCTACGGATCATCCATGGAACAGATCCTCACCTGCGTGGAGGAGCATGACGTGCCCGTCACCTTTCTGGTGGACGGCATGTCGGCGGCGGAGGGCAGCAATGTTTTGGAGATGATCCAGCGGGAGGGGTATGAAATCGGCAACTACACCCTGGATGCCAGGAGACACATGGAGAATGAGCCGGCGGAGACCATTGCCGCCTCCTTTGCCCACGCCCAGTGCATCGTGGAGACCATCACCGGGGAGAGTCCCTCCTACTGTGCGGCCAATGCTACGAAGCTGAATACCAAAGTGCTTCACGCCGCCAGAAGCGCGGGACTTAAAACGGCCGTTCAGCCCTCCGCCTATCTGGCAGACACATCACTGCCTTCCTTTAACGCGGCCATGGGCTATGTGTCCCGGGTGGAGTCCGGGGAGATCATCGCCGTGAAGCTGGGGGACACCCTGGATGAGACCGAGTATGAGCCCTTTGAACAGGATGAGCGCCCGGCCAACGACTTTCAGGATATCCTGGAGGAAGCTCCGGAGGAGGAACCCAACCGGGACATTGTGGTGACGGTGGAGTATTTGCTGGATGCCCTGGAGACCACGGAGACCGCGGTGGTTTCCCTGGACCGGCTCTCTTTAAGTTTTGACCTGCAGGTGGAAAAGCTCTTTGCGGTGGAGGAGGATATCTCGGAGTATGAGCTTCCGGAACATGAACCGGTGGATGCCTCCTGGTTTGAGGATTCCCTCTTTATCGGGGATTCCATGACTCAGACCCTTTCCACCTACGATCTGGATCTGCCGGAATCCGTTTCTGTCAGCGCCTACAAGTCCATCACCCCGGCCCAGTTTGTCAACAACGTCACCGTCCAGAATGAGGACGGCACAAATGTGGCGGTCTTTGACGAGATCTGCACCCATCATCCCCGAAACATCTTTGTGCTTTTAGGCATGAACGTGCTGGCCTCCGGTTCTGATGCCAGTCTGTTGGAGACCTACGAGATGTTTCTGGACAAACTGCAGGAGCAGTTTCCCGGGGTGCCCATCTACATTCAGGGGGTAACCCCCGTGGGGAGAAGTGTTTCCACCTCCCGGGTGACGCTGACCGTGAACCGGATCCGCCGGGTTAACCTGGACATCGCAAAAATGGCCCGGCGAAAGGGATGCGGATACATCGACATGTTTCATGCGCTGGCCAATGAGGAAGATCTGCTGTCTCCCTACATCTCCCAGGAGGACGGCATTCACTTAAACCAGCGGGGAGCCGAAAAGTGGGTGGAGTATTTAAAGACCCATGTGCGGACGGAGCAGGGAGAGGAGGAATAATCCGTGTTTGGCAGCAGGGTTCGAAACCTGGAGATTAAGATCCTGGAACTGGAGAGGGAACTGAATCAGGAGAGCGCCAAAAGGATTGAACTGGAAAAACAGCTCTCCGATGAGATAAGAGCTCATGAGCAGGACAAAAAGAAACTGGAGGAGCTGCAGGAGAACCTGGATACGGAAAAGCGCACCTACGAGGAACTGCAGGACGCCCTCCGGGTAAAGATGCAGGAGATCGACGGCCGGGACCGGAAGCGCCAGGAGGAACTGGCGGAGGAGAAAAAAGCAGCAGATCAGGAGATCCGGAAGTACCGGGATCAAAAGATGCTGCAGATCCAGAAGCGGATCCGGGACATTGAGAAGAACTACTGCACATATCTGGGACAGCTCTCCAGAGCCGCGGAAAACATCAGCAGCACCGCCGTTCACCTGAGTGATACCTACCTGGATCAGGAAGAGGAGACGGATCTGTCGAAGCTTTTTGCGGGACTGATCCGCTCCTGCTTCGTGGACATGCCGGAAGAGGAAGAAACGGTTCCGGAGGCAGAACCGTCTTTTCCGAGCCGGGAGGAGACTCCCGGCTAGAAAAGGAAGAGGAAGAAAAACCGGAAGAAAAGAGGGAGGAAAAGCCGGAGGAGATCTGGGAAAAGCCCCGCTTTATTCATCCCCGGCTTTTCCCCCTCTTTCACAGAAAGAAGAAAAAGGGCCATCCGGTGGATGTGCTTCTGGTGCAAAAGGGGGACCGGAGAGCCCTGGCCAACCTGCCGGATCCGGAAGGAGTCAGAAAGGGGAGCGACCGCCGGGGCCATGTGGACGGCCGGGAGAGAACCGAGGACTTCGAGGAGTACATCCATGCCATGAAGGAGGGCATCCGCTACGTGGTGGATCTGGAGGGCACGGTGCACTGCAGCAAAAAGAAGATGAGAACCAGCAGCTTCCATGTGAGAGTGGTGGATCTGTCCATGACCGGAGCTCTGATTCACCTTCCCGGTCCCCGCTCCAAAACTCTTCTGGAACAGGCGGATACCTGCCGGATTCATCTGGAGATCACCCCCGGATCCCTTCCCGAGGGGCTGGAGATGACGGTGAGGCAAAAGTTTACCTGTGCCCGCTTTTTCACCCGGGAGGACGGGGAGTATGCGGGGATTCAGTTTTCCATTCCGTTGTCACTTTATGCCCGGAGGCGGAAGAACCGGGTGGAGCTCACCGTCGCTTCCCTGATGCTGTTCTTTGTCTGCAGCTTTATCATTCTCATGCGCTCGGAGAGCGTGATCTATTTCAAGTATAACAAGTGGCTCTATCTCTACAGCATCATGGCCATGGTCTTTCTCCTGAGCCGGTACCTGCTGGGGGCTTTCTACAGACCCGTGCCCATCGACATCAACTACACCCCCTCTGTGACCATCATCATCCCCTGCTTCAACGAGGAGAAGTGGATCGGCCGTACGCTGCAAAGCTGTGTAAATCAGGATTACCCCATCGACAAACTGGAAGTAATCCTGGTGGACGACTGCTCCACCGACAATTCGGTGAAGGCGGCCGAGGAAACCATTGAACACCTCTGTCAGGGAAACTCCCGGTTTAAGGTGCGGGAGAGAGTCCACATCGTGAGGCAGGCGGAAAATAAGGGCAAGAGAGAGGCTCTCTCCGAAGGGGTTCTCCGGGCTCATACCGATCTGGTGATGTTTGTGGACTCCGACAGCTTCCTGGACGTGTTTGCCGTAAGAAACATCGTCCAGCCCTTTAAAGACCCAAAGATGGGCGGGGTTTCCGGGCGGACGGACGTGGCCAACACCTACACCAACAGTCTGACCCGCATGCAGTCCGTCCGCTACTACATCGCCTTTCGCATCATGAAGGCGGCCGAGTCGGTGTTTGACACGGTGACCTGTCTCTCGGGACCGCTGGCCTGCTACCGGCGGGACATCGTGCTGGAAAACCTGGATGCCTGGAGAAACCAGACCTTTTTGGGACAGAAGGCCACCTTCGGGGATGACCGCAGCATGACAAACATGGTCCTTCGCAAACACAGGACCTGCTACCAGGATACCGCCGTCTCCAACACCATCGTGCCCAATGAGTACCCGGTGTTTCTCAGACAGCAGATGCGCTGGAAGAGATCCTGGCTGCGGGAGTCCATGGTGGCCTGCCGCTTCATGTGGAAAAAGGAGCCCTTCAGCGCCGCCTTATTCTACATCGGGGTGCTGGTGCCCCTGGCTGCCCCGGTCGTGGTGATCTACAACCTGATCTACATTCCCCTGGTGTACCGGGTCTTCCCCACCACCTTTCTTCTGGGGCTTCTGATGATGAGTCTTTTGATGAGCGCCGCCCAGATGTTTCTGCGAAAGAGCAGCACCTGGCTGTGGGGCATGCTGTTCTGTTTCTACTATGAGCTGGTGCTGCTCTGGCAGATGCCCATCGCCTGGTTCACCTTCTGGAAGTCCACCTGGGGCACCCGGATGACTCCCCAGGACGTAAAGGAGAAGGAGAAGAAGGAAAAGAGAAAACACACCGGGGAGAAAAGGGAGATCCAGGGGGAGGAGGTACCCGTTGATTAAGACCAGAAAGGACCGGATTAAAGCGGTTCGGGCCGTGCTGGAGGGGATTGTGCTTTTAATCCTTTTGCTTATCTTTCTCTCCAACTTTTTCTCCTTCAACACTTATGAGCCCTTTAAAGAGGAAGAGAGGGATCCGGAAAGTACAGGCTTTGTGGCCCTGTCCTACTTCGGGGTGGACCGGACCGGCACGGAGACTCTGATCAGTACGGCCGATCTGGAGGAAGAACTCTCGGTTCTTTACGATCAGGGCTTTGTCACCATCACCCAGCAGGACATCAAAGACTACTATGAGACCGGGAAGCCCCTGCCGGAAAAGGCTCTCTTTCTCATGTTTGAGGACGGGAGGAGGGATACGGCCACCTTTGCCCAGAAGATCCTGGAAAAATATGATTATAAGGCCTCCATGCTGACCTACGCGGAGAAGTTTCTGGTGGACGACGCCAAGTTTTTATCGGCCTCGGATCTGGAAACCCTGCGGGACAGCACCTTCTGGGAGCTGGGCACCAACGGCTACCGGCTTTTCTACATCAACGTCTTTGACCGCTATGACAACTTTCTGGGGGAGCTGGGATCTTTGGAGTACGAAAACCTCACCTCCGCCCTGGGGAGAAACTACAACCACTTCCTGATGGACTACATCCGGGATGAATACGGAGTGCCCAGGGAATCCTACGACGCCATGCGCTCCCGCATCGGTGCCGACTATGAGGGCATGGAGCGGGAGTACACCGACAGGCTGGGAGAGCTTCCGGGGCTTTACGCTTTAATGCATTCCAACACGGGAAAGTTTGGAAACAACGACCGGGTCAGTGAGACCAATGCGGAGTGGATCTACAGCCTCTTTGACATGAACTTCAACCGGGAGGGCTTCTGCTTTAATTCCCGGGACGACGGACATACCGTCTACGATCTGACCCGGATGCAGCCCCAGTCCTACTGGGGTGTCAATCACCTTTTAATGCGGATCCTTTACGACTCTCACCTGGATGTGGACTTCGTGGACGGGGATCCAAAAGAGTATGCCAACTGGCAGGTGACAGAAGGAGCCCTGGAGTGTCAGCCGGAGAAGCTGATCCTCACCTCCCTGCCGGAAGGCAGAGGAGAGATGGTCTTACAGGATCTCTCCTTTGCCGACGGTGAGGCGGAAGTGACACTAAGCGGAAACAGGTATGGAACACAGACGCTGTACTTCCGGTCCGATGAAGCCCTGAAAAGCGGGGTGTTTGTAAGCCTGGAGAACAATGTCCTGAAAGTCGGGGAGGTATCCGGGGGAAAGGAAGAGGCCCTCATCTCCCAAAACCTGGATGAGTTTGACGGGATCGTCTATGACTCCACCTCCGAGGATGAAAAAAAGATGCGTCTTCTGGAGCTGGAGACCATGGAGCGCTACGCGGTGGATTCGGATGAGGCCAGGGAGTATGCCGACCAGGCAGCAGAGGTATCCGACTGGGAGACTGTTTCCGTAGAGGAGGGTTCCCCCGCTTACGTTCCCGAGCTGGACATCCGTGACCGGGGAAGCCGGACACTCACTGTAGTCCTGGAGGGAGAAAGGGTGAAGGTTCTGATCGACGGACGGGAGGCGGCGGAAGTGAGAGTCGAAAATACAGCAGCGGGCAGCTTCGGCTTTGCCTGCGGCTGGGAGGGCTTCGGCTGGAGCCAGCGAAACCTCTCCGATGACGTGTATGACGGGGTGATGGAGAAGGTCACCATCCGCTCCCTCCCGGAGGAGGGGGAGGAAAAGGGGCAGATCCTCTACGACAACCGGTACCACGGCCTGAAAAAGATCCGGCATGAACTGTCCGTCGCCTGGAAGAGACTCATTGACTTTTTCATCAAGTACCTGTGAGGCAATCGTGAAAGTACTGTTTTTTCTCCTCCTGCTCATCCTCCTTCTCACCGGGGGATGCAGAGGAAGGCAGCCCCCGGATGAAGATCCAAAGTGGGATACGGCCTGGGTGGTGTACTGGGATCCCGAATTAAAGGAAAGGGCGGAGAAGTTCTGCCTGTTCTCCTGTCTCTTTGAGGAATCCGGAGATCTGATCCTTCCCCAGGAGCTGGAAGAGATAAGGGATGAACTTCCGGGTACTGTGTTTCTTTCCTTTACCAACGATGTAAGACATCCGGACGGCACAGCCGTACAGAAGGATGCCGCCTTTCTGGAGCAGCAGTGGAAAGACCCCGGAATGGAGGAGATGATTGATTCCATCCTGGAACTCTCCTCTTCCTTTGGGGCCGGGGGGATCGAGATCGACTTTGAAAACCTGGGAAAAGCGGGGCTTTGGGAGGAGTTTATCACTTTTCTGGAAAAGCTCTACTCAAAAACAGAAGAAGAGGGCCTTCCCCTGCGGGTGGTATTGGGAGTGGATGCCCCGGTGGAGGATCTCCCCAAGGGGCCGGAGTACGCTGTCATGTGCTACAACCTCTACGGAACCCACAGCGGCCCCGGTCCCAAGGCGGATCTGGCCTTTTTGGAGGATACGGCCAGAAGGTTTTCCTCCCTTCCCGGGATTCACTATGCGCTGGCCACTGGCGGGTTTTTGTGGAAGGGGGAGGAGGTGCAGTCCCTAACCCAGGTGCAGGCGGAGGAACTGGCAGCCGAAAAGAGACAAAAGCCCCAAAGGGATCCGGGAAGTTTCGCCCTTTCCTTTTCCTGGAGGGAGGCAACCGTCTGGTATGCGGACGGAACTACCCTGGCCCGGTGGCAGCAGCA
>CAZJYM010000132.1:0-8544 GCA_964550245.1 uncultured Blautia sp. | reverse complement strand
ACGGCCCTGGGAACGATTACCGGATCATGTCTTCCTTTGATCTCCAGAGATACCGGCTCTCCGGTGCTGTTGACCGTGCTCTGGGGTCTGCTCATGGAGGGGGTGGGCTTTATGCTGGCTCTGAGGATGATCTCGCTTCCGTCGCTGATGCCTCCCAGGATGCCTCCCGCATGGTTGGAGGTCTTGACAATGCGCTCTCCTTCTGTCGTAAAGCCGTCGTTGCTGGTTATGCCCGTTGCCTGGGAAGCTGCTGTGCCGTCCCCGATCTCCACAGCCTTTACGGCGCCGATGGACATGACCGCCTGGGAGAGCATCGCGTCCAGCTTCTGGAAAACCGGCTCTCCAAGGCCTGCCGGGACACCGGAAATGCGGCATTCCACCGTGCCTCCGGCGCTGACCTGATCTTTCATGCACTGTTCGAGATATCTGGAAGCTTCTTCGGCAGCGCCATGATCCGGCATGTAGAGGGGATTCTGGTCGATCTCCTCCGGATTGAAATCTTTTATAGAAACCGGGCCGATGGAACGGGTGAAGGTACAAAAGCTGATTCCCAGAGAACTCAGGATCTTTTCCGCCACGGCTCCGGCCGCCACCCGTCCGATGGTCTCTCTGCCCGAGGAGCGGCCTCCGCCCCGGTAGTCCCTAAAGCCGTACTTCTGATCGTAGGTAAAGTCTGCATGTCCCGGCCGGTATACCTCGGCCAGATTCCCATAATCTTTTGAATGCTGATCATGGTTTCTGACCATCAGGGAGATGGGAGTCCCCGTGGTCTTTCCTTCAAATATCCCGGAGAGGATCTCGACCTGATCATCCTCCTTCCGGGCGGTGGTATAGCGGCTTTGTCCCGGCTTTCTCCTGTTTAACATGCTCTGAATGTCCTCCTGACAAAGGGAAAGCCCGGCAGGACAGCCGTCCACCACCACGCCCAGGGCTTCCCCGTGGGATTCTCCCCAGGTGGTGACGGTAAATCTGGTTCCGAAAGTTGATCCGCTCATGATCTGTTCCTCTTTTCCTGTTGTTTATATCACCATAGCACAGGTAAGAGCCCGTGTAAATGAAAAGATGAGCAGACACGACTTTTTCTCCCATATCTTGAATTTTTACACAAAAAATGATATCATTGAACAAAAGATGTCAATTCGTTTGACAGCTGCGTGGCAACAAATGTTTTTTTCTACTAATGGGGGGAAAGAAAAGATGAAGGCAAAAGCTTTGCCGAACAGCAAAATCGCGGCACTCGCCGTGGGCCAGCTGGGATGGGCCATGATGTCAGGCCTCATATCCAACTGGCTGGTTTACTTCTATCAGCCCGATGCGGCCAGTCAGGCAGCAGGGCAGACAATCTTCGTCCCGCAGGGACGGGTAATCCTGGGACTCTTTACCGTGATCGGAGCCATCACCGCCGTTGGACGGCTCTTTGATGCGGTGACGGATCCCTGGATCGCTTCCCTGTCGGACCGGTGCAAATCCAAAGACGGAAGAAGAATACCCTTTATGAAGTGGGCGGCCCTGCCGTTAGCTGCCAGCACGGTGCTGGTGTTCTGTGCGCCCGTCAACCATGAGAGCACCGTAAACGTGGTGTGGATGTTTGTGTTTGTGATGGCTTACTATCTGTCCATTACTGCCTACTGCACACCCTTTAACGCCCTGATCCCGGAGATGGGACACGATCAGAAGCAGCGTATGAACATCTCCACCGCCATCTCCCTCACCTTTATCGTAGGCACCGCCTTTGCCTACGTGGCTCCGGTGATCTGGGGAGCCATGGAGGGAAGCCTGGGAAGAGTGATGGCCATCCGTGTCACCTTCCTGATCTTTGCCTGCATCGCCTTTATCTGTATGGAAGTGCCCGTGTGGTGCATTAAGGAGAACGAGTATGTAGACAGCCATCCCAGCGAGGGAAGCGCTTTTTCCTCTCTGGTCAAGACCTTCCGCAACGGAGATTTCCGCATCTTTGTGGCTTCCGACATCTTATACTGGCTGGGGCTGACCATGTTTCAGACGGGACTGCCCTTCTTTGTGACCTCCCTTCTGGGACTGTCCGAGAGCATGTCCACGGTGTTCTTTGTGGCCATGACCGCCCTCTCCCTGGTGTTCTATATTCCGGTGAACATTCTGGTTCCCAAAACGGGGAAGAAGAAACTGGTGCTGATCGCCTTCGGCATCTTTGCGGTGGCATTTTTCTACACTTCCATGTTGGGACCCTCTCTGGGGATTCCGCCCATGGTCCAGGGCTTTATCCTGGTGTTTGTGGCGGCCTTCCCCATGGCCGTCTTTGGAATTCTGCCCCAGGCCATTGTGGCGGACGTGGCGGAATGTGAAGCCAGAAAGACCGGGGAGAACCGGGAAGGCATGTTCTACGCGGCCCGTACCTTTGCCTTCAAGCTTGGCCAGAGTGCGGCCATGCTGCTCTTTACGGCTCTGGCCACCATCGGCAACGGCAGCGGACTGGGCTACCGGGTGGTAGCGGCGGTTTCCGCCGTACTGGCTGCCCTGGGCGGCGTACTGATGTTCTTCTACAACGAGAAGCGTATTGAGAGCGGACTGGGAGAGAACAAATGAGGAGGGAAAAATCTGTGAATCTGATTGACGAGGGCAGCTTTTCCGCAGGCATGAAGGAACAGGTGGAGCCCTTTTTGAAGAAGTACCGGAAAACCGGAAAGATGGGGGGAAAACTCTACTTTGAGATCTACCCCCTTCCGGGGAGCAAAGGCACGGTGGTGATCAGCCACGGCTTCAGCGAGTCATCCCTGAAGTTCCATGAGTTTATCTACTACCTTTTACAGGCCGGGTATTCCTGCGCCGTGATGGATCACCGGGGACACGGATACTCCGACAGACTGAACGGAGATCCCCAGGTGGTGCACATCGACTCCTTTGAGCGGTATGTGCGTGAGTTTTACGAGTTTACGGAAAGGGATGTGAAGACACACACCCCCGGTCCCTGGATCCTCTTCGGACACTCCATGGGAGGCTGTGTGGCCGCGAGGCTTTTGGAGGAACATCCGGACTGCTTTTCAAGGGGCATCTTAAACGCCCCCATGATGGGAATCCAGTCCGGCAGCACACCCACCTGGGCAGGCCTGCTGCTCAGCCGCTTCATGGTCCTCATCGGAAAAGGGGAGGAGAGAATCTTCATGCACCATGCCTTTGATCCCTATCCGCCCTTTGAGAATGAATGCGCTTCCTCCCGGGCCAGGTTTGAGTACTACCAGGAGATGAGAAGGTCAGATCCCGCTTTGCAGACCTCCGGAGCCAGTTATTCCTGGACAAAGGAGTCCATCCTGGCCGGAAGAAAGGCCGTAAAGGAGGCGGGAAAGATCACCGTTCCCGTACTGCTTCTTCAGGCCGAGAGTGACAACATGGTTAAAGAGCAGGAGCAGCAGGAGTTTATCGAGAAGGTACCAGAGGGAAGGATGGTAAAGGTGCCCGGATCCAAACACGAGATCTACCGCTCCGAAAACCCGGTGCTGGAGGAGTACTGGAAGCTGGTGCTGGATTTCCTGGATGCGGGAACGGCAGAGAAATAGAAGAGAAGAAAAAGAAAAACAATAGAGGAAGAGACGAAACAGAACAATCTCCCGCGGCAGCGCCGCGGGAGATTTATTTGGGAAGTCTGATCGCCTCAAAAAGCCCATAAACCTTGAGAAATCAACAAAGACAGTGACAGAGCGGGTAACAAACCAATTGACAAAAAACCGTCCTCTCATTATAATAAACTTGACCTGCAGGAGACCTGCGGCAGGGCAGAGGAAAACTGCCGGGAACGAAAAACGAAAGGGAGTGAGCCGCATGGTAAGAATGTTTAAGACGAGAGACGGAATCATAGAGCAGATCCAGGAGCCCCAGGAGGGATGCTGGATCGCCTTAACCAATCCCACTGCCAATGAAATCTTTGAGATTGCGGAACGTTTTGAGCTGGAAGTGGAGGATGTAAGGGCTCCTCTGGATGAGGAGGAGAGGTCCCGTATCGAGGTGGAGGATACCTACACCCTGATTCTGGTAGACATTCCCACCATCGAGGAGCGCAATGAGAAGGACTGGTATGTGACCATTCCCCTGGGCATCATCGTCACCGACAGGATGATCTTTACCGTCTGTCTGGAAGATTCCCCGGTTCTGACCCGGTTCATGGAAGGAAGAGTCCGAAACTTCCACACCCACATGAAAACCCGCTTCATTCTCCAGATCCTTTACCGCAATGCCAGCATGTACCTGCGGTATCTGCGGATTATAGACAAAAAGAGCGAACAGGTGGAGGAAAAGCTTCACGTGTCCACCCGGAATCAGGAACTGATCGAGCTTCTGGAGCTGGAAAAATCTTTGGTGTACTTTACCACCTCCCTGCGGTCCAACGAGGTGGTGCTGGAGAAGATGATGAAGACGGAAGCCATCAAGAAGTATCCGGAGGATACGGATCTTTTGGAGGACGTCATCATTGAGAACAAGCAGGCCATGGAGATGGCCAACATCTACAGCGGAATCTTAAGCGGCATGATGGACGCCTTCGCTTCCGTGATTTCCAACAACCTGAACATCGTGATGAAGGTTCTGGCGGTGATCACCATCGTGATGAGCATACCCACCATTGTGTTCAGCGCCTACGGCATGAACGTAAACACGGCCGGCATGCCCTTTGCGGGAAGCGTGTGGGGATTCGGCATAATCATTCTTCTCTCCATCACGCTCAGTCTGATTGCCGCGGTGGTGCTGAGCAAAAAGAAGATGTTCTAAGAAAAGCAGTTTCCCGCGTCTGTCGGCATGGACGGGAGAAAGTGCTGGAGACTTTAAAATGTGCAGTGCGTGGCAGGATTGTACAGGCAGCGGAACAATCCGTAATCACTTTGTGGCGCTAAATCGCCTTACAGGAAAGGATGACAGAGGAGTCGTATGAAACTGATTGAAAAAATGGAAAGAAAATTTGGGAGGTTTGCCATACCAAACCTTACCATATATATCATCATCTGCTATGTGGTGGGTTACCTTCTCATGTACCTGGCACCAGGGGTTCTCTCCCTGCTGAGCCTGGATGTGCACAGCATCTTAAGGGGACAGATCTGGCGGCTGATCACCTGGGTCATCTACCCGCCCAGAGGCGGAAATATTATCCTCTTCGCCATCTCCATTCTGTTTTTTTACTATCCCATCGGCACCTCCCTGGAGCGTACCTGGGGATCTTTCCGCTACAACCTGTACATCTTTTCCGGAATCCTCTTTACGATTCTGGGAGCGTTTCTCCTGTATTTCATTAAGGGAGGCGCCATAAACACCGGGTATTTTTTCAGTACCTACTACATCAGCCTGTCCATCTTTCTGGCATACGCTCTGTCCTATCCGGACATGCGGCTGCTGCTGTGGTTTGTGATCCCCATCAAGATGCGCTGGATGGCCGTTGTATACCTGGTGATCATTCTCTACCAGATCATCACCTACATTCGTATTGGCGCCTGGGAAATGACGGTTCCCATCGTGGCCTCTCTGCTGAACTTTGTACTCTTTTATTTCCTCAACCGGGACATGTCCCGATATAACCCCAAAGAGGTCAAACGGAGGAGAGATTTCCAGAAAGCCACGGCACAGAGCCGGGTAAGCCCCTCCGGGGAAACAATCGCCAAACACAGGTGCGCCATCTGCGGCCGTACGGAAAAGGACGATCCCAACCTGGAGTTCCGTTTCTGTTCCAAATGCAACGGAAACTATGAATACTGCCAGGATCATCTCTTTACACATGAGCACGTGAAGTAAAGGAAGGAACAAAACCCATGAAAAAGACAAAGATCATCTGCACCCTGGGACCTGCCAGCAGCGACCGGGAGGTATTAAAGTCCCTGATGCTCTCCGGTATGGACATTGCCAGGCTGAACTTCTCCCACGGCACTCATGAGGAGCATAAGGTCAGGGCAGATCTCATCAAGGAAGTCCGGGAGGAGCTGGACATACCCGTAGCCATCCTTCTGGATACAAAAGGACCGGAGATCCGGACCAAACTTTTAAAAGACGGAAAAAAGGTTACCCTGCAGACAGGACAGACCTTTACCCTGACCACCGGGGATGAGCCCGGTGATGAAAACGGCGTGGCCATCACCTATGAAACCCTGTGCCAGGATGTGAATCCGGGCAGCAGGATCCTCATCGATGACGGACTGATTGAGCTGGAGGTAAAAAGCATCGAGGGGACAGACATCGTCTGCCTGGTGATCAACGGCGGAGAGCTGGGAGAGAGAAAGGGCGTCAACGTGCCCTACGTAAAGCTCCGGCTTCCGGGAATTACCCAGCAGGATAAAGATGACATCCTCTTTGGCGTCCAGCAGGGATTTGACTATATCGCGGCCTCCTTTGTGCGGGATGCCTCCGTGATCCGGGAGATCCGAAAGCTTCTGGATGAAAACGGCGGAGCCGGCATGGGCATCATCGCCAAGATCGAAAACGCGGAGGGCGTGGAGAACATTGACGAGATCATCCAGGAGGCGGACGGCATCATGGTGGCCAGAGGCGACCTGGGTGTGGAGATTCCCGCCAGTGAGGTTCCCCACATTCAAAAGACCATCATCCGCAAGTGCAATGAAAACTATGTGCCTGTGATCACCGCCACCCAGATGCTGGATTCCATGATCCGCAATCCCCGTCCCACCCGGGCGGAGGTGACGGATGTGGCCAATGCCATCTATGACGGAACCGACGCCATCATGCTCTCCGGAGAGACGGCAGCCGGGAAATATCCCCTGGCTTCCTTAAAGATGATGGTGGAGATCGCCGAGACCACCGAAAGTTTCCTGGACTACGAATCCTCCATAAAAAACAGAACCCTGTACCGGCAGGGACCGGTTTCCTCAGCTGTAGGACGGGCCGCTGTCCGTGTGGCCAGAGATCTGGGAGCCAAAGCCATCGTGACACCCACCATGGCCGGCAAGACCGCCTGGCTGATCTCCAACTTCCGGCCGGAAGTACCCATCTACGCGGTTACCCCCAATGAGGTGGTGGAGCACAGGCTGCAGCTGGCCTGGGGCGTCTATCCTCTGAAGGGCTATGAGATGAAGTCTACTGCCTCCATTATCTCTCAGGCCATGACGGCTGTTCAGGACAAAGGCCTGGTGAAGAAGGGGGATCTGCTGGTGTTTACCGCCGGAGATCCGGCCACCAACATGCGCACCGGTGAGGGAGCGGTTACCAACATCCTGCATGTGATTGAAGCCAAGTAGTTAAAAGCTTTTATAAAGAGATTTGTTCGACCTGGAAAGAGAGAAGAGAGGACTATGGAGAAAAGACCCTTTGTTACACTGGATAAACTGAAGGAAATTGCGGCTGTGTATCCCACCCCCTTCTATCTCTACGACGAGAAGGGCATCCGGGACAATGCCAGGGCCCTGCTGGACGCCTTCTCCTGGAATCCGGGATTCAGGGAGTACTTTGCCGTAAAGGCTACCCCCAATCCCTACGTGATAAAAATCATGCAGGATCTGGGCTGCGGCTGCGACTGTTCCTCCATGACGGAGCTGATGATGGCCCATGCCATGGGCATGGGAAAGGGATACATCATGTTCTCATCCAACGACACTCCCCTGGAGGAGTTCCGCTACGCGGATCAGATCGGGGGAATCATCAACCTGGATGACATCACCCACATCGAATCCGTGGAAAAGTCGGTGGGAAGAATTCCCGAGGTGATCAGCTGCCGCTACAATCCCGGCGGGGTATTCCGCATCAGCAACGACATCATGGACAATCCCGGGGATTCCAAGTATGGAATGACCACGGACCAGATCTTTGAGGCCTTCCGGATCCTGAAGGAAAAAGGAGCCCGGGAGTTCGGCATCCACGCCTTCCTGGCCAGCAATACGGTGACCAATGAGTACTATCCCCTTCTGGCAGGTGTGCTCTTTGATCTGGCCGTGAAGCTTCATAAAGAAACGGGAGTCCACATCGGGTTCATCAACCTCTCCGGAGGCATCGGCATCCCCTATCGTCCGGATCAGGAGCCCAATGACATCAATGTCATCGGGGAAGGGGTACGGAAAGTCTATGAGGAGATCCTGGTACCGGCCGGCATGGGAGATGTGGCCATCTACACAGAACTGGGACGCTTCATGACAGGACCTTACGGGGCTCTGATCACCACCGCCATCCATGAAAAGCACATTCACAAGGAGTACATCGGTGTGGATGCCAGTGCGGTGAACCTGATGCGGCCGGCCATGTACGGAGCTTATCATCACATCACCGTGGCAGGGAAGGAGGACGCTCCCAAAGATCACATCTACGACGTGACCGGCTCCCTGTGCGAGAACAACGATAAATTCGCCATCGACCGCATGCTTCCCAAAATTGACATGGGGGATCTGCTGGTGATTCACGATACCGGAGCCCACGGCTTCTCCATGGGATACAACTATAACGGGAAGCTCAGATCCGCCGAGATCCTTCTTCACGAGGATGGAAGCTTTGACCTGATCCGAAGGGCAGAGACACCCAAGGACTATTTCGCAACCTTTGACGGAATGGATATTTATGACAAGCTGATCAAAAAGTAAGGCAGGATTTCCCTAC
>CAZJYM010000131.1:0-8551 GCA_964550245.1 uncultured Blautia sp. | reverse complement strand
GGTATTCCAACAGCAGACACAAGGATTTGAATTAAGATACAAAAAAATGTTGAAGATCGGATGCCGCCGGGTTTAATTTAAGCTTGCCATTTATTGAATAATCTTCTATAATAAATGAACAGTCAAAAAACGCAGAAGAGACATGGCCGTTGTTCCTGAATACGGTGGCTTTGATGATCATTGTCACAACGAACCGCAGCGATACAGGAGAGGACCGTTATTTTTTTATCAGGAAAAATGTAAAGACCGAAAGTGCGGCTTTCGGGATTGAAATATAATTTACGAAGTGAGGAGGTGCATTATTCTGGTTCAAAATTGACAGGGAATCACATTTAACTTTTCCACCCATGTTTTCAGTTTTATTAGAAAGGAGAGAAGATGAAACGCCGTTTTACTGCAGCCATAAGCTGTCTGCTTGCTGTCCTGTTGTGTGCACAGGTTGTTTGCGCCGATAATACGGAAGCTCCCCGCCCGTATTTCCCCTATCCGGATGATCTGGAATCCATTCCGGTAAATCACAGCCTGCCGGATCCCTTCACCTTTTTCGATGCTTCCGCAGATCCCAACGGAAACGGCCGGGTGGATTCACCGGATGAATGGCCTGCCCGCCGCGAAGAGCTGATGGATTTGATGAGCTATTATCTGCTGGGAAGCCGTATGGATCCTCTGAAAACAGATACTACGGTCGTTGCCGTAAAAGAAAACTACGAATACCAGTGGACCGAAGGCGTCATGCAGGGTGAGGCCAGCGCCTGGGGGTACACGGAGCTGCCAAAACTGCCGGAAGGGTCGTATACAATGACGCCGCTGGATTTTTCCGCCTTTGGTATGGGGGTGTATTACAGCAACTTTGCACCTGACGAGAATTACGTTCATTCCGGAGAGGATTTTGTTATTGCCGAAGGTCTTGCCCCGTGGAAGGAAGGAGATACCTGGACGGAGCACAGTGATCTCGTGCAGAGGATTACGCTGCCCACAGTAACCGTTGATATGCTGATAAAGGATACAAACCCCGATAATGCCTCTTACCGTTCCAGCGAAGCTTCCGAAGGAGTTGTGCATTCTTTCAACATTCGCTTCCCCGAGACTGCACCCGAGGTGGATGGAGTGATTCGGGATGAGAAGGCCAGCCGCAACGGGACAGGCTATCCTGTTTTAGTTTCCTTCGGAGGCCTTTCTGAGGAACAGATCGTAACTTTAAACAACAACGGGTATGTCTATATCACGGTAGATGACGCCTGCAACCCGGACTCGGGTCAGATCAGCGTATACGAAAAGCTTTACCCGCCCGAGGATCCGGTCGTTCATAATGACAACACGACTGTCAATGAGTATCAGGTAGACAGCGGAGATTTAATGCACTCCGGCTGGATCGCCAGCCGTGCACTGGATGCCGTTGAAAACTACATGCTGCTTTCTTCTGAGGAAAAGGAAGCTTTAAACCCGGATGTCATTTTGCCGGATGTGGATGTTTACAGTTCGGCCGTTACCGGATGCTCCCACAACGGGAAACGTGCCATCATCTGCGGGCTTTTTGATACGGGCGATGACGGTGATACCCGTTTTGATATCATTGCGCCCAGCGATCCCTGTGCCGGCGGCACGGTTGGCTACCGCTACATCACAGAAGGAGAGCTGTTCAGCTATCAGCCGCCCGAGTCAAACGGACCGGAGGGCCCTGTAGTACACAATTATGCGTATGGACTCAATGAGACAATGCAGCGGGCCATTCAGAACGTGGATGAGGATCAGTGGTTCTGTGACCGGGCCCAGATCCTGACCGTACATCCTGAACTTGCGGATCACGTTCCCTTTGATGCCCTTTCCCTGATTGCATCCTTTGCCTCCCTCGATGAAGACCGGTATTTTCTGACCTGGGCTCCGGAGGGACAGGATGCATGGGCCAATTCGCCCAGTGCCGTACTGAATGTTCAGGCGGCAAGGGAGGTCTATGAGTATCTGGGATATGGAGACAATATCGCGGTCATCGTTCGCGACCAGGCACACGCCAATCAGGACCGGGATCTTCCGGATCTGATCGCCGTCATGGATAAGCTCTATTACAATGCGGATACGATTGTACGCAAGTATTTTTCCTCACTGGCGCAGGACAACGGGCTGTTTGCCCTGGATGGGAGCGGTGTAATCCGGCCCGAACAGGAATTTGACTCTGTGGCTTCCATGGAACGAAATCCCTTCTATATTCCAAGCCGTTTCCTGGACTGGTCCCGTCCTACAAAGCATTACCTGTGGACAGAGACAAACAGTGTAACAGAAAATGTGGCCATGGACTTTACCTTCCATACGGATGCCCGGCGTGTTGAATTAACCCTTCCCGATGAGGAAACCGTACTCTCGGCGGACGTTGCGGACGGAACCGCAACGATTTCCCTGACGGCTGATCAGGCGAAGGCAGGCCAGTACAAGGCAACTGCAATCGGCGACAAAGATTCAAAGTCCATTGAAATCTGCGGCTGGACACTAAAGGACGCCCTGCGTCATTCGATCACGGATAACAGCGCCCTGGGGCATGATGTCGGTTCCGGCATTGCCTTTACAACCGCCCTCACGAATTATGACAGCGAGACCGATCCGGTGCTGCTCTACATGAACGGCGAACCCCTGGCAACCGACATTTACGATTATGACTACAAAGTCACTCTCGCAGATGGAACTGTGGTTCCTCAAAGCGGATATCTCCAGCCCTACGGAGGGACTTTGCTGCTTTATCCGGACTCGGACGGCTATGCGGTTCCCATGGGAGAGAAGGTTGTATTCTCCATGCGAAATGCCAAACTGGAAGCACTGCAGGGATTCATCATCTCCGTGGATGTTGAACTGGAAAAATACGATCCCAATGAGGGCAATCCCAATGCAGCTCCCCGGATGAGATGGCGCACCACCTATCAGACAGACAACACACAGACTCCCGTCTGGGAGCCGCAGCTGCTGCAAAACACACCGAAGAGCGGTTTGCCTGCCGGTGAAGACCGCTGGCCAATTCTGGGAAACTGGCAGAGCGATTACGATGAAGAACTGAATCTTCGGCCGGTGGATGAGATTCGTCCGCTCTACAGCACGGATGCAGTGTCAGATTATAATGCCGAAATATCTCTCGGAGATGCGGATGAACAGGGCTTTGTCATCAACTTCAGTGCCCCTGTAAATAAAAACGATTTTGCCCTGGCTGTGAATACGGTCGCGGGATATTCCTACGAGTGGAGTGAAGATGCCCAGAGTGTGCAGGTAACCTACGATGCTCCCCTGAGTAGCGGAGATACGGTAACGGCTATTGTTTTCCGTTCCGTTGATTCGGAAGGGCACATGATTACGGAGCCCACAAGGTTTGATATTGAAATACAGGGATAACAATCTGTTTAACCTTAATGTCATCCTTAATGCTGAGAATGGGCCTCCTTCGCAGAGCGAAGGAGGCCATAAGGATGAATGGAAGAGAGGAGTGGTTTTATGGAGTTTTCACTTCCCGGTTCCAACTGGATCTGGACGGACGGGCAGTATGATGAGAAAGAGCCCTGCATGGTCTACTTTCGCAGAAGCTTTACCCTGGAGGAAGTGCCGGAGAGCCTGAAGGTCAGGATCTCGGCGGATTCCCGCTACAAGCTCTTTGTAAATGGAAAGCTTGCCGAGTTGGGGCCGGCCAGAGGAGATGACCTGCTGTGGTACGAGGACGAGAAGGATATCGCCCCATACCTGCAAAAGGGTGAAAACGTTCTTTCAGCGGAGGTTCTGCGCTATCCGCTGGACCGGGGAAAGGGAAATCTGGGGATCTTTCGGACTCTGACACCGGGATTTTACCTCCAGGAGGTGGTGCCGGAGAGAAAACAGGAGCCTGGCCCTTATGCAGAGCTTCTGGCTTCGGCTGTATCGGAAACGGAAGGATACGGCATCTCCGCCGGCCCTTCCTGGAAGTGCCGGCTGCGGGGAGAATATCGCATTGTTTCCGAATCCCCCTACTTTGCTCCCCTGCAGATCCTGGAGGAGTGTTCCGGAGAAAAAGAGACGGCAGGGTGGAAGCTGCCCGGATACGATGACAGCGGGTGGGAAGTTCCAAAAGTCTACAGCATTCTGGATATTACCCGCTCTGTAAGCCCCGGAAACTTAAATCCCCGTCCCATTCCCGCCATGAGAAAGGATTTCCGCCGCTTTAGAGGCCTTTTCGGGGAGAGTGCCCTGGAGAAGGACAGAGAAACCTGGGAGGAGATGCTGACAGGTTCTGGAAAGGTGACCATACCGCCACACAGCGTAAAGAAGGTGGAGATTGATGCCGGAGAGTTGAATACAGGGTATCTCTCCTTGCGGATGGAAGGCGGATCCGGAGCTACGGTAAAGATCCTCACTTCCGAGGGCTATGTAAAGAAGGGCACGGGTGTCGGAAATGACCGCCCCGTGAAGGGAGACCGCTGCGACTGGGAGAACGGCTACCTGCGGGGCTTTACGGATAC
The DNA here is from genome assembly GCA_964550245.1 of uncultured Blautia sp. Taxonomy (GTDB): domain Bacteria; phylum Bacillota; class Clostridia; order Lachnospirales; family Lachnospiraceae; genus Blautia_A. Next base: position 4,088 of record CAZJYM010000131.1, on the reverse strand, counting down.
TTACCATGTGTCCGGATACGGAAGGGAAGACCTGCCGGAGGAGTATGCCCCCTTCTGGTTTCGTACCTTCCGCTTTGTGGGACTGGAGATCGAGACGGGAGAGGAAGGTCTGGTGATTTCAGGCTTTGACTATCTGGAGACCGGGTACCCCCTGGAGGTCAAATCCCATGTGGAAACCTCGGATGAAACCCTTTCCGGGATCTGGGACATCAGTCTGCGCACCTTAAAGCGCTGCATGCATGAGACCTACGAGGACTGTCCCTTTTACGAGCAGCTTCAGTACGCCATGGATTCCCGAAGCCAGATCCTCTATACCTACGCCATCTCCGGGGATGACCGGCTGGCCCGCAACTGCATGGAGGACCTGCGCCGTTCCCAGAGATACGACGGCCTTTTAAACTGCTGCTATCCCTCCTACGGTCCCAACATCATTCCGGGATTTTCCATCTTCTACATCCTGATGCTTCACGACCACATGATGTACTTTGGGGATCAGGATTTTCTCCGAAGACACGTGGGCACCATGGACGGAATCCTGGAGTATTTCCGCCGGACGATCTGCGAATGGGGAATGGTGGGCAAAAACGGCGGTTTAAACATGGTCTCCCGGTACTGGTCCTTCATCGACTGGACAAAAGAGTGGGATGCCACCACCGGTGTTCCCCCTGCAACCCTGGAGGGTCCCATCACCATGGAGAGTTTCCTCTACATCATGGGACTGGAAAGCGGGGCAGATATCCAGGAGTATCTGGGCCGAAAGGATACGGCCGGTCAGTACAGGGATCAGGCAGAACGGATACGGCAGGCCATAAACCGTCACTGCAGGGGAGAAGACGGCCTGTACATGGACGGTCCCGGTGTCCGGCAGTACAGTCAGCACTGTCAGGTGTTTGCCATCCTTACCGACACCGTGTCTCCGGAAGAGGGAAGAAAGATTCTTTTAAAAACCATACGGGAAAAGGACAGGTATGCTCAGTGCTCCATCGCCATGCGGTTTTATCTTTTCAGGGCTCTGGAAAAAGCGGGGCTCTACGAAGAAACCGGTAAAATGTGGGATCTCTGGAGAGACATGGTCAGGCAGCATGTGACCACCTGCGTGGAGGATGAGGTGAATGCCAGAAGCGACTGTCATGCCTGGGGTTCTCTGGCTCTCTACGAACTGCCCTCGGTGATCCTGGGAGTCCGTCCCGCAGAGCCGGGATACAAAAAAGTTCAGATCCGTCCCTGCACGGACACGCTCTCCTGGGCTGGGGGAGAGGTTGTAACGCCTCTTGGAATCGTGAAGGTGGAGTGGAAAAAGGATGAAAACGGTGAGGTACATCTGGATTACCAGGTTCCGGAAGGAGTTTCAGTCATCCTTTAAACAGACAATAACCCCAGGGGATTCCCCCTGGGGTTATTGAAGTTTAAGGCCCGGTAGTTTTGCCTGCCTGGAGACGGTGAGATCTTGGGAATTCCGGTCTGCCAGGCTTCGAGGACCATATGGGCCTTTGTTTCTTTTTACCACGAATCCTGAATAAGAGGGAGAACTTATCGAAGACCCACCATCTTCAAAATCCCGCTTCCGTAATGTCCGTTGGCCAGATCCAGCAGGCCCTCCAGCAGGTGGTTGTTCATCTTTCCGCAGATCTTCATGCCGGAGAGGGAGGAATCCGCAGAGGAGGCCATCAGCATTCGAAAGCCGGGATCCGAGTAGTCCTTCTTTCCCCCGAACTTCATCGACATCACGGTCTCCATTCCCCAGTACATCATCTTCATGATCAGGGAACAGTCCTTCATCTCCATCACCGTGTTTTCCATGGTAAAAGAGCCCTTCTGCAAGGGCTTTTCCTTAACAGGATGTCCAAGGAGCCCTTCAAAATCCTCCTGAGTTGGTGCCCCTTCGGGGGAGAAGTACCAGTCCGGTACTTCCGGAGGATTCAGTTTGATCTCCGGCTTTTCCAGGGAGCCGGTCAGGAGGATCTCCTCACAGTTTTTCCCGATCTCCAGGGTGTAGGTTCCCCCGGGAATTACCCAGCCCTGATTCCAGAGGGCAAAGGAGCGCTCGGGAAGGATAAAGGAGACTCTCTTTTTCTGCCCGGGATTTAAGAATACTTTTTTGAAGGCCCGAAGTTCCCGCACCGGGCGGTAGAAGGGACCTTTGGGCGGGGAGACATAGAGCTGCAGGGTTTCACTGCCCGGCAGGTCTCCTGTATTGGTAACGGAACAGCTCACCCGGTTTCCTTCGATCTTCAGGTCCGAGTAAGAAAAGCTGGTGTAGCTTAAACCATAGCCGAAGGGGAAGCGCACCGGAACTTTCGCGGAGGTGTAGTAGCGGTAGCCGCAGTAGAGTCCCTCCCGGTAATGGGCATCCTTTCTTTGACGGGCGTAGTAGTCTGCACTGACGCACCGGGAGTAATCCATGGGCCAGCTCTCAGAAAGCCTGCCCCCTGGGTTGGCCTTTCCAAAGAGCAGGTCCGAGATCGCTTCTCCACCGGCCTCTCCGGGAAGCCCCATGTAGAGAATTCCCTTTACCCTGTCCGCCCAGGGGCATTCCACCGGGCTTCCGCAAAGCAGCACCACAACTGTGTTGGGATTAACCTCGGCCACTGACTCAATCAGGCGCAGATGCCCCCTGGGCATGGTCATGTCTTCCCGGTCAAAGCCCTCGGACTCACAGCTCTCGGAAAGCCCGGCAAAGATTACGGCAGTACTGGCGGATTTGGCCGCATTGACTGCTTTGGAGATCAGCTCATCGGTGGTCTCTCCGCTTTTTAAGTACCCCTCCTCGAAGGGGATATCGGGACAGGCATCCAGCGGATTGGAAAGACGCCAGGGATTGACATGGCTGCTGCCGGATCCCTGATACCGCAGTTCCTTTGCCATATGCCCCAGAAAGACCACTCCCTCTTTGTCTTTGAGGGGAAGGATCTGATCCTGATTTTTCAAAAGTACGGCGCTTTCCCGGGCAGCTTTTCTGGCCAGCTGATAGTGGGACTCCATGTCTACCGGGAGGGCATGTTTTACGGCCTGCTCTCCCTTTTTCACCAGCCGGATTACGCGCTGCGCCGAGAGGTCGATATATTTTCTGGAAAGCGTTCCCGTCTTCACGGCCTGTTGGGCTTCGGACTCCATGTAGGCAGAGCCTCCGGGCATGTTCAGGTCGCATCCCGCCCGGAAGGCTTTGATGCGGTCGCCCATGGCACCCCAGTCGGTGACCACCAGACCGTCAAAGCCCCATTCCTTCCTCAGGATGTCCGTCAGTAAAAACTTACTGTCTGAACAGTGTTCCCCGTTGATCTTGTTGTAGGCGCACATGAGACTGGAGGGATGTCCCTCCTTCACGGCAATCTCAAAGCCGGTCAGGTACAGCTCCCGCAGGGTGCGCTCATCCAGCACGCTGTCTGAAGAAAAACGCCTGAATTCCTGAGAGTTGCAGGCAAAGTGCTTCAGACTGGCGCTCACCCCCGTGCTCTCCACACCCCGTATGAAACCGGCGGCCAGTTTTCCCGTCAGCAGGGGATCCTCGGAAAAGTACTCAAAGTTGCGGCCGCACAGGGGATTGCGCTTGATGTTGGCACCCGGTCCCAGCACCATGCCCACCCCGTTTTGGGCTGCTTCTCTTCCGATGGCCTCTCCGATCTCACTTAGAAGATCCGGATCCCAGCTGCAGGAAGTGGCGGCAGCCGTGGGAAAGCAGGTGGCCGGCAGAGATTTGTTTTTCCCCGGCATGTCCGCCGCATTCAGCTGTTTTCGAAGCCCGTGGGGGCCGTCGCACATCATCATGGCCGGGATATCGTATTCCGGCATGGCCTTGGTGGACCAGAAGTCCGCACCGGAACACAGAGCAATCTTATCCTTCAGGGACATGCCCTTACTGTTTTTCTCATTCATTTCTCATTTCCTCATTCAAGTTTTCTGCTGTCATAAGGATACCGCCTTTTGCTTTCCAGATTGTAATTCTCCATATCCCCTTGACAATGTCTTTCGATCTGACTACAATTATAACAACATCATGTTGTATTTTTCAATCATCAGTTGCATTATATTTGACCATTAACACATCACTTTGGACGTTTTTGCAGTTTTTATGGAGGGAAAGAGATGAA
>CAZJYM010000130.1:4349-8634 GCA_964550245.1 uncultured Blautia sp. | reverse complement strand
TAGTATTTTCCCTTCTCCTCCAGCAGCTCCTCGTGGGTGCCCCGCTCGATGATTCTTCCCTGTTCCAGAACCATGATGCAGTCGCTGTTGCGCACGGTGGAGAGCCGGTGGGCGATGACGAAGGTGGTTCTTCCCTTCATCAGCTTGTCCATGCCGTCCTGTACCAGTTTCTCGGTACGGGTATCGATGGAGCTGGTGGCCTCGTCCAGGATCAGCACCGGGGGATCGGCCACGGCTGCCCGGGCGATGGAGATCAGCTGCCGCTGGCCCTGGCTCAGGTTGGAGCCGTTGCCCCGCAGCATGGTCTGGTATCCATCCGGAAGCCTGCGGATAAAGCCGTCCGCATTGGCCAGTTTGGCTGCGGCGATCACTTCCTCGTCGGTGGCGTCCAGCTTGCCGTAGCGGATGTTTTCCATGACGGTGGCGGTAAACAGGTTGGTGTCCTGGAGAACAATGCCCATGGACCGCCGCAGATCCGCCTTCTTGATCTTGTTGATGTTGATGCCGTCATAGCGGATCTTTCCGTCCTGAATGTCGTAGAAGCGGTTTAAAAGGTTGGTGATGGTGGTCTTGCCGGCTCCGGTAGAGCCTACAAAGGCGATCTTCTGTCCCGGGGTGGCGTACATCTTCACATCATGCAGCACGATCTTGTCCGGACTGTATCCGAAATCCACACCGTCCAGCACCATGTCGCCTTTTAACTCCACATAGTCGGTGGTATCGGTGGCCTTGTGGTAGTGCTTCCAGGCCCAGCGATTGGTACGGGTGGGGGACTCGGTCAGAACGCCGTCCTTTTCCACCGCGTTAACAAGAGTCACATATCCGTCATCCGTCTCGGAGGGCTCATCCAGAAGATCAAAGATTCTCTGGGCCCCGGCCAGAGCCATGACGATGGAGTTTAACTGCTGGCTGATCTGGTTGATGGGCATGGAAAAGCTCTTGTTGAAGGTGAGGAAGCTGGCCAGACTTCCCAGGGTAAAGCCTCCGATGTGGTTGATGGCCAGAAAGCCTCCCGCCACGGCGCAGAGCACGTAGCTTAAATTACCCAGCTGGGCATTGCAGGGGGCCACCACGTTTACGAACTTGTTGGCGTTGTTGGAGCTGAAGAAGAGCTTGTCGTTGAGCTCGTTAAATTTTTCCTTGTTCTCTTCCTCATGGCAGAACACCTTGACCACCTTCTGGCCTTCCATCATCTCCTCGATGAAGCCGTTGATGATGCCCAGGTTTTCCTGCTGGTCCACAAAGTACTTGCCGCTTAATCCTGCCAGCCGTCCGGAGATGTTCATCATGAAGATCACCATTACCACCGTGAGGATGGTCAGGGGAACGCTGAGGATGATCATGCTGATGGCGACACTGACCACGGTGACGATACTGTTGAGGATCTGGGGGAAGCTCTGGCTGATCATCTGCCGCAGGGTATCGATGTCGTTGGTGTAGATGGACATGATGTCCCCGTGGGCATGGGTGTCAAAGTATTTCACCGGCAGAGTCTCCATCTTGGCGAACATCTGATCCCGCAGGTTTCGCAGGGTTCCCTGGGTTACGTTGATCATCAGCCGGTTGTAGATGTAGGAGGATGCCACCCCGATGGCGTAGAAGCAGGCCACCCTGCCGATGGCCATGGCCAGGGGATGAAAGTCCGGGTTATCGCTTGCAAGAAGGGGCGTGATGTAGTCGTCAATCAGGGTTTTGGTGAACATGGTGCCCTGTACGTTGGCCAGCACGGAGGCAAAGATACAGATGATCACCACGATCATTTGAATTTTGTAGTACTGGAAAATAAATCCCCATACCCGCAGCAGAAGCTTTACGGGATGATCCACTTTTTTGCCCGGAATACGGGCGCCTCTCATGTTTCTGGGAACCGGGCCGTTTGCACGCGGACTCACGGTCATTCGCCTCCTTCCTTGTGTTCGTCGAAGTCGCCGCCGCCCTCCATCTGGGAGCGGTAAACCTCCTGATAGATGGGATTGGTCTCCAGCAGCTCCTCGTGGGTTCCGAAGGCATCGATTTCGCCGTTTTCCATGACGATGATGCGGTCCGCATTCTGGACGCTGGAGATTCTCTGGGCGATGATGAGTTTGGTGGTATCCGGGATCTCCTGGGCAAAGGCCCGGCGGATTTTTGCATCTGTGGCCGTATCCACCGCGCTGGTGGAGTCGTCCAGGATGAGGATTTTCGGCTTTTTAAGCAGGGCTCTGGCAATACAGAGCCGCTGTTTCTGGCCTCCGGAGACGTTGCTGCCTCCCTGCTCGATTCTGGTCTCGTACTTCTGGGGCATCTTTTCGATGAACTCATCGGCACAGGCCAGACGGCAGGCCTGGATGCATTCCTCCTCGGTGGCGTCCTTGTTGCCCCAGCGGAGATTTTCCAGGATGGTGCCGGAGAAGAGCACATTTTTCTGAAGTACGACGGATACCTGATTTCGAAGGGCTTCCATCTGATAGTTACGCACATCGATGCCGCCCACTTTGACCGATCCTTCCGTCACATCGTAGAGACGGGAGATCAGGTTTACCAGGCTGGACTTGGCGCTGCCGGTGCCTCCGATGATGCCGATGGTTTCCCCGGAGCGGATGTGCAGCGTGATGTCCTTTAATACCGGCTCTGCACTGTCCTTCTTGTAGCTGAAGCTCACATGGTCAAAGTCAATGCTGCCGTCCGGCACTTCCATGACGGGGTTTTCCGGATCGGTCAGATCTGCCTTCTCATCCAGCACTTTGGCGATACGCTCGGCACTGGCGCTGCTCATGGTGATCATGACGAAGATCATGGACAGAGTCATCAGGCTGGAGAGAATGTTCATGCAGTAGGCCAGCAGGCTCATCAGTTCGCCCGTGGTCAGGGTGGAGCTTACGATCATCTTGGCTCCCAGCCAGCTGATGGCCAGAATGCAGGAATAGACGGTGAACTGCATCACCGGGTTGTTGAGAACCGTCAGTTTTTCAGCCCGCAGGAACATCTCGTACACCTTCTGGCTGGCGGCGTGGAACTTGGAAGTCTCATGATCCTCCCGCACGTAGGCCTTGACCACCCGGATGCCCATGATGTTTTCCTGGACACTGGCGTTTAAGTCGTCGTATTTCTCAAACACTTCCTTGAAGTAGCGGGTAGCATGGCTGACGATAAAGATCAGAACTGCACCCAGAAAGACCACGGCGATGAGATAAATGCTGGCCAGCCTGCCGTTTACCATGAAGGCCATGGCCATGGACCAGATCATGCTGACCGGGGCCCGGGTAGCCATCCGCAGGATCATCTGATAGGCGTTCTGAATGTTGCTCACATCGGTGGTGAGACGGGTGATCAGGCTGGCGGTGCTGAACTTGTCAATGTTGGAGAAGGAAAAGGTCTGAATGTTGTCAAACATGGCCTTTCGCAGGTTTCTGGCAAAGCCGGAGGAGGCATAGGCTCCGAAAGCTCCTCCCAGGACGCCGGTTAAGAGTCCCAGAAGGGCCAGTACCCCCATGACACAGCCCATACGCACGATGTGGCCCATGTCTCCCTTTTCCACACCGTTATCGATGATGGATGACATGACCAGGGGGATCAGAGTCTCCACAAGCACTTCCAGTATCATGAAGACGGGAGTGAGAATGGAGGCCAGCTTGAATTCCTTCACTTCTTTCAGCAAAGTTTTAAGCATGGGTATTTCTCCTTTCCAAATGTATCAGCTGCAGTTCCGGGTGTCCTCTCCCTGTTCGCAGATGCAGGGATCCCCGTGGAAGGGTGTCTCTGAATCCAGACTGCGGGAGATGTTTTCCCGGAGACGTTCTATGGTGGTGAAAAAGAGTTCCATCTCCTCTTCGGAGATGTTTTCTCTCAGGATCTGCTCCAGACGGGCAAAGTTTTCCGCGGTGGTCATCTGAAGCCGGATTCCCTTTTCCGTCAGCACCAGGCTTTTGAGCCTGGCATCGGAGGGGACGGCCTCCCGTCTGAGAATTCCCCGCCTTTCCATGACCTGGAGCACTCCGGTGGCGGTGGAGCGGGCCAGGTGAAAGAAGGCTTCAATGTCCTTCTGAAAGATCATCTCCCCGGGATGTTCGTAGAGATAGCGGATGATCCAGCTCTGGGTGATGGTAAGCCCTTCCTTTTCAAAGAGCTGACCGATCAGCTGTCCGATCATCCGGTCCAGGGTGTGGACTTCGTATCCCACATGTTTTTGTTCCTGTTCCATGACAGCCTCCTTTCATTAAAAAAAGTTCGATGCCGAATTGTTCGACATCGAACATTATAGGAGACCTTAATGGATTTGTCAACAGAAAATTTCAAGCTTTGTCAA
>CAZJYM010000130.1:1928-4249 GCA_964550245.1 uncultured Blautia sp. | reverse complement strand
TTTTGAAAAGTTTATTAAAGCTTATTGATCAGACTGAGTCCTAAAGCGATCATCCACACGTAAGCCAGTGTCTTGGGCATCATCAGCATCCCCACCATGGGCTTTTTCTTTCCCCAGATCACCACCGGGAAGTAGCAGGCGAAGCTGATGATGATGGCGATGGGCATCTGCCACAGTCCGTATCCCCCTGTATTGCCCGAGATGATAAAGAGGATCACCAGGCAGGCTCCCGTCACCGCAAAGGGCAGATTTCTGTAAATTCCCCACCTGGGATTTCCCTCCGGCTTAAACCAGTTGTTCTGGGGGAAGAGGCACAGGGCAATCCGGCACAGGGCACTGATCCAGGTGATCACCAGCAAAGCTTTCGGGTAGGAGGTATCCGGAAAGATCGAGAGCCACACGTAGAAGAGCAGTACGTAAAAGATGGTCATGGTGATGGAGGATACCAAAAGGCCCAGGCCGGTCCACCACTGGATCTTCGGGGAATCCCCCTTGAAGGTCCTTAAGATCCGGGGCACCAGATGGAAGGCATCCCCGCCTCCCAGGACCAGAGTCAATATCCCGTAGAGGATAATGCTTTGCCGTCCGTTGGCATTCATAAAGAAGACCAGGGCGGCGATCAGATCAAACACCAGATAGGCGATGCAGAAACAGGCCTCCCCGATCTGGGGCATGGCCGGTTTTCCACTCGTTTTTTTATCTGCAGGCATGGTAAAACACCCCGATTCTTTCAGGTTTTGTCTTTGTTCTGAAGTTTTCCGATTAACTCATAGAGAATGCCGTAGAGGTACCCGGCCTTTTCAGGCTCCAGATCCACACAGGCCGCCACGTGTCCGGGCACCGACAGGGCCTTTTCCCGAAGCGCTTCTCCCTTTTCCGTGATGCACACGATCAGATCCCGCTCGTCTTCCGTGGAGCGCTGCCGGGACACAAAGCCCTTTTCTTCCAGTCTTTTAAGGAGAGGAGTCAGGGTGCTGGAGTCCAGGAAGAGATAAGCCCCCACTTCCTTTACCCGCAGCTTTTTGTGTTCCCACATCACCATCATGGTGATGTACTGGGTGTAGGTGAGATCCAGTTCATCCAGATAGGGCCGGTAGGCCTTGACGATTTCCCTGGCACAGGCGTAAAGAGGAAAGCACAGTTGATTCTCCAGTTTCAGGGGATCAAACTCACCCTCCATCAGCGCTTTCCTCCCCCAGATGCCATCTTTTTCGCGAAATCAGCCGCTGCCTTTAAATCTGCGCTGTCCGGTTTCCCCTTGTGAAGCATCATAAACTCCCCTCTGCAGCAGAACTCTTCCGTGGCGAGAGGGATGTTCTTTTCGGAAAGGGGTTTTTCCAGGTATTTGCGGATGGACTTTAAGGCTGCGGTGGAGCTGACTGCCACCGCCCGGCCTACTTTGACATTGATGCCGTCAATGAAGTCTTTTACTTCCTTATCTACATTAAAGGCATAGGGGGCCGTACAGATAAAGAGCAGATCCACGGGAGCGGTGAGAGGTTCCGATACGGGAAGAGCCTTTGTACCCACTGCTTTGGCCACCGCTTCTGCCAGCTTCCTGGTCTTGCCGCCTCTGGAGTGATAACGAACCGCTGTATTCATCTTTCACGCCTCCCCTTAGAGAAGCTCCTCCACCTTCGCCTTCACCTTGTCCAGAGATTCGGTGGGCTCAAAGCGGGCCACGATCTCTCCGTCCCGGCTGATGAGGAACTTGGTGAAATTCCACTTGATCTTCCCGTTGTTGGCGTAGTCCTTGTCCATCTTTTTGACGATGGGCTTTAAGACAATGCCCATGGATCCGGAAAAGCCCCCGAAGGTGGTGTTGGAGGTCAGATAGTTGTAGAGAGGAATGGCATTCTCCCCGTTTACATCGATTTTGGAGAACTGGGGGAAGGTGATGCCGAAACGGCCGGTGCAGAAGGTGTGAATCTCCTCGTCATCTCCGGGTGCCTGATCCATGAACTGGTTGCAGGGGAAGTCCAGAATCTCCAGACCGTCATTGTGGTGAAGATCATAGAGCTTCTGCAGATCCGCATACTGGGGCGTAAACCCGCACTTGGTTGCCGTGTTCACAATCAGCAGCACCTTTCCCTTATAGTCGGAGAGGGCTACATCGCTGCCGTCCTGGGCCTTTACGGTGAAATCATAAACGTTCATTATTAAAAAGCCTCCTTTTCATTATCTCAAGATTTAATCTTGTGCTATCGATATGAGGATTCTACTCCCCGGAATGAAGATTTGTCAAGGACTTTTTTGTGTACACGGGGAGGAGAAGGCAAAATCAGATAAAAAAGGTAAAGAATGATACAGCCAATATGGAA
>CAZJYM010000130.1:0-1828 GCA_964550245.1 uncultured Blautia sp. | reverse complement strand
AAAAAAAGAGAAAAATAAAAGGAAGAAAGCCAGTTCCCCTTCCTTCGGAAGGGGAACTGGCTTTCTCTTAAATGGAAAATTCCCTGCAGAGACTTTCAAAACGGCTTTTTTCCCTGTCTTTTACGGCTTTGGAGGGGTCATTTAAGCAGTGGTGGATCACATCCGCATCCTTCAGTACCTCATCCATGGGGGAATCCACCGTCTGCTTGTCGTCATGGTGATAGATGGCGGAACAGATGATGCGGTTCTCCTCCTCATTTGTGAGCTTCAGTTCATGGAGGATCTCCTCCGCAAGAGCGGCTCCTTTATGGGCGTGATCATCATAGCTTCCGCTTTTGTAGGCGTGGAGATCATGGAGCATGGCGGCCATGGCGGCGATTTCCGGATCCAGTCCCCGTTTGCGGGCGATCATGACGGCGGCCAGGGAAACCCCGTAAAGGTGATTGACGGCGCTGATCCGCGCATCGGCATCCTCCATTCGGTTCAACTGGGCATTCACATACGTTCTCAGTTCTTTTAAGCGACTCATTGTCTTCCTCCGTTCTGGTTTTTTCAACTGGGATTATTATACCACCAAAGAAGGAAACAGGAAAGGGAGGGGCGAAGCCCCTCCCTTTTTCTTACTTTAGAACATGATCTGGAAAGGCAGACGGAAGCCGTCAAACACCGGCATTCCCAGCTTTTCCTCATTGTAGCGGTCAATGTCGTCGCACATGGTCTTATAGGCGCCCGGATACACGCTGCCGGGACCTCCCTGAGCGATGCAGGGGATGAAGGAGTGCATGCCGCAGGCTTCCATCACCATGGTGGAGGCCTTTTTGGTATCCTCTTCGGTCCATCCCTCAAAGTCCATGAACTTGTTGTCGATGCCGCCCATGACGGTGATCCTGTCCCCGTAATTCTTAATGATGGTGGGGATGTCATTGGACCATACGGCTCCCTGCCATACGTTGATGCCCATCTCGATCATGTCGGGAACCAGGGTGGCGGCAAAGCTGTCGGAGTGGTGGAAGACCAGCTCTACTCCGTGATCATGGTAGTAGCCGTAGATCTGCTTGTAGGCATCCTTGTAGAAGTCCTCAAACATGTCCACGGACATGAAGGTGCTGGTGGCGCTGCCCCAGTCGTCGTGATGGAAGATGGCATCCGGCTTTAAGTTGGTGCAGATCAGATCCGCCAGTTTCAGTTCCCACTCGGTCATGTACTTGATCAGGTCATGCATCTCATCGGGATACTCATACAGATTGACCAGAGCTTCCTCGATGCGCAGGAAGTTATGGCACTGCTCGAAGAGTCCGGGGGCGATGAAGGTGGCCTTGTAGGTCTTGGATCCGTCTATCTGGTCATACATGTTTTTCATCATGTCCCATTCCTCCTGGGGGAAGTCCAGGGAGGGAGCATGTACGTAGTCCTGCCAGTGCTCGATATCCTTGATCAGAAGGTGGGCGTCGTCCTGTACGGGGAACTGGCCCGGGGTGCCTTCCGGGAAGGAGTTGTAGACTCCCCAGGCGTTCTTCACCAGCTTGTCCCCCGGTTTTAACAGGGTATCGTGGATGGAGTGGGGATCAAAGAGAAGCTGGACAGCCTCGTACTGATTCACGAAACGCTCCGGATGTCCGTCTTTTTTCATGCATTCCTGCATGTTCTGCTTTGCATTTAACATCTTAAAAACCTCCGTTTGATTTTGAAATTTCCGGGATCCGCACGCTCCGGATCCCTTTGCCGTTACGAAACAATCTTATAAAATTTATTTTATTCTTTCTCTTCCCGAAAGAAAATCCGTGGAAATGATTGAAGTTTTATTAAGAACGTCGTACAATGTGTACGA
>CAZJYM010000129.1:3825-8639 GCA_964550245.1 uncultured Blautia sp. | reverse complement strand
ATACAAGACTTAAAGGACAGGATATGGAGAGGATGTATGGATGAAAAAAGACCTGGAGTATTTTCATATTGGGAAATCCTATGGGGGAAGCCAGGAATGGTTTTCTGAACTTTCGATGCGCAATGGGGGCTGCGGAGCCGCAACCGCCTGTGAGACCTGTATCTACTTTGCAAAATACCGCGGAAAGGCATATCTGTATCCCTATGGGACGGATGAAATTACCCGGGAGGACTATGTAAATTTTGGACAGATCATGAAACCCTATCTCCATCCCCGGCCTTCGGGGATCGATACCCTGGAGCTCTACATGGACGGATTCAGGGACTACTTAAATACGGTGGGGGAGAAGGACCTGCAGATGATCCCCTTTTCCGGGGAGAGCCCCTTTGAGGAAGCCCGGGAAAAGGTGATTGAGCAGATCGATGACGGATACCCGGTTCCCATGCTGCTTCTAAAGCATAAGAACCCGGATCTGGATCCCTTTGTATGGCACTGGTTCATGCTCACCGGCTATCAGACCTGGGATGAGGTGTTCTATGTGCGGACGGTGACCTTTGGGAAATCCCAGTGGCTGTCCCTGGGGGAGCTGTGGGATACCGGGTTCGAGAGAAAGGGCGGACTGGTTCTGTACCGTTATGACTGACCAGAAGGAGAGGATGCTCATGGAGGCCAGAGAGGTTCTGACCAGATTTAAGAATAATGAGATAACACTGGAGGAAGCGGAATCCTACTTCCGCAAACAGCCCTTTGAGGAGATGGAGTATGCCAAGCTGGACACCCACCGGGAGATCCGCAGCGGATTTCCGGAGGTGATCTACTGCAGCGGCAAGGCGGATGAGCATCTGGTCCATATTTTCCAGAGAATATATGAGAATTACGGGGAAGTGCTGGGTACCCGGGCTTCCCCTCACCAGGCGGAGCTGGTGAGGGGATATTATTCGGAGACGGAGTATGACCCGATCAGCCGCATCATCAAAATTGAGAAGAAGGACAAGAAGCACATCGGAAACATTGCGGTGTGCTCTGCGGGAACGGCGGACATACCCGTGGCGGAGGAAGCCGCCCAGGTGGCTGAGTACTTCGGCTCCCGGGTAACCCGGATCTTTGATGTGGGGGTGAGCGGCATCCACAGGCTTCTCTCCAGGCTGGACGAGATCCAGAAGGCAAACTGCGTGATTGCGGTGGCGGGCATGGAGGGAGCCCTGGCCAGTGTGCTGGGGGGACTGGTGGACAAGCCGGTGATCGCCGTGCCCACTTCCGTGGGCTACGGCGCCAGTCTGAACGGACTCTCGGCACTGCTCACCATGATCAATTCCTGTGCCAACGGCATCGCGGTGGTCAATATCGACAACGGATACGGAGCCGGATACATCGCCACCCAGATCAACCGCATGGGCTGCAAGACGGAGGAGTAGGAGAAGAATGGGAAAGACTTTATATCTGGAATGCACATCCGGGATCAGCGGAGACATGTTTGTGGCAGCCCTGCTGGATCTGGGAGCGGACCGGGAGGAACTGGAGAAGGTTCTCATAAGCCTTCCCCTGGAGGGATTTGAAACGGAGATCTCCCGGGTAAAGAAGTCCGGACTGGATGTCTGCGACTTTGCGGTAAAGCTGGATGAAGCCCATGAAAATCATGACCACGACATGGATTACCTCTACGGCCCCGGGAAGGAACATCCCCATCATCCGCATCCCCACCACCATGAACACAGAACCTACGGGGACATCCTGGTGATCCTGGAAAAGACGGAGATGAACCCTGCCGCCAGGGCCCTGGCCGGGAAGATCTTCCGGATCCTGGGGGAGGCGGAGGCCAGGGCCCATGGGGTTTCCCTGGAGGAAGTGCACTTTCATGAGGTGGGAGCCGTGGACTCCATTGTGGACATCGTCTCTGCGGCTGTTTGCTTCTGTTCGCTGGACATCGAGAAGGTGATCATCCCGGAACTCTGCGAGGGAAAGGGACAGGTCCGGTGTCAGCACGGACTGCTGCCGGTTCCGGTGCCGGCGGTGGTAAATATTGCGGAGGCGTACGGACTGCCCTTATCCATCACGGAGACGAAAGGAGAACTGGTCACTCCTACCGGGGCTGCCATAGCGGCGGCACTGCGAACCGGGGAAACCCTGCCACAGCCTTTCCAGATAGAAAAAGTGGGCCTGGGGGCTGGAAAGAGAAACTATGAGCGGCCGGGGATTTTGCGGGCCATGCTCATTCGTCCTGTGCAGGAGAGGGAAATGGACAGGGATCTGATCTGCAAGCTGGAGACCAACCTGGACGACTGCACCGGAGAGCAGCTGGGGTTCGTGATGGACCGGCTGATGGAAGCCGGAGCCCGGGATGTGCACTACACCCCGGTGTTCATGAAGAAAAACCGGCCCGGATATCAGCTGAATGTGATCTGCGACGGGGAGAAGGCAGAGGAGCTGGAGAGGATCATCTTCCGGGAGACCACCACCATCGGCATCCGCAGGGTGTTTATGGAGAGACATGTGCTGCCCCGGGAATCTCTTACGGTAGAGACACCCCTGGGAGAGGCCGGGGTAAAGGTCTGTACCCTGCCCGACGGGGAAAAGCGCTTTTATCCGGAGTATGAAACCGCTTCCAGGCTGGCTCGGGAGAAGGGGATACCCCTCGAAGAGGTCTATGAGGAGATAAGAAGCCTGGCGAAAGGTACATCGGTAAAGTAAAGAGAATAATTGCCTGAAGTCATTCTGGAAGTAAAAACACAGATGGAAGAGAGGGATGGTTCATGGAACAGGAAATCAGAACAGGACTTGTTCTGGAAGGAGGCGCCATGCGGGGTATTTACACCGCCGGCGTCCTGGATGTGTTTTTGGAAAATGGACTGCACTTTGATGGAGTAATGGGGGTATCGGCGGGAGCCCTTCACGGCTGTTCCTATGTGTCCGGTCAGAAAGGCAGAAGTATCCGCTATTTCAAGAAGTACCGGAGTGACTGGAGGTTTATGAGTTTTCGCTGTCTGATTCAGACCGGGGATCTGGTGGGGAATCAGTTCTGCTATCATGACATTCCGGAGAGACTGGATCCTTTTGACTACGAGGCTTTCAGCAAATCCGGGACCGACTTTTACGTGTGCTGCACCAACCTGGAGACGGGAAAGGCAGAGTATTATCAGATCACGGACATGCTGGGGCAGATCGACCTGGTCCGGGCTTCGGCTTCCATGCCCTATGTCTCCAGACCGGTTCACTATAAGAATAAGAAGCTTCTGGACGGGGGCTGTGCGGACGGCATCCCGGTAAGCGCCTTTCACAGGATGGGGTATCCGGTTCTGGTGGCGGTATTAACCCGAGAAGAGGGATATGTGAAGGAGCCGGAGGATACAAAGATGGCTCAGTTGTTCTACGGCCGGTATCCCGAGTTTGTCCACGCTCTGTCAAGGAGATTTCTGGTCTACAACCGCACCGTGCTGCACATCGAAGAGCTGGAGAGCCAGGGAAAGATCTTTGTGATTCGTCCCAGCCAGGAGCTGAAGATCGACAGGATGGAGGAGGACTTATCTGTAATCCAGAATGTGTATGACATCGGCAGAAAGGATGCCGAAAACCAGATCGGGGACCTGAAAGACTGGCTTTCCAGGAAGGTGTCTCACCTGCAGGCAGTCAAACCCTGAAAAAGTGCTTGCTTTTCACAGATCCCTGTGTTAGAATATCCTTCGTTTAGAAGGATATGCCGGCGTGTTGGAATTGGCAGACGAGGTGGACTCAAAATCCATTGCCAGCAATGGCGTGCGGGTTCAAGTCCCGCCGCCGGCATTCTTTATAATACCGCTCTTCATGTGGAAGAGCGGTTTTTTTATGCCTCACTGGTTTACAATAAAGGGATTATTGCCGGGGAGAAGGTTTACACCTTTTGAGATTAATTGGAGGGAGTGATTCTCCTGTTTTCTCTGATCTCAGGGAGGGCAGAGAGAGGGTTAACCCCCTCAGGGTATATAGGGAGGAGGAGGTGAAGGAGGAAGCAGTGCTTTGTAAGTCGTACACCCGACAAAATTTGGACAGGAGGTCATTTTTGTGAGAGAACCGTATGATTTTGATGAGGAAGATGATTTTGAGGAGGATCCCTTTGTGGAAGAGCTTATTCACTACATCGCCAGGCGCATTGACTACGAGGAGTCTTTGCCCTGTGTGGTAAACAGAAAGCAGGAGGATCTGACGCTGCACATCTACGAGCTGCTGAAGGAATCCGTATGCGGGGAGGACACCACGATCCGGTGCAAGCTTCACTCCCCTTCAAAGAGCATGGGTGTTGTCAGCATCTATTCCCGGAAGCTTTTGATCAGGGACGCCCATACCTTCGGGGAGGCCCTGAATCTGGCCGGGAACTTTGAGGTCACGACCAAGACCGACGGCACCGTTGACCTGGACTTTATGGTTTATGGACTGGTGGATTTTTACAGAGGAGACATGATATGAAGACGAAGTGCTTTGATGTTCTGACGGCGAAGACAGATGCGGCGACCAGGAAGTATGATCCGGATTTCATCGAGGATCAGAAGAAAAAGGAGGAGATCAAAGAGGCCTGCCGGTTGCTGGATGCCTTCAGGGAAGCCTTTGAGTGCTACTCCTGGGATGTATCGGTGGAGGAGGAAAGCCGGGAGGTTGTGGTGACCATGCTGTGTGAAACCTTTGAGATGTGGGAGGATACCATCTTTAAACGGCTGGTTCCGAAAGCTGACAAAATGCGCTTTGAGAAATATGCCGACGAGGTCATCCGGATGGACTTCATCTTTGAGGGCCTGTGGATCCCCGGCAGCAAATGATTTCCTCACGGGAAAAACAGTACTTCAAGA
>CAZJYM010000129.1:0-3725 GCA_964550245.1 uncultured Blautia sp. | reverse complement strand
AGCCTGGGGATGACGGATCTTTTGCAGGAACTTTTCCCCGATGACTGGGAAACCATACTCACCTGTGCCTTTTACCTGGCGGATGAGGGCCGGGATCTTCGTGATGTGAAGACCTGGTGTACAGTTTACAGGGCTCCCTGCAGGCCGGAGGAACTGGACTGCAAGAACCTCCGTGACCTGCTGCCGCTTCTTGACCGGGAAAGACAGGCCTGTTTTTTCCAACGTTGGATGAAGCTGCATCCTGACAGAGTCTGTGCTTTTGAGATCACCCCGGTTCCGTCTTACAGGGGGTTGCGGGATCCTGAAAGCAATGAATATCTCTCCCCGACACATATGTTCCTGATGACCGGGACAAAAAGCGGGCTTCCCCTTGATCTTCGGAGTGTGCCTGCAGATCCGGTTCTGTTTGAACAGGGGGATGCTCTGTTTGTCCTGGACCAGGGTTTCTACGGGGAGAAAATTATTGAGGCCATGATCCGGCATCCCCGTTATCAGTTGGAAACTGGTGACCACCTTCTCTACGGGATGACAGTCGAGGGAGATCACGTTTACCGGCATCTCATCTTTGATCCGGATGGGGCTTCGCAGGGCCGGGAGAGTTGTGAAAACAGATTCGGCTGGTTCGTCATGATCTCCAGCCATGTAAAAGATGTAAAAGAGGTGATCCGGCTTTACAGATCAAGGCTTTTAGCCCAAAGGTGCTTTGATGATCTGAAAAATGAGCAGGATACAAAAAAACTGGGACTTATGAAAAACCGGGCCCTGGAGGGACGGATTTTCCTTCAGTTTCTGGGCGTGGCGCTGAAAGCCCAGATCAGACGCATCATGGATGCTCACCCGGAATTCAGGGACATGACTGTCCAGGAACTGATCTGGGAAACCAGAACTGTGAGGCATGTCACCCTTCGTGATACGGGAGAGAAGTTCACGACAGAGCTTACTCCCATGCAGAAAGCCATCTGTAAAGCCTTTGAGATCTCATTGCAGGAATGACAGGAGGATCTATTGTGGATACATGGAATCATCAAAGCGAGAGTTTAAACGACTACTTAAGCGGGAAGAAAAATGACCTTCCCCCGGGGTTCGACTCCGGAGAGATCCCCGCTCCTTCCGGACGGAGAGAGATTTACTTTGGAAAAGCGCCCCTTGATGTCAGTATCGTAGACGTCCTCCGGAAGCGCTTTATCGCCTTTGATGTGGAGACAACCGGTTTCAGTTCTTACTCGGACCGCATCGTGGAAGTGGGGGCAGTCTTTTTTGAGAACGGAAACCCCACCATCAGGCTGTCTTCCCTGGTAAACCCGGGCATTCCCATCCCCGCAAAGGCTTCAGCCGTCAACCACATCACAAACCGGATGCTCTCCTCCGCTCCCAGGGAGGAAGTTTTTTATCCCAGGCTGGTGAGGCTGCTGGGGGATGCCCTGCAGGGGGAAACCATCATCTGTGCCCACAATGCCATCTTTGATGTGAAATTTCTGTGCAGCGCCCTGTCCCGTATGGGTTTTGACGCCAGAATCCAGTACCTGGATACCCTGGCCATGTCCAAACTTCTGGTTCCCGGACTGGAAAACTACAAACAGGGAACTCTGGAAAAGTACTTCGGACTGGTAAACGCCGCTTCCCACAGGGCCGCATCGGATGCGGAAAACTGCGGACTTATCCTGTGCCGTATGCTGGGAATTTAGGGGGCATCTTCAGATAAATCTTAAACACATAAAAGGCAGTGAGCCGGATCTCCGGCTCACTGCCTTTCTTTGTCTTTCTCTCTTTTTTTATCCCGGCTTCCCGGGTGCAGATTTTACACAGATTTTACATTACCGCGATAGTGGATTTGACATGGGGCTGGTACAATGCGCCTGAAACATGGAAACAAAGAGAGAGGAACGGTCTGATATGGATATTTTTGATGTGTTGACACTTGTGGGAGGACTCAGCCTTTTCCTTTTTGGCATGAATATCATGGGACAGGCGCTGGAACGCAGAGCCGGGAACAAACTGCGCTCCCTTCTGGGGAAGCTGACCACCAACCGGTTCATGGGGCTTTTGACAGGCATGGTGATCACCGGGGTGATCCAGAGTTCATCCGCCACCACGGTCATGGTGGTAGGCTTTGTCAATTCCGGTCTGATGACCTTAAGACAGGCCATCAACGTGATCATGGGGGCCAACATCGGAACCACGATCACTGCCTGGATCCTGAGCCTGGCCGGAATCGACAGCGGGAACTTTTTCATGAACCTTTTAAAGCCCTCCTCCTTTACCCCGGTGGTGGCTTTGATCGGCATTGTCTACTACATGTTCATGAAAGGCGACAAGAAGAAGGATACGGGATTGATCCTTCTGGGATTTGCCACCCTGATGTTCGGCATGGAGACCATGTCCGGGGCTGTATCCGGGCTGGGAGATGTACCGGCCTTTCAGAACCTGTTTGTTCTCTTTAAAAATCCCATTCTGGGTGTGCTGGCCGGAGCGATTCTCACCGCCATCATTCAGTCCAGTTCCGCATCCGTGGGTATTTTGCAGGCCCTGGCCGTTACCGGAAGGGTGTCCTGGGGTGCCGCCATTCCCATTATCATGGGACAGAACATCGGTACCTGCATTACAGCCCTGCTCTCCGCGGTGGGAGCCAACAAGAACGCCAAGCGGGCCGCCATGGTACACCTCTCCTTCAACGTGATCGGAACCGGAGTCTGGATCACTGTGTTTTTACTGGTGAAAGCCCTGTTTGCTCCGCCTATTCTTGATGAACCGGTATCCCTGCTGGGGATTGCCGTCATACACTCCATCTTCAACATCCTGTGCACGGCTCTCATGATGCCCATGGCCGGATTCCTGGAGAAGCTGGTCACCAGACTGGTGCCGGATGATCAGAAACCGGAGAGCGAGACGGAACTGGATGAACGTCTGCTGATGACACCGGCCATCGCTCTGGAGCGGTGCCGGGAAGTCACCTTTGAGATGGCCCGGACTTCGGCGGGAGCCTTAAAGGATGCCCTGATGCTGTTAAAGCAGTATTCCCCTTCCCTGGCGGATTCCATCCGGGAGAAGGAGGAGAGGGCAGACCATCTGGAGGATCTGCTGGACAACTATCTGATTCAGCTCAGTTCCCGTCAGATCAGTGAGGATGACAGCGCGGAGGTCACCAAGCTTTTGAAGATGATTGGAGACTTTGAGCGGATCTCGGATCACGCCATCAACCTGCTGGGATCTGTGGAGGAACTGCGGGACCGGGAACTGACTCTTACGCAGGCGGCCACGGAGGAGCTCTCTGTCTTTTCAACTGCCGTGGAGGAGATCCTGAACCTGGCCCTGGTCTCCTTTTTACAGGATGATCTGGAAAGCGCCGCCCTGGTGGAACCCCTGGAGCAGGTGATTGACCAGCTGAAGGAACAGCTGCGCACCAACCACATCCGGCGCATGCAAAAAGGGGAATGCTCCATTGAATCCGGCTTTATCTGGGAGGACATGCTGACCAACCTGGAACGGACCTCGGATCACTGCTCCAACATCGCCGGCTGTGTCATCGACATGGCGGAACACCGGCTGAACCTCCACGAATCCCTGCGGGAGGTAAGATACGAAAATACGGAGTTTCGAAAGAACTTTAAGGCCTATGAGAGAAAGTATGCTCTTGCCGTGTAAGAGCCTTCTCATTCCTCTTTTTGTCTTACAAAAATCCCCCGGCTTTCTGCCGGGGGATTTTGTGTTTGAGTGGTTATCTGTCC
>CAZJYM010000128.1:0-8663 GCA_964550245.1 uncultured Blautia sp. | reverse complement strand
TACCTTTGAGAGTGTCCCCATAGGGGCCTGTACCGGGAACGGGGCCGGATCCGCCTGCAGGAGCCGCTGCCTGTCATGGTCAGATCAAGGAGTTTCCTCCGAAAGTGGAGATCCCTCCCGGCATCGGGAGTCTCCCCGGGCAGGATCTGACACTGCCGCGGTTTACCTCTGCCGCCTCACAGATGGCCCGGACGGAGATGCCATCTCTTTCCCTCCATGAGGACCGCGAAATTATTCCACCTGATGATTGAAAAATGCAGCATGATCTTGTTATAATTGCAATCAGATCTGGAGGGATATGAGAAATTACAGGGCGGTGTCCTTTTGACTGCAGAAAGCTTTGACCGGGAGGACATGACCATGTCCTGGGCATACAGGGTAAAAGGGATTTTGAAAACAGCGAGCCTTCGATGAGCAAATGAGGCTGCTGCAAGAGAAAAGAAAGGAGATATTCTTATATGAAGAAACAAGTCACGGCGGGTGTGGTGGGAGCCGGGATCATCAGTGAGATCTACCTGAAAAACATGACCACCCTCTTTCCCCATCTGCGGGTAAAGGCGGTATCTGCCGTTCATGCAGACCATGCAAAAGCCCGGGCGGAGCAGTTCGGCATCAGCTGGTGTACCACAGATGAACTGCTCTCCGATCCGGAGATTGATCTCATCGTCAACCTGACTCCCCTGGGAGCCCACTATGGAATCATCAAGGCTGCCCTGGAGGCGGGAAAACACGTTTACACCGAGAAAACCCTCACCGATGATCTCACCAAGGCCGAAGAGCTTCTCACCCTGGCAGAGAAAAAGGGCCTTGTTCTGGCCGGCGCTCCCGATACCTTCCTGGGATCCGGGGTTCAGACCGCCCGCTCTGCCCTGGATCAGGGCCTCATCGGCAGGGTAACCGGCTTTTCCGTCACCGCCAACCGGGACTGGGGCTTTCTCATGAACCTGTTTTCCTTCCTGCGGGAAAAGGGACCCGGCATGTGCTACGACTACGGTGTCTACCATGTGACCGCTCTGGTCTCCCTTTTAGGACCCGTAGCTTCTCTGGGAGCCTTTACCACCAATCCAAGGCCTTTTACCTGGATCCTTCCCGACAGTCCCAACTACGGCCAGGAACTTCTCTGTCCCAATGAGACGGGCGTCTCCGCCACCCTCATGATGGCCAGCGGGGTGACCGGCACCCTTATGCTGGAGGGAGAGGGAATTCCCGATGAGCGCACCCTGTTTCGCATCTACGGCACCAACGGAACCCTGGATCTGGGAGATCCCAACCAGTTTGACTTCCCCGTGCGGGTACTGCAAAGAGGCAGTCTCGGAAAACCCGGCGAATTTGTCACCCTGGATCCGGTCAATCCCTACAGCGGCAACTCCAGAGGGGTGGGCGTGGCCGAGATGGCGGATGCTCTCTTAACGGACAGAGAAAGCCGGGTAGATGCCCATCTGGCTTACCATGTGATGGAGGTACTCTCCGGCATCTTAAAGAGCAGCCAGGACAGATGCTTTGTGGACATTCAGTCCCGCACCTCTCTTCCTGAAGCTTTCAGTTCAACTGACATTCACTTTTAAAAAACGCCCGGGGGTTCCCCGGGCGTTTTTTCTGTCTTCTATCTTATTTTTTATCTATTTCTTACTTCTATCTTATTTTTTATCTATTTCTTACTTTTTCTATTTGTCTTTCTGTCTTCTACATCTTCTGCAGGAACTCTTTTACGGCTTCCGTCACCATCTCCAGATGGTAGTCGTAGCAGTGGGTATCCCCCGGAATGATCTCCAGAGTGGCATTGGCATAAAGTCGGGCCGCTCTTGTGGCATACTCCATGGGTACCGCTTCGTCCTTATCTCCCTGAATGATCAGCACCGGTCCGAAATAGCGCTCAATCTCCTCCTCCACATGGATGGTCTGCGCTACTCTCGCATAATCCCCCTTGAGCCGCAAATCACCGGTATCTACAAGCTCCGGTATGTGCAGAGGATCAAAGCTGATCCCCAGGATCTGTCCCGCTCTGGCCCCGTCGGGAATCATCCAGGCGGGAGACATGGGAATCAGGGCCTTGAAGTCATCGGGTCTCATGCCTCCGATCAGCATGGTGAGCAGTCCCCCCTGGGAGTGACCGCAAAGATACAGATCCGTGACAAAATCCAGGCCTTTGGCGTATTCCACCACCGCCAGAGCGTTGGTCACCCACTTATAGAGGGTGTGATCCTCAAATTTCCCCTCACTCTTTCCATGGCCGTACATCTCAACCCGCAAAGTGGCGATTCCAATGGAATTCATAGCCTCCGCCACCGCTATGATGTGTCTTTCCTCCATGTGTCCCGTAAAGCCGTGTATCACGATGGCCAGGGGACATTTTTCCGGATTTCCCTCCGGCATGTCCAGTTTGGCATGCAGTCTGATGCCGTCGCTGTTGATATAAAACTCTTTCATCCCACTTCCTCCAGATATTCACACAGAACTCGAAAGGCCATGTCCGGGAAGTCGCTGATAATGCCGTCCTCCCCCTTGGCCGCCAGTTCCCGCACGTGATCCTCATCGTTGATGGTCCAGTACTGAACCGCTATGTCGTTTTTATGGGCGTAGTTCACCACCCGGGTGGTTCCCAGCTTCATGATGTAGTTCTCATCGGGAATCAGCAGGGTGTCAAAGGGATAGTACCCCTCCGGCCGCCGGATGTCCAAAAGGGAATCCAGGTAAAAGAGATAAATCTCCCTCTTGCTGGCGGTGCGGGACAGTTCCGGAAAAGCGCTGTCCAGGTACTGGCAGAGATCATCCTTAAAGGTGCAGATCAGAGCATTTTCCAGCAGATCATTTTCCTTCAGGATCCGGTACACCTCGTCGCAGGAGCGGCGTCCCTGTTCCTTTTTATCCTTGATCTCCACGATGTAGTTGAATTCCCGGTACTGATTCAGGTACTCCACCACATCCTCAAAGCGGGCGATCCTCAGGTTGTCCGGGATCAGATCTCCTCTTAACCCCTGATAGGGCGTCCGGGCATCCGCCGTCACAAACTGTTCCCCCATGTTCAGTTCCCGCAGCTCCTGGTAGGTGTAATCCGACACCTTCACCTCTTTCGCCCCGAAGTACTCGGCGGCGTTGCTGGTCCGGTCCAGGGTGGCGTCATGAAGCAGCACCAGCTGTCCGTCCCGGGTAAGCTGCAGGTCAAACTCGAAACAGCCCACATCAAAATAATCCCGGCTGCTGATTATGTTTTCAAATGCGCACATGGTATTCTCCGGCGCTATGCCTCCCCCGAAGCGGTGGGCAGTGACCAGAGGCCTCCCGTTATGGACGATATACCGGTTGGCGCAGTTTTCTACGGATACGGGAGGGCTTTCGGAAAAATCGTGGTTGACCACCAGGTAAAAAAAGCCCAGGGCCATAACGGATCCCGTGAGGATCAGAAAGACTGTTCCCAAAAGTTTCATTATTTTCGCCATCATTGTCATCCCGTCCTTTCCACAAGGCAGAAAGACTTCTCTTTGTACAATGATACCAAAAATAATGAAAAAATACAATAAAATCCGGCAAAGTTAACAAAAGAAATATTCTGTTCACATTTTCTTCACAAATATCCCACAAAACTTTACCAAATTTGGAAGGATTTCCTGTCTATTTTCCCTCTCTCCACATGCCTTCCGTCAGCTTGCAGGAAAATCCTGTCCCCAAAGCCCCGTATCCCGTATGGCAGCAGACTCCCATGGAGAGATAATCCCAGCTCACCTCCATGTCGGGGAAGGAGGCCTGTACCTCATCCACCCACTGCAGGGTTTCCTCCCGGTTGCAGGAGGTAGCCACCATCAGATGCAGCTCTCCCCGCTCCTTCCAGGGACGGAACCGGTTTCCCAGCTCCTCATGCATCACTTCCAGCATGGTCTTTTTGGCCTTCTGCATACCCCGGCACTTCTTATAACTGTCCAGAGGTCCCACATCCATCTTTAAAACGGGTTTGATGTTGAGGACGGATCCGATGGCCGCCGTGGCGGGGGTGATCCGGCCTCCCTTTTTCAGGTTCTCCAGGGTGGCCACACCGATGAAAATCACCTGTTTGTCTCTGGCATAATCGATGCATCGGATGATCTCTTCCGCGGAACAGCCCCGATCTGCCATCTCCAGCACATCCATGACCAGCATGCGAAGGGGTGTGGAAGTCCGGCAGACATCCCCCACAAACACCCTTCCCTCATAGGCCGGTTCCTTTGCCAGGACCAGGGCCGCATTGTAGGAGCCGCTGAGCCCCTTGCCCAGGGGCAGATAGACAATCTTCTCATACTCCTTTAATGCCTGGTCCCAGATGTGCATCACTTCCCCCAGGGAAGGCTGGGAGGTGGAAAATTCCCTGCCGCTTTTTAACTTCTCGTAGAACTCATCCCGGGTGATGTCCAGTCCCTCGTTATAGCACTTTCCATCTATGAAAAAGGGCATGGGAAGCACCCAGATCCCCATCTCCCGCGCCATCTCCTGAGAAATGCCGCAGTGACAGTCCGCAACAATTCCTACTGATCTCATTCTACCTCTTCCAATTCTTAAAAATATCATAAATCACGGTTAAATCAGTGTAACACCGTTCAGGTCCCGGGTCAATACGATTTTTACCCCGCATGGCAGGGGCTTCAAAGCAGCCTCAAATCCGGGAATTCCTGCCCTGTCCCGGCTTTTTGATGCCGAAAAGTGGTCCTGCTTTTCGAAAAACTCCCCCGGCTGCAAAAGTTCATCTACAATTTTCTCCTCATCTATGTTAGAATAGAAATGACGGGATGCCCCGAAAACGGCATCCCCCCGGAACCCCGGGAACATGTACAAAGGAGAATGAACCATGCTGTTTAAGAAAAGAAAGGAAATGGCACTGGCCAGCGAAAAGTTCCGCAAACAGCTGCAGGAACGGCTTACCAAACTTTCCAGCAGCCAGGCGGCGGAGGAAAAGCAGCTGGCCGGCATGCAGGAAAACCTGGCTTCCCTGTCGGGAGGCATCGACACCATTCAGGAAGAGCTCCGCAGGGCCCGGGGAGAGATCTCCCGCCAGAACATGGCTCTGGAGGACGTTCTGGAAACCCTCTCCTCCATGGAAGAGGAGGAAGAGAACACCCGCAAACAGAAAAGGGCCGTGGAGGAGGAGAAGGACAAACTGCTGGATCTGGTCTTTCTCTATCAGCAGATGATGTGGAACATGAGAACCTACGCCTCCCAGTATGACCCGGGCATCTTAAAGCAGCTGAACATCTGGGACAACGCCCTGCGGGAAAAAATGCTGGGCTGCAAGTACATCCCCATCGGCTCGGTGGGAGAAACGGTGAACTACGAACTTCATGAAATCCTGAAAACAGTGGATACCACTGATCAGAGCCGCGACCGGAAGGTGGCCTGCGTCTACCGCCCGGGATACATGTACATGGGTACCCTGTACCAGAAGGCACAGGTAGCGGCATACCGGCTGATTGCCAACGCAGAGACAGGAGAATAAACATATGAGCACCATCATTGGAATCGATCTGGGCACCTCCACCACGGAAGCCGCCATCCTGACAGAAGGAAAGCCGGAGATGATCCTGAACTTTGAGGGACGGGCCATTACCCCTTCCGTCATCGGCGTGGACGCGACCGGCAGCTATGTATTCGGGGAGCGGGCCAAAGCCCAGTACCTGATGGAACCGGAAAATACCGTCATCGAAGTGAAGAGAAAAATCGGAACCGGGGAAAAGATCTCCATGGGCGGAAAGGACTACAGCGCCATGGAACTGTCCTCCCTCCTTTTGGGCTACGTAAAGAAGTATGTGGAGGAGTACCTGGAGGAAGACATCACCCGGGCCGTGATCTCCGTGCCCGCCTATTTCGATGACCTGCAGCGCCAGGAGGTGGTACAGGCCGGAAAGAAGGCCGGTTTCAACGTGGAGCGCATCATCAACGAGCCCACCGCCGCCGCCATGAGCTACGGCATGGAGCACATGGAGGAGGAAAGCCACATCCTGATCTACGATCTGGGCGGCGGAACCTTCGACGTGACGCTGCTGGAGATGTTCGACGGGGTGCTGGAGGTAAAGGCCAGCAGCGGCGACAATCAGCTGGGTGGAAAGGACTTTGATGAATGTCTGATCCAGTGCATGGTAGAGCAGTTCAAGAGAGAGCACGGCATCAACCTGGCCAGGATCGATACCGCCATGGTAAAGCTCAAGGAACAGGCGGAGCTTTGCAAGATTCACCTCAGCACCGAGCCCTCCTACCGGGTGGAGATCCCCTTTATCGCCCAGAAAGACGGTCAGCCCCTGGCTCTGGAGCAGACCATCACCACAGAGCAGTTTGAAGCTCTCACCGCCCATCTGGTGGAGCGCACCCATCATCCCATCGACGTGGTTCTCTCCGACACGGGACTTCTCCCGGCGGATATCGACCGCATCCTGCTGGTGGGCGGATCCACCCGCATGCCCATGATCGCCCGGGACATCCGCAGCTACCTGGATCAGGATCCGGAGGTGGCCCTCAATCCCGACTACGCCGTGGCCCAGGGGGCTTCGGTGATGGCCGCCATCATTGAGGGGAAAATCTCGGGAGAGGACAGTCTGGTCATGACGGATGTAAACCCCTTCTCCCTGGGCATTGAGGTGTTAAACACCATGCTCATGGCCACGGAGATGAGCGTGATCATCCCCCGGAACACCACCGTTCCCGTGGTGAAAAGCGAGATCTACTACACCTGCTCCGACGGTCAGACCCAGGCCTCGATCAAGGTCTATCAGGGCGAATCCAAAAACCTGGACAAAAACCACTTCCTGGGGAAATTTACCCTGGGCGGCATTCCCCCCGCACCGGCCGGAAGAGAGAGGCTTCGTATCCAGTTTGCCTACAACCTGAACGGCATGCTGGACGTGGAGGCCACCGTGGTCAGCACCGGGGAGAAAGCCAGTGTGGCCATCAGTCTTCTGGATCAGGAGGGAACGGAGCGGCCTCATTCCAGAGCAGAGCGCTCCGATGAAGCAGAGGAGTGGAAGAATGCCCCCGGCGCCAAGCGTTTCCGTACGGTGATCCGCCGGGCAGAGAGACGGTTAAAGAGCGAAGCCATGGATGATCTTCCCCTGTACCGCATCGACCTGGAGGAAGCCCTCTTTGAGTTAAAGGAAGCCATTGTGGATGACGACATGGAGGAAGCGGAGGAGCTGGAGGCCGAGATCCTGGATCTGCTGGACTCCTGACCTGCCCATAAAAGTCCCCGGCACCTGGAGAAAGGAAGGAATCTGTGAACAATTATTATGAAGTACTGGGACTCACTCCGGGGGCTTCCCAGGAAGAGATCAAAAGAGCCTATTTCAGGCTGGTAAGAATTCATACCCCGGAAAGGGACCCGGATGCCTTCTGTAAAATTCGGGAAGCCTATGAGCATCTGAGGAACTCCCTGGATGATGACGCCCCCGTATTCCCCAAACTCAAGTCCACCTTTGCCCAAAACCTGCTTGAAAAGATTGAGTACTGGGAAAAATCCGGAAACACGGAGATGTTCCGGAACAGCTGCGAACAGGCCGTATACTTCTTCCCGGATGTGGCCCAGTTCCGCTATCTTCTGGGTATCGCCCAGAGGCAGGCGGGAAATACGGGCAAGGCCATCAAAACCTTTGAGGAGCTTGTGGATGAGGAGCCCGACAACAAGTGGTTCGCCCGGGAGCTGGCCATCTCCTACCAGGAGAGAGGGTTCACCAAAAAGGCGGCCAAAGCCTTTACCGAAGCCGCCAGGCTGGGATGCCGGGATGTGGACTTTGTGCTGTGTGCAGCCAGAGCCTATGAGGCCGTTTCCATGTACGACACGGGCCTGGATCTTCTCTGGAAGATGCTCCACGAAAAACAGCGCTGGAACCGGGATGAGATGCCCGAACTTTTAGAGGCCCTGACGGCGCTGGTAAACCTTACCGACGATTCCATTGAGGGAGATGTGGGTGAATGCGTGCGCTTTGTGACGGAAACCTTCAAACACTATGCCTCCTACCTGGATGACAGCTCCGAGGAAGTGCTGAAAATCTCCAGCTTCCTTTTGATGATCTGGAAGATGTATGACAATGATGCGGACATCCTGGAGCTCATGCGGGTTCTGAAGCAGAACTACCACTCCGATACCATGAAGCGTCTCCTTCCGGAACTGCAGAAGATCGCCCTGCGCATGCGCATTGAGGAAGACGACCGGCTGGGCGAAACCATTCAGCGGGGCTTCGAGGCCTTCTTCCTGATGGAAGAAAGCGACGACGCCTACACCTACTCCGTTCTGGATGTGAAGCTGTGCATGCTCAAGGAGCGGGAGGAGATCCTGCCTCAGCTGGAAATCCTGGAGAAGGAATATCCGGAATACTATGAAAAGATCAAAAGCTTTGCCGACCGGCTCCGTTCCAACAAATCCCTCATTCATCTGAAGGACAGCATGCAGAAACAGTACGCCTCTCTGTACAAATATTTTGACGGCGGCCGCTACTTTGATCTCTACCCGGAAGAAAAGGTCCGCAGCCAGGGAAGGGTTCTCTATCAGGATGATGAGAAGCCCTACACCAATCCCTACAAGAACGTGGGCCGCAACGATCCCTGCCCCTGCGGCAGCGGAAAGAAGTACAAGTACTGCTGCATGAACAAGCAGAAACAGAATGCCTGATAAAAAGAAAAAGTAGAAGAAATAGAAAAAAAGTAATAACAACAAT
>CAZJYM010000127.1:3288-8694 GCA_964550245.1 uncultured Blautia sp. | reverse complement strand
ATCATAGACCGCTCCAAAACGATTTCTCATGTCGGAGGAAACTCCGGTGGCTGCAAAGGTGCTGCCTCCTGTGGGAGTCAGGGTAAAGCCGGCTCCACTGAGGCTTTGTAAGGTTTCCCGGTCGTACTTCTGGATCTCCAGAGGTGGTTCCGTTGCTTCGCCCACATAGCGGTTGATCACAGACTTTCCGTCCTCGCTCCAGGATCCGCTGATCAGATTTACCTGAAGGAGAGATCCGGTCTCCTCATCGGGTCTGGAAAGCTGCCAGGTTTCACCCAGATGCTCTGTCCCAATGGTAAAGGACAGAGTCACTCCGCCGCTGTATCCCGTCGGTGTGTTCTCATCCAGGATGTAAGTTCCGGCAGGAAGCCCTGTAAGTGTCAGCACTCCTTGCGAATCCGTGGTCAGGGTTTGTGATTTCGAAGTATCTCCCTGACGGGTCAGATTGAAGGATACATTTTCCATTCCCTCCCCGGTATCGGCATCCGTCTTAATCAGGTGAACGGCTGCCGTCTTCCCGGTGTTGGTGATCGTTACCTTTTGTGTTTCTGTGGCTTCTGTGGGGATTTCAAATTCTCCGAGTTTTTCTTCTCCCGGATTTACTGCTGTATCCGGTGTAAGTGTCTCCACAAAGTAGTAGGTTCCGCTTTCCAGCCCCTCTCCCAGTGTGCGGGAATTGTCCTCCCTTGGGATGGTGCTGCCGACAGAGGTCCATTTCCCTTCTGAATCGGTGGTAAGTCCAGTGGCGATCAGGGTATCCGGTTCTTTGTACAGGGAGAACTCCGCTCCGGGAAGGGGCTGCGGTTCCTCGCCTTCTCCCCAGTATCCCGGGGTTTTCACCACCTTGGTGAGTTCCACATGGCCCCGGGGAGCCGGTGTATCTTTGTAAAGGATGTACTGAGTTCCGTCCTGCCCACTTTCAATGGAGGCAAAGTCACTGTCTTCTCCGGTTATGCTGCCGTCCCCGTGCAGGGTGAAGGCAAATGCTGTCTCTTCCAGCTGGTAGCCATCCGGTGCTGCTGTCTCTTTCAGGATGTAGTCCACCTCGGGCTTCAGTTCCGATGTTGCAGCTTCTCCCGTTTCATCGGTGACAAGCGTAAGAGTCGTTTCCCCGCCCTCTATTGCAAAGCGGGCTCCTTCCAGTGCTGTTTCCGGCTGGTTTGCATCCACCTTGCGGATCCGCAGGGTTAACTTTCTGTTTTTTACTGTTACTTCCTGCTCTCCAGGTTTAATCTCGAAGGAGTCCGAAGTAATGGGATGATTCTCCGTGGGCTGTACATAGCCCTCCGCTGCTGCCGTCTCCTTAAACCGGTAGGTTCCCCGTTTCAGTCCGGCCACTTTCAGCTTTCCGGATTCTCCATCTCCCAGGGGTTCTGCCTTCACTTCTCTGTCTAAATGTCCGGATACCCGGTAGGACTGCCCGGTTTTCAGATCCCGGATGTAGTCCTGGAATTCTCCGACTCCACTCTGGCGCTGCAGGGTAAAGGTCACCCCGTCCAGGAGTTCACCCTCTTCCCCGGTTTTGGTAAGCACCACATCTCCGGTCTCCGGGCGGTTGGTCACCAGTACCCGGGCCGAATCCGAGGTCACCAGGGGCAGGTCGTCCGTCAGGTTTGAAGAGTTTACGGTTACGGCAGGCTGATCGTCCCGGAGTACCAGTTCGTAGACTCCGTTCAGACCTTCATACCCTTCCGGGGTGTTCTCTTCTGTAAGGCTGTAGATGCCTGCCGGAAGGTCTTTGTCCACCATGATGGGGACCAGGCCTTTCCCCGTTTTGGTTACGGCTTCTTCTCCCGGACGGGTGATGGTCAGGGTTTCGGTTCCATCCGGGGATCTCTCCCACACTGCCTGATACCCATCCGTCTTATCCTTTCCTGTCAGCACGATCTGCACACCGGACAGGGGATTTCCCTGCTCATCGGTTTTGTCCAGATAGAAGGCATGCACATCTTTGGCGGTGTTTACAAGTCTCACCCGCTGGACGGTTCCGTCATCACTTTGAACGGTTTTTTCAACATTTTTCAGGTATCCGCCAAGATTGGATTCCTCTACGGTGTACAGCCAGTATCCGCTCTTTTCTCCGGAAGTACCGTAAGCATCCAGCCCGGTAAAGGTGCCTGTCCACTGATTCTCTGTCTCCTTATTCCATCCGGACCAGTTTACTTCCTCTTCCGGTACCAGTTCCGGTTCTGTCTCTCCTTCCAGAGAGCGCCACAGGGTTATTGTTACATTGTCGGGACGGCTCTCCGGTCCCTCATCCACCCAGTCCTTGGTCACTTCCACCTGGACTTTGGCAGGGGCATCATAGATCTTTAACCGGGAGCCTCCCTGGATCTGAGCGCTGGTCACTTCCGGAGCCGTTCCAGCCCAGGAAAGGGTTCCATCCTCCCCCAGGGTAAAGGTGAATTCATCCGGATTCAGGTCGTACCCCGCAGGAGCCTGTGTTTCTTTTAAAATATAGGTGTTTCCCGCCTGAAGGATACCCTCCAGGACCTGATCTTCATCTGTTGTTGTCCAGGTGAGAGATCCGGATCCGGCTGCAAAGGCACTCCCTTCCGCAGGAGTAAGTGTTAATTCCGCTCCGGAGAGAGGTTCTCCCGTCCTCCGGTCAGCCTTTCCGATCTCCACATGAGTGGGATTGTTGATTAAAGAGAGTCCGTCCTTGCTCCACTGCCCTTTTAAAAGCTTCATGGAATCCACAGCGGAACTGTTAATCTGCAGGGTTGTTCCCAGATCCTTTTCCAGTACCGCAAAGATCAGGGAAGCGGCTCCGGTATAGCCCGCCGGCAGGATCTCCTCCAGGTAGTAAAACCCTACAGGAAGACCCTCTATGGAGAGTTTCCCCTGACTGTCGGTGGTGCAGGTCTGAGATTTTACTTCCTCTTCCGCTGTTTCAGGGAAGCGGCTGAGCTGGAAGGATACGCCTCCCATGGCCTCTTCGGTTGTCCCGTCTGTCTTTAGAAGCTCAACGGAAGCAGTGTCTTTTACATTCTCTATCGGTACCGGCTGAATGTAGTCCTCCTCATTGGTGATGCTTGCCGGAATCGTAAAGGAGGTCATTCTCCCTTCTCCCTGGGGCATCTTGACACCTGCAGGAGTCTTCGTCTCCTGGAAATAGTAGTCTCCGCTTTCCAGGCCGTCCCAGAGGATCCTGGAGGAATCGTCCTGTCGTTTCACCGGACTGTAGTAAGATAACCACTCTCCCTTAGAGTTGGTCTTTAAGCCCGTGGCGATCAGGGTATCCTCTTCTCCGTCTTTTCCTTTTTTATAGAGGGAGAATTCCGCACCGGCGAGAGGTTCTGGCGTTTCATCCGTCCAGTCTCCCTCCGATTCTAACGTCTTGATAAGTTTCACCTGTCCCAGGAAGCGGTAGTAGTAAATCACGATGATGGAGACGTATTCTTCCTTTCCTCTCTCCACATGGGTACCTGAGGCTCTCTCCCGCAGCTGCAGGTATCCGTCCTCCCCGGTAAAGAAGCCGGTGGTATCGCTTAAGGTAAAGTATCCTTCCGGTCTTCCGGTCTCCTTCAGAGCATAGGCTTCGCCAGTGACCAGGTATCCCTCGGGAATGGAAACGGGATCCTCGTCTGATGTGATGGTTATGGGGCTTTCCTCCCCGTCCACCCTGGTAAGGGTAAACTCCACCCCGGGAAGGGGATCTCCGCTGATACCGTCCTTACAGATCACCTGTCCGATCAGGGGGCTGTCCTTAACGCTTATGTACTCTTCTCCGTCCTCCCCCTTTATAATGGAAGCAAAATCGCAGTCAGGATCCATGGGACTCAGTGTGCCGTCCAGGTTCAGGACAAAGTCAAAGCCTCTCTCCTCCAGCACGTACCCTATGGGGCCTTCCTTTTCCTGCAGGGTATAGACCTCACCGGCCTTTAATCCGGTGATGACTCCATCCCCGTTCTCATCGGTGATAAACTCTCTGACTTCTTTCCCGGATTGATCCAAAATCACAAATCTGGCGCCCGGAAGTCCCGCATCCGGCTGATTCCGGGATACCTTGCGGATCCGGAACGAAGTCTGAGTATTTATAACATTTACAGCTGCTTCCCCTCCATCCGGGGAGGGGATGACAAATTCATGCGAAACTGTGGGATTCTCTTTTGAGGGCTGTACATAGCCCTCCGGAGCAGAAGTTTCCACAAACCGGTAGGTGCCGGTCTTTAAGCCCCGCAGGATCAGCTGTCCAATCACTTCTTCATCCAGAGGAGACGTTCCGGTCTGACTTACCCGGTACGCCTTTCCGGTTTCCAGATCTTTCAGGTAATCCCGGAACACTCCGTCCCGGTCCTTTCTTTGCAGGGTAAATACGGCTCCGTTAAGGGGAGTATCCTCATTTCCGGTCTTGGTAAGCACCACATCCCCGATCTTCGGTCTGTTGATCACCTGTACCCGGATGCCTGCTGCCTTTACCTGAAGATCTTCGGCCTCCCCTTCCCCGGTGACCTGCAGTTTAATCCTGAAGTAGGACGTGTCATCCCTTTCCACAAAAAGCGTATAGGTCCCCTTCAGGCCCTCATAGCCCGCCGGGATATTTTCCTCCGTCACCTGATAGCTGCCTTCCGGCAGATCCCGATCCAGCAGCAGGTAGACTTTGCTGCCGGATTTCTCCTTCACGTTTCCTTCGGAGTCTGTAATCCTGACTCTCTCCAGACCGTCCACGCCGCGCTCCCAGACCACCCTGGTTCCGGAATCACCGGTCAGAGTGATCTGAACTCCATTCAGGGAATTTCCCTCCTCATCGGTTTTGTCCAGATAGAAGGCGGCCAGAGACTGTTCGGTATTTATCAGAGTAACCCTCTGGACAAGACCGTCGGGACTCACCTCCGTATCCGTTGTCACACCCCGGTATCCGGGTATGGACTCTTCCTTTACGGTATAGACATAATAGCCTTCCTCCCCGTAAGCGGGCAGGTCGGTAAACTCTCCCTTCCAGCCCTCTTCTTCCTTTGTCCATCCGGACCAGGTGCCTTCGTTTACCTGAACCGGTTCTTCTCCTTCCAGAGATTTCCAGAGAGTGAGCTTCACATCATCCGGACGGTTCCCCGTCTCCTCTTCCACCCAGTGCTTGGTCACTTCGAGGGTGATGCGGGAGGGATCATTGTAGACTTTCAGCAGGTTTCCGCCTTCAATCCCGGCGTTTTCCCCTTCAAAGGAGAGAACTCCTTCTTCATTAACCGTGATGGAGATGACCTCCGGGTTTAACTCATACCCCAAAGGCGTCTCACTCTCTCCCAGAAGGTAGGTATTCCCGGCAGAGAGCCAGCCCTTTAAAACCATGGGATCCGCACCGGAGTTCCAGGTGAGGGTTCCTCCCTGGCTCTCGTAGCTGTACCCGGCTCCCAGAGCTGACATTGCAGATGTTATAGTCGTATTCGCAAAAGAGCTTCCCGCTGC
>CAZJYM010000127.1:0-3188 GCA_964550245.1 uncultured Blautia sp. | reverse complement strand
AGCATTCCCTGGGAGTCTGTCTTATAAGTTCCCATCTCCTCCCCCTGACTGTACAGGGTAAAGGTTATGCCGGAGATTCCCTCTTTTGTTTCAGCATCAATCTTTCTTAGAGTAACGGCAGCGGGCAGAGGATCATTTGTCACCTCTCCCAGATCGGTGGTCACTCCGGCGGATTCCCGGGAGACGGTAAAGACGGAAAGAGGCGTCATATTCATCTCATATCCATCCGGGGCTAAAGTCTCCCGGAACCGATACGTCCCCCGGCCAAGACCGGAGATGATCAGTTCACCCTGGGAGGCGCTTCCCGTTTCTTCCACCTGGGGGAACCCTTCTGTCACTGTCACTTCATAGACGTTTCCGGAAATGAGATCCGTCAGGTAATCCTCAAAAATCCCGCTCTCACTTCTCTTTTCCAGGGTGAAGACTCCTCCGTTTAAGGGAAGACCCTCTCCTCCCGTCTTTTCCAGCCTGACAGTAGCACCTTTGAGGGTATCCATTACCCGGATCAGACCGGACTCAAGCGAGAAGAACGCCTGATCTCCCTGAGAAAGAAGACTTCCGTCCTCCCCTACGGTAAAGGTCATCTCCTCCGAAAGGATCTCATACCCTTCCGGAGCCCGGTTTTCCCTCAGGGCGTAGGCATGTCCCAGAATCAAAAATCCCTCGGGGATCACTGCCTTCCCTTCCGAATCTGTCATAAGGCTGATGCTGCTTCCATTTGTCTGATCCGTAAGGGTAAACTCGGCTCCGCCAAGACTCTCCCCCGTATCGGCATCCGTCTTTTCAACAGAGGCTGTAATGGGGGAATCCGAGAAGACGATACAGTTGGAATCCCTCTCCACATGGGCAAAGCTTGCGGGAATGCCGGAAACACTGCCGTCCTCATTGATCACAAACTCAAAGCTTTGCTGTTGTCTTTTGTATCCTGCCGGAGGCACTGTCTCCTTTAAGACATAGGTCTTTCCTCCGGTGAGAACTCCGGAGAGTACGGCTTCGCCGTTTTCACCGGTGGTAAGGCTGTATTCTTCCCCTCCATCCTTGGAAGAAATGGTAAACTCAGCCCCCGGTAAGGTCCGGGAATCCACGGAGGATACCTTCCTCACCTTCAGCACATTCTTGCGGTTGGAGAGATTAACGGTTACATCCCGG
Source organism: uncultured Blautia sp. (assembly GCA_964550245.1). Classification (GTDB taxonomy): domain Bacteria; phylum Bacillota; class Clostridia; order Lachnospirales; family Lachnospiraceae; genus Blautia_A. The sequence goes on along the minus strand of CAZJYM010000127.1, from coordinate 2,039 downwards.
TTTTCAGCGGTGATTACAAAGTCACATACCGGGTCAGCGGGCAGTACATACCCGGGCACGGTGCGGATCTCTCTCAGGCGGTATTCTCCCCAGGTAAGCCCATAGATGGTCAGAGTCCCCTCAAAGCCTTCGGTCTCCAGGCCTCCGTTCCACACATCCCCGGAGATGCTTCCCTCATGGGTGGTTCCCGTGAGGAATTCCTGGGGAACCCCGTTTACGTTTTTGATCACCTGATAAGCTTCCTGTCCAAAGGGTTTAAATTCCAGCAGGAAGGAAGCTCCGGACAATGGGGTATAGTCTGATTCATCCAGCTTGTTTAAGGTTACGCTTCCCAAAATCCTGGTGTTTACAAGGGCTGTTCCGTCCTCACTCCAGTCTCCTTCATTGAGATTGGCTCCTCCCTCCCGGGTAAGAGCAATGGACACATCCGGATTCGATCCGTCCACGATAAAGGAAAGCGTTGTCTCCCCTAAATACCCTTCAGGCACCTGCTCCTCCAGCTGGTAAGTACCCCTGGAAAGACCGGTAAGAGTCAGGTTGCCGGATTCATCCGTCTTAAAGGTTCCCAGATCCTGCCATAATTCATCTTCATGGGGCTGATATTTCACTTCAAAGGCTACCCCGGAGATGCCATTTCCCGTCTCCCCGTCAACCTTTCTCAGGAAGGCGGTGGCATTCATCCGGACATTATCAACCTTTTTCGGCACCGTTTTCCCGTTTTCCGAGATGGTAAACTCCCACCTGGTATCCGCAGAGGGAAGAGCGGCAACTGCCGGTGTATCGGTCTCCACAAAGTAGTAGTCTCCCGCGTCCAGACCATTCTCCAGGACATCGCTTTCCAGGGAACTCCACTTTCCGTCCTGGTCGGTAACCAGATCTTCGACGATCCGTTCATCCCCCTCCTCTCCCTTTTTGTACAGGGAGAAGTGAGCTCCCGGCAGGGGTTCTCCAGGTTCTTCATCACTACCGTCGGGATTTACCAGCACTTTGGTGAGCTCCACATTTCCCCGGATGGGGAGGTTGGGAACCACCAGAACCCGTTCATCGGTGTTGGGAATCACATAGGAGTACAAAGCTCCCTCACTGCGGGTGAGTATCCTTCCCTCTCCGTTCATGGTGAAGGCCAGATCGCCCGTAAGAGGATCAAACCCCTCCGGAGCCGTGTTTTCATGGAGCACGTAGCTGTGATCATTCTCCCCGGGAATCAGGAATCCCTCCGGGATCCGGGCCGAGCCGTCCTCTCCGGTGGTGAGTTCTACGGACTTGGTACCGGAAGAGGAACCAAAGGGCATTTCTGTCAGGGTAAAGGAAGCCCCGGAAAGGACGTCTCCGGTCTCCCGGTTGATCTTGATGATCCAGGCCCGGATGGGGGTGTCTTCAATGGTGATGCAGGGAATATCTCCCTTCATGCCAGGGGTTCCCATACCGGCAGGATCGCCATCCTCCGTCAGGGTTCCGTCCAGATTTAAGGTAAAGGTATAGTCTTCCTCCGGAAGCAGGTAGCCTCCGGGGGCTGCCGTTTCTTTTAACACATAGGTTACACCCGGAGTCAGGCCGGTGAGCACTTCCGTCTCCCCGTTCTCCCCGGTGACCAGAGATTTTTCCTCTCCAGTGTCTGATGTGAGGGTAAAGTGAGCCCCGGAAAGTCCCAGATCCTTCTGATCCTTCGATACCTTGCGGATCAGAAGGGCAGTCTTCTTATTTTCTACAGTAACAGTCTGATCTTTACCCTGAAGAACAAACTCCTTAAAAGTATCCGTATCCTGCACATAACCTGCAGGTCCGGAAGTTTCCTGGAACCGGTAGGTTCCCCAGCGAAGTCCCAGGACTTTCAGCTTACCGGTTTCTGCCGATTCCGGTTCCTCTGTAGCTACCGGGCTCTGCTTTCCATGCTCGGATACCCGGTAGGCCATATCCACTTTCAAATCTTCAAGATAAGGCCGGAAAACTCCATCCAAATCCTTCCGATAAAGGGTAAAGACCGCTCCTGAGAGCAGTTCCCCGCTGTCCTGATCTTTCTTTTCCAGGGTTACATTCGA
>CAZJYM010000126.1:1297-8738 GCA_964550245.1 uncultured Blautia sp. | reverse complement strand
TCATTTCCACACTCCTTCCCGGCAATCGGTTGAAATTCCCGGAAATTTTTAGTATACTGACGGTCAGAACCGGAGATTGACGTTTCAGGAGGGAGGAACATACGCCATGTCGGAAGCGTTTATGAAAGTTGATCTTCACGGTCTGACTCAGAATGAAGCCATGAAGGTGATTGACAAAGCCCTGGCCTCGGCCGGTCCCGGTACCTACCAGATCCAGCTGATCCACGGGTACAACCGGGGAACCAGCCTGCGAAGCATGATCTGGGACTGGTACCGGTATGAGCCGAAGGTGAAGAGAATCATGCCGGGGGACAATCCGGGGATTACGGTTTTAGTACTGAAGGAACTGTACTGAGAAAGGATGAGATTAGAGATGTTTAACAGACACGATATCAACCGGGATGCCTGTATGCTGCATGGGCCCCTTCGTGAACAGGGGTATGACTGGTGGTGGCACTCCTTTACCGCAATAAGTGAAGAGACCGGGGAGGAAAAGCCCTTTTTTATCGAGTTCTTTCTGTGCAATCCCGCTCTGGCCCAGGATCAGCCGGTTTTCGGGCATCTCTCCGGGCAGAAACCTTCCTATTTAATGGTAAAGGCCGGCTGCTGGGGAGAGGATCACATGCAGCTTCACCGCTTTTTCTCCTGGAAGGACATCCAGGTACACATGGATGCTCCCTACCAGATCGTGGCCGATGACTGCTATGCAGGGGAGACGCATCTCTCAGGCAGCATCTCCATTTCCCCGGAGGAAGCCAAAGAGCATCCGGAATGGATGTGCGATGCCGGCACCATGCGATGGGATCTCTCTCTCAAAAAGGAGATTGCCTTCAACGTGGGGTACGGAGCCAGCAAACCCCTGCGGGACATGGAAGCCTTTGCCATGTACTGGCATGCGGAAGGGATGAAAACTGCCTTCAGCGGGTTTGTGGAGGCCAATGGAAAGAGATACCGGGTATCCCCGGAGAGCTGTTACGGCTATGCGGACAAGAACTGGGGCCGGGACTTTACCAGTCCCTGGGTGTGGCTTTCCTCCAACTGCCTGGTGAGCAGAAAAACCGGAAAACAGCTTCTTGATTCCGTGTTTGACATCGGAGGCGGCCGGCCCAAGATCTACATGGTTCCTCTGGACCGGAGACTCCTGGGCGTTTTCTGGTATGAGGGAGAGGAATACGACTTCAACTTCTCCAAGGTCTGGCTGGATGTGAAGACAAAATTTTCCTTCCGGGAGGAGGAAGACACGGTCTACTGGCATGTGCGCCAGGAAAACATCCATGCGGTGATGGATACGAAAATCGCCTGTAAAAAGAAGGACATGCTGTTTATCAACTACGAAGCCCCGGACGGAACCAAAAAGCACAACCGGCTGTGGAACGGGGGAAACGGATACGGGGTTGTAAAGCTCTATAAAAAGACGGAAGGCTCTCTAAAGCTCATCGATGAGGTGGAAGCCACCCATGTGGGCTGTGAATACGGGGAGTACGATCCGGAACAAGAGGTAAAAGAATCATGAAAAAAGCACTGCGAATCCTGTTTATCGGCAACAGCCACACCTACTGCCAGGACATGCCGGCTCTGATGGCGGAAAAAGCCCGGGAAGCGGGATATCCCTGTGAAGTGACCATGCTGGCCCATCCCGGCTGGTATCTTCACCAGCATGTGGAAGAGCCGGAGATCCGCTTTAACATACGGTACGGCACTTATGAGTACGTGGTGCTGCAGGAGCACTCCCACCCCTTTGACGACATCCCCGGATACCGGGAAGCTGCCCAGACCCTTGTGGGATGGATCCGGGAGGCGGGAAGCGTACCGGTGATCTACGGCACCTGGGCCAGAAAGGAGGAGGAGCCGGTTCAGGAACTGATGAATTCGGTAAACCGGGAACTTGTCCACTCTCTGGGGACACTCTACGCCCCGGTGGGAGAAAAATGGTGGGGATACAAAAAAGCCCATCCGGAGACGGAGATGTACGCCGAAGACGGAGCCCATGCCTCCCTGGAGGGAATGAAGTTTGTCTCCGGCATCATCTGGGATACCATCGCCTCTGATCTTAAAAGCAAAGAGGAGAAGAATACGTGATCCGCAAACACATGGTTTTCTACGGCTCCGTGCAGGGAGTGGGCTTTCGCTACCGGGCCAGAAATGCGGCAGAGCTTTACGGCTGTACCGGCTGGGTGAAGAACAACTGGGACGGCTCCGTATCCATGGAGATCCAGGGAGAAGAGGATCAGATCGACCGGGTGATCCTGGCCATTGAGCGGGGAACTTATGTGCACATCGAAAACATGGAGTCAAAAACCATCCCCCTTTTAGAACATGAATACAGTTTTCGTACCGGCTATGAATAAGAAGAAGTAAAATAAAAAGAATAAGCAAAATAAAAGAAGAGAGACCTGGCCACGGCCAGGTCTCTCTTCTTATTGTTATTGCTTCCCTAATCCATTCATCATAATGCTTTCAGTTATTATTGCTGTTTTCTCTCGTACACTTCTCCGCATCGATGGCTAAAACCAGCATGAGAGCATAGAGGGCATCCCGGGGATTATAAACTTCTATGGAGTAGGTGTCGGTCCAGTGCAGCAGCTCCTTGGAGACTCTGGCTACCTGACGTCCGGCAGAGTCCTCTATCTGATAGTCCCATTCCATGATGTCCCCCTTCACCTGCCAGCCGTTGAAGTCAATGTTGTAGCGGGGCCGGAAGAAGGTCCATTCTCTGCTGATGCAGCCCAGATAAGAATTCCCCAGGTAGAGTTCAAACTTGGGAAGAAAGGTGAGCACCCGCTCTTTAACCGTTCCCACCTCGTTTCCGGACCGGTCAAATATCTTCAGACAGTGTCCCCAGGACAGCTGCCCCTTTACCACATAGACCGTGTTTCCGTCTTCATCATAGATGTCATAGCTGTCAAACCAGGCAAAAAAGCGCTGTTTGAACAAAAGCTTCATGTCGTATCACCTTCTACTCCAGATAGGAAGCATAAGGCTCCAGAGCATCCCGGGCATTTTTAAGCTGCTGAGGAATCAGCATGGGCTGCTTTAATACCGCCCCGTACTTTTCCAGGAATTCCGGGAACTCCGGGGCATCTAAGGTCAAAATCCCGTTGGCCAGGGCAGAGATCAGGGAGAACTTCTTGGGGAGGTCATATCCCGCAAACCGGATCACCAGGTGTTCCCCGTCAAAATCCACCAGCTCCCCGGGTCCAAAGGTCTTGTGGCTGATGGGAGCTCCGCTTCGAACCAGCTCCTCCGCCAGGGAAATTCCCTCCTGGAGCAGCAGGCTGTTCTGTTCAGCCCTGGATAAGGCGGCTGCCAGCTCATCGGCTTTGTCCCGGCGCTGCTGGTAGAGCTTTCTGGCCTGGGGAGACATGTTTTTGATCTTCACTCCGGTGTAAAGGCCATAGGTTCTGGCACAGTAGATGATGTCAAACACCAGGATGTGCAGAGCCTTATCGGGATCCATCTCCTCCTCGTGGCCCACAAACCGGCTCTGATGAAGATCCATCAGGGCCTCGTTCTTTTTCAGCTCTTCCAGGAGGGTATCACAGAACTGATAGTACACGTCCAGCTGGAAGGAGTTATAGGTTCCCCAGTCACTGTAGATCTCCAGGGCCTCTGCCAGATACCGGGCATCCGAGGTCCTGCACATGTAGTGGTGATCCGGATCATGAAACCACAGGTAGGCCATGGCAGAGCGCTGGTCGTTTTTATAGTGAAAACTGGAGGGATAGTGCTTTTCCAGCAGTTCATCGCAGGATCTTACAAAGTCGGTGATCTTTTCCTGCTGAATCGTCAGATCCCCTCCGTCATCGGCGTAGAGCTGCCGGAACATCTCCCGGATGTTCTCGGCTTCCCCCTTCTTTTCCGCCATGGCGACCAGTCCCCCAAAGGGCTGGGTAAAGTTGTCTATCATGATTGAAGTGGCTTTGCAGGCCTTTTTCAGCATCGCCGCAAAATCAGGAGCCTCCAGGTCAAAGACCTGGCCAAAGTCATGGACGGCAAACCACTTAAAGTTTTCATTTGCCCCATCGGGATTATCGTTGAAGTCCTCATAGCGGGAGATGTAATTGCTGATGATCAGGTTCAGATTCTTGGTATTCAAAGGGTTCGCCTCCAGTTCTCATATTTTTAATTTCAGCCGTTTATTTGCTGCATCCGGGCACACATGAGCAGAAATGCTCCCACCCCGTGGAGATCGTTGATGCTGACAGGTCGATTACAGTAGTGCTCATAGTCTCCCACTTCCGTTCCGATGCACACATCCCCGATCAGAAGATCCTCTCCGTTCCAGGAGAGACTGCGGATCACTCCCTCATATCCCCGTCCGGCGGCATCCAGATACTCTTTTCCCAGGATGCCCTTCTCCACGGCTTTGGCGATGGCGGATACAAAAAGGCAGCTGCAGGAATTTTCCAGCCAGTTTCCCGGCTCTCCTCCCTTATCCACCACCTGATACCAGCGGCCTTCCTCTGACTGATAAGGGATAACCGCCTGCAAAAGCTCTTTTGTCATGCGGGAGAGGGAATCATACTCTGCTGTACCGGGCTTTATGAAATCCAGCTCATCCAGTAAGGCCACCGGCACCCAGCCGATGGACCGGCCCCAGAATTCCGGGGAAAGTCCCGTCTGGGGATCTGCCCAGCTGGCCTTTCCGGAGCTGTCCCAGGCGTGATGCCAAAGTCCGGTCTTCGGATCCCTGGTCTTTTCTTCCATCAGATGGGCCTGCTCTACCGCCAGATCCAGGTATCTTCTGTCTCCCGTAAGGTAAGCATACTGTACACTTATGGGGCCGGCCATGTACAGACCGTCCAGCCACATCTGATGGGGAAGCCATTTCTTGTGGAAAAAGCCTCCCTCTTTATTTTTCGGGTAGTCCAGCAGGATGGGTACCAACTTATCCAGGGCTTTCCGGTATTTTTCCTCCCCGGTTCTCTCATACAGGGGAAAGAGAAGGATCCCGGGCTGAATGTCGTCCAGCTGTCCCGGATCAAAATCCAGTACATTTCCCTCTTCATCGATCACCGAATCCACCCAGTCCTTACCATACTGAAAGTATTCCTCTTTTCCGCAGAGAAGAAAGGTCTGGTAAACCCCGGAGAGAAAGACTCCCTGGTGATAATGGAAATGCCCCCTGGGCGGCAGGTCTGCTGCCTTAAATTTACGCATCATGGTATCCACGGCTGCCTGCGCATAATCAATCGGTTGTTTCATCTTTTCGAGCGTGTCCTCTTTTCCTGAATTCCTCCACAGCTTTATCATATCACAGTGGGAAAATGGAATCAAGGCTTGGAAGTGCTCTCCCCATTCAGAAGATTTTCAACCGTCTCTCTTCTCTCAAAGAGAACACAGCCTCCCTGATGATCCTCCATCAGCAGGTTTTCCTCCCGAAGAGAGGTAAAAAGCGGGGAATGCAGGGCTTCCAGAAGAGATGTATCCCTTACGCTGGTATCTGAGTAGGGTGAAAAGGGGCATGGCTCCGCCCCGCCGTGGGCATTGATGTGGAAAAATCCCCTTCCTGCTGCCAGACAGCCTCCGGAGCTCTTCTCATCCCCGGGGAAGGAGATGAACACCATGGAGGGATATTTTTCCCGGATCTCGTTCAGACGGTTCTGCAGGTATTCCCTCTCTTCTTTCCCGGGAGCCAGACTGGAGGTATCTTCCGATACCGGCACGAATTCCACATAGATCACCACCTTACAGCCCCTGTCACCAAGATCCTCCAGGAATTCCTCCCCGGTGATCTCTTTCAGGTTATCGGTGGTCATGGTGACGGAGACTCCAAAGAACAGATGCCTGCTGCGGATCTTTTCCATGGCGGCGTTTACCCGGTCATAGACTCCCTCTCCCCGGCGGCCGTCCGTCTTCTCCCGCTGTCCCTCAATGCTGAAAACAGGCAGCAGGTTTCTCTTCTCATCAAAAAGCTTCATGTATCCCTCATCCAGGAGGGTACCGTTTGTAAAGACCGGAAACAGAATCTCCGGATATCTTCCCGCGGCTTCGATGACATCCCGGCGCAGCAGGGGTTCCCCTCCGGCCAGCAGTATAAAACTCACTCCAATCTGCCGGGCTTGTGAAAATATCCTCTCCCACTCCGAAGCGCTCATCTGTTGGGAGGGCTCGCCGCTGCAGCCCTGAAACTGCCAGGAATAACACCCTGCGCAGTGGAGGTTGCAGGTTGCGGTGATGCTGGCAATCAAAAACGGGGGAATGTGTTCTCCCCTCTCTTCCGCTTTGGCCCTCTTTCGGGAAGCCTCCAGGCTTGATACGGCAAAGCGGGCCATGTAGGCGCTTTCCGCCGGATCCGAGGCGGTTGCCTTTAATGCGCCTTTGACGATCTTTTCCACGCCCTTTCTCAGATAGGCGCCCAGGTCAAATCCTTCTCTTTCCATCTGTGCTACCTGCTTTCAATCATACGTGTGAGATTAAATCTTGTGCTATTGATAAACATTGTAGCCCGTTCCCCGGGATTTGTCAAGACATCCGCACCCCGTGAAATCCTTCCCTTACCTTCTCCTGTTTTCCTCCAGCATAATGCCCAGAAAGGCCGCGGCAGCAGGGGAAAGGGTTTCAAAGTCACTGGCGATCAGGATCACATCCGTGCGGACCAGAGGTTCAACCGGAACCTGATAAAAATCCTCACCGGCCACCAGGGAAGCTGCCTGAAGTCCGGGACCGATTCCGCAGGATACCATCCGGCGGACAGTCCCGGCACTGACCACCTTAAACTGCTGCTTTCTTCTCACACCCCGCTGTTCCAGCACCGGAAGGATGGATTCCAGAGCCGCCTCACACACGAAGAAGGACTGCCGGGTGGATTCCAGATCGACAGAAGAATCTTCAAAAGGCTCCCGGGAGATGGCCACGATGGAGTCCTCCATCAGCACCTGGTACTGAAAGTCCCCGGCCGGCATGATGGAGATGCCGAACTCCGCCGCATGACCGGAAACCATCTGATTCACCTCATGGGTGGTTCCCTCCATGATCTCCACGTTCACATCGGGGTAGTCCTTTTGAAAGACTGCCAGGGCCTCCGCCAGAAAAAACTGGGATCCAATCGGGAGGGAAGCAATCTTTAAGGTACCTTCCAGCAGGTTCCGGGAGAGATAGGCCGTCTGATAGATCTTCTCCTCCATCAGCATCATTTCTCTGGCAAACCCCAGGATCCGCTCTCCCGTATCCGTAAGGGAGAGTCCGTTTTTCCTGTCCCGGTGGAAAAGGGGAACCCCCAGCTCATCCTCAATGTTCTTCACGGCCTTGCTGACCGCCGGCTGAGAGATGTACAGGGCTTCCGCCGCTTTGGTGATATTCCCGGCATCCGCCACCTGGATGAAGATCTTCAGGTTGTTCATGTTCATTCCCATTTGGTTATCTCCTCATGACAAAATTTGTATTTGAGTTATGAACTGATTCTGATTATACTGGGGGAAAAGCGGATGTCAAGACAGAA
>CAZJYM010000126.1:0-1197 GCA_964550245.1 uncultured Blautia sp. | reverse complement strand
TCATGAATGAGAAATTTCCGGAGCTGGTAAAAAACAGGAGATCCATCCGCAAGTTCAGCGGGGAACACATCCCGGATGAGATCATTGAAAAGATACTGGAGGCGGCCGCGTATGCTCCCTCCTCCTGGGGAGGTCATCCCGTGGAGTTCATCGTGATCCGGGACCGGGAGACCATGAAGGAGCTGGCCAGGTGCAAGGCCATGGGAGCAGGACCCCTGGCGCACGGGGATGCGGCCATTGTTCCCATCATCGACAGAAGAAACCTGGAACTGTGGGTAGAGGATGCTGCCGTTGCATCCACCTACATTCTGCTGGCGGCAGAGTACTACGGGGTTGGAGCCTGCTGGATCCACATGAAGGACCGCAAGGGCCATACCCGCACGGCAGAGGATGATATCCGCTCCCTCCTGGGAATTCCCCAGTACTACGGGATCCTCAATGCGGTATCCTTAGGGATGAAAGCAAAGCCCGCCGTTCCCAATGAAACCAGTCCCCAAATCCATTATGAAAGATACGGAGAAAAGAAATGAAGAAGATCATCGCCATCAACGGCAGCCCCAGAAAAAACTGGAATACGGCCAGGCTTCTGGATCAGGCCCTGGAAGGAGCCGGCTCAGCTCTTTCTGATGAGGAAATTCTTATAGAACGGATCAACCTGTACGATCTGGACTACAAGGGATGTAAAAGCTGCTTTGCCTGCAAACAGATAGGCGGACCCTCTCAGTGGAAGTGCTGCATCCAGGACGGACTGAAGCCGATCCTGGAGGATGTACTCCAATCCGACGGAGTCATCGTGGGCTCTCCCATATACTTTCGCACCATCACCGGGGAACTGCATGCATTTTATGAAAGGCTTCTCTTCCCTTACACCTCCTACTCGAACAAAATCACGATCCCCAGAAAAAGGATGCCCTTTGCCTTCCTCTACACCATGAACGTGACGGAGGAAGACTTCAAGGAAAGCGGCTGGCAGGCGGATCTCGATGAGTGGGAAAGAATGGTGAGCGGAAACTTCGCCTTTGCCGGACATCTCTACGTGTACAACACTTACCAGTTCACCGATTACGGGAAGTACTACTCCGACTGGTTTTCAGAGCCGGAAAAGGCGGAATACAAAAGAACTCACTGGGAGAAGGACTGCCAGGCGGCCTATGAGTTGGGAAGGAAAGTCGTTCTAAGCCAAAGTGAATAACCCTT
>CAZJYM010000125.1:3362-8779 GCA_964550245.1 uncultured Blautia sp. | reverse complement strand
AGTCCTAAGTTCATGGTATCATAATTTTCCAGGGATTGCAAGAGAAAATTTAAAATTATCAAAATTTGTTTGCCTTCTGCGAATGAAAAAGGAACAGCACCTCTTCATCATGTGATTTTTTCTTAGAGATGTCCCCTTCATACCTGAAAGCATGAAAGTACCGGTATTGTCCCGTCAGATACCGTCTTTGTCTGACTGGGGTTAACACGAAAGGGGAGAAAGGCGGACAGATCACTGGAAGAACAAATCATCTGAGATTTTCTTGAAATGTGACACATTCTCAGCAACCCTCACATGGACATTTTGCTGTATCTTTTACAGTCAGTTACGTGTCAGCTTTTTCAGGAGGCCATTTTTTGATTTCTCTTTCACAGCACGGGAGACATTCTGCAATTTTCATTACTGAAGAAACGGGCATAATGAATTGCCTATCCTACATGCCTGATCTTTCTGATTCTCCATGGATTCTGTTTGGAAAAACTGCAGACAATTATAGTCCGACACCCATCGGACTTATTTTTCACCCCTGCGAGATTCTGCCCACCTGCCGGGCAAAAATACTGTTTGACATAAGGGATAATCCATGGTAGACTTAAAACTGTACCAATCCATGGGGGAGTAGTGAGCGCAGCGCGCAGCAAGTCAACATACTGACCGGAGGTCTGGCTTGCTTCAATACACGAGACTCATGTATAGACTGAAAGACAAGCTATACATGGTATCCCTCTTTTGTTGGAAGTTTTACCAGGTATGGCTGGCGCGGCTGTATCTGGTTTTTTTCTGCCTGAAATCCATGCTTTTTGCGGCCGCGTAAGTTTAGAAGGAGGAAGAAGAAAGTATGGAATGGAGTCTGCTGTTTTTCTTTAACAGTGTCCTGCTTGGGGTGGGACTGGCCATGGATGCGTTTTCCGTGTCCCTGGCCAACGGTCTTAACGAGCCGCATATGAAAAAGGCAAAAATCGTTTTCATCGCCGGTGTTTTCGCCTTTTTTCAGGCACTGATGCCCATGATCGGCTGGATCTGTGTACACACGGTGGTTCAGGTGTTTCAGGCCTTTGAAAAGGCCATTCCCTGGATTGCCCTGGTGCTCCTGGTGGGAATCGGGGGAAAGATGATCCTGGAGGGAAGAAAGGGATCCTCCGAAGAGGGAGAAAAACCCGGTGTGGGTCTGAAGGCCTTACTCCTGCAGGGGGTGGCCACCTCCATCGATGCTCTCTCGGTGGGCTTTACCATCTCGGACTACGGCTTTGTCATGGCTTTGGTCTGTTCCGCCATTATCGCCGGTGTGACCTTTGTGATCTGTGTGGCGGGTGTGGTCATCGGAAGAAAGTTTGGGACCCGGCTCTCCGGCAGGGCTACCGTACTGGGAGGAGGAATCCTGATCGCCATCGGGCTGGAGATCTTCCTTACCGGGGTGTTTTCCTGAGAAGGTTCATTTGTGATTGAAAAATCCCGACTTTTTTGATATAGTTTATAGAGGCGAAAAGATAAGCGTGCCGCCGGTCTTTCCTGAAAAAGAGGAGGAAATTAGGGATGAAGAAAGGTCTCATGAAAGTCATGCGCAGCCGGATCACGGCTTCCATCATCTATCTGCTGCTGGGACTGTGTCTGGCTCTGATGCCGGTGACAACGGTGTATGTTCTGTATAAGGTCATCTTCGGCATAGTAATGATTGCCGTGGGAGTTTATCAGATTTTCCTTTACCTGAAGGATTCAGGGGATGCCACCATCTTAAACATGTTTTCCGGCTGTATCCTGGTGGCGCTGGGGATCTTTCTGTTCTTCAACCCCCAGGTGGTGGTCAAGCTTCTTCCCTTCCTGCTGGGATCCTTTGTGCTGGTGGACAGCGTCTGGTCCCTGCAGGCTGCCCTGCGTCTTAAGAAACAGGGGATTTCCGCCTGGATCATCCTGCTGGTGGGAAGCCTGATCTTTGTGGCCCTGGGCATTGTGGCCATTGTCAATCCCTTCCGGGAGGTAAGGCTTACCATCTTCTTCTCCGGAGTGATGCTGCTGGGCAACGGACTGGCGGATCTGCTCTACCTGCTGTTGATCCGCTTCTGGAAGAAACCGGCACCGAAAGTGGAGGAGAGTACGGAAGTGGCAGCTGTGCCTGAAAAGCCGGAGGAGAAGAAAGAGGAAGCTCCCAAAGAGGAGAAACCCAAAGAAGAAAAGCCTGTCCCGGCTGTAAAAGAGGAGCCCCCGGCTCCGGCAAAGACTGAAGAAGAAAAGAAAGCTCCGGAATCTCAGCCTGCGCCGGAGCTCACCCTGGAAGAAAAGGACGGTTCGCAGGGGTGAGAGAGGACAATCAGATCCTGATCATGGATTTTTCCGGAGTCTATGGCCTGGAAGAGTTTTACAGGGAAGAGCCCCATGTCATTTTGGATCTGGGGCAGATTCCCGGGACAAACTGCTACTGTGACGAGGAGGCGGGAAATCTTCTCCGGGAAAGGATCCGGGACTTTTCCCCGGAAGGAGTCCGCTTCCTGGATTCGGGAAACTATCACTACATGACCCGGATATGGCTGGAGAAGATCCACACCCCCTTTCGTCTCCTGGTTTTTGATCATCATACGGACATGCAGCCGCCGGCTTTCGGCGGCCTTTTATCATGCGGGGGCTGGATTGCGGACGCATTAACGGAACTTCCCCTTCTTCGCCGGGTTGATCTTTGCGGGCCGGGGAAGGAGGAGTTTATGAGAGACAGGGCTTCCCTGGGGGAGGCGGGAGAGAGGGTGCACCTTTTCTCCCCGGAGGAAGAGAGTGATCTTCCCCTCTATCTCTCCATCGACAAGGACGTGCTTTGTATGGAGGATGCCTCCACCGGCTGGAGCCAGGGAAACATGAGGCTTGGCGAACTGCTTGCCGTGTTGAAAAGCCTGGGAGAGAAGAACACCATCCTGGGAGCTGACATCTGCGGGGAATGTGCCCGGGAGGACTTTGGAAAGCGGGAGGACATGAGAAAAAATGACCGGGCCAACCGGGCCATCCTGGAAGTCGTAAAGGGATGGTCCCGGAGAGGGAGACTGCATGAAGAATGAGCTTTTAACCATCGGTCCCTTTACCCTTTACGGGTACGGACTGATGATTGCCGTGGGGATTCTGGCCGCTTATGTGTCGGCGGAGTACCGGGCCAGAAAACAAAAGATGGCTTATGAGCACGTGTTCTACCTGGTGCTGTGGTGTACTCTGGGAGGCTTTGCCGGAGCCAAGGTGCTCTTCTGGATCACGGAATTCCGGGAGATCCTTGCGGATCCGGGATTTATTCTCTACACCATCACCGACGGATTCGTGATCTACGGAGCTATCATCGGGGGAATTCTCACCGGGTATGTGTACTGCAAAAAGAAGAAGTTAAACTTTCTTTCCTGGTTTGACCTGATGATGCCCTCCATCGCCCTGGGACAGGGATTCGGCCGCATCGGCTGCCTTCTGGCAGGCTGCTGCTACGGAAAGAAGACATCGGGGCCCTTTTCCATCGTCTTTCACGACTCGGACTTTGCCCCCAACAACATTCCCCTGATTCCCACCCAGATCTACTCAAGCCTTCTGGACTTTCTCCACTTTTTCATTCTGCTTATGGTAGCCCGAAAGAAAACCGCGGACGGACAGGTGGCCGCCGCCTACCTGATTTTTTACAGTGCGGGCCGCTTTATCCTGGAGTTTTTCCGGGGAGATCTGGACCGGGGCATGGTGGGATTTCTCTCCACCTCTCAGTTTATCGCGATTTTTACCGGCCTGGCCGGGATCCTGCTCTTTACAAAAGTCTCCCTGGAGAAAAGAAGAACAAAAAGCAGGTACAGGAATTGACATCAAACAAATGTTGATATATAAATGATTACAAACGGGAGAATACCCCAAACCTGTGAGCTCTGCCCTCAGGAAGCTGTGAAAGGGGACATTTACGATTTAGGAGGCAGATCATGAACAGTCAGACACTGCGGGAAGCCAGAATGTACGAAGAGGCTACCGGAAAGATGATCCTGCCCGGGGAGAGGCCGGCCTTTCATCTCTCTCCCCGGGTCGGGTGGATGAATGATCCCAACGGTTTTTCCTTCTATCAGGGAAAGTACCACATGTTTTATCAGTATCATCCCTACGACACCTGCTGGGGGCCCATGCACTGGGGCCACGCGGTGAGCAGGGATCTCCTTCACTGGGAATACCTTCCCGCCGCCCTGGCACCGGACACCCCCTGCGACCGGGACGGATGCTTCAGCGGCAGTGCCCTGGAGCTTCCCGACGGAAGACAGCTTCTGATGTACACGGGACTGACGGTGTATCCCGGCCCGGACGGAGGCAGAAGGGAGATTCAGACTCAGTGCCTGGCAGTGGGGGACGGAGTGGATTATGAAAAGTATCCGGGAAATCCCATCCTGACCCGGGAGAATCTGCCGGAAGGAGGCAGCCCGCATGACTTTCGGGATCCCAAGATCTGGAGAAAGAAGGACGGCACTTATCTTGCGGTCATCGGCAACCGTCCCGCAGACGGATCCGGTCAGATCCTGCTCTATGAGAGTGAAGACGCCTTCCACTGGAAGTTTAAGAAGGTGCTGATCCAGAACCGGAACCGGCTGGGAAAGATGTGGGAGTGCCCGGATTTCTTCCCCCTGGACGGGATGCAGGTGCTTCTGGTAAGCCCGCAGGACATGCTGCCCCAGGGCTTTGAGTACCACAACGGCAACGGCACGGTGTGCGTCCTGGGCACCTACGATGAGGACACGGACACCTTTACCGAGATCAGCAACCAGGCAGTGGACTACGGCATTGACTTCTATGCTCCCCAGACCATTCTCACCCCCGACGGCAGAAGAGTGATGATCGGCTGGATGCAGAACTGGGATACCTGCAACATGCACCGCCAGACCGAGTGGGAGGAGAAATGGTTCGGACAGATGAGCCTGCCAAGAGAGGTGTTCATAAAGAACGGCCGGCTCTGGCAGAAACCACTGCGGGAACTGGAGGATCTGCGCAGGAACCGGGTGAGTTATCAAGATGTGTGCTTTACCGGGGATCTGCATCTGGATGGCATAAAGGGCCGCTGTGTGGATCTGGAACTGGAGATCGAGCCGGAAGAAGAAGGGGCTTTATACCAGCGTTTCGCCGTGCGCTTTGCCCAGAATGAGGACTACCAGACCTCTGTGAGCTACCGGCCCTATGAGGCGGTGCTGAAGGTGGACCGGAAGTTCTCCGGATCCCGAAGGGCCATCATCCACCAGAGAAGAAGCCGGGTTTACACGGATGGAGGAAAGCTGAGCCTGCGGCTGATTCTGGACCGGTTCAGCGTGGAGATCTTTGTAAACGGCGGGGAACAGGTGTTAAGCGCCACCTTCTACACGGATCTCTCGGCGGAGGGAATCTCCTTCTTCGCAGACGGAAGAGTAAGGATGCAGGTTGTCAAGTATGATCTGGTGATGTAA
>CAZJYM010000125.1:0-3262 GCA_964550245.1 uncultured Blautia sp. | reverse complement strand
GCTTCCTCTGAAAAGATGGGAAACATTTTGCAAATTATGTCTGGAAAAGGCAGATTCCGTTATAATGTGGCAAAAAGGAGAGTGTCACATGGCCAGACATGGAGAAAACATCAGGAAGCGCAAGGACGGCCGCTGGGAGGCCCGCTATGAGAAGAAGAGGGGAATGAACGGAGCCATCTGCTACGGGTACCTCTACGGACACAGCTACACAGAGGTGAAGAAAAAGCGGGAGCAGGTCCTGCTGGATCTGAGAAGAGGCATTGTGGTTGCCGGTCCCAACATGACTCTCAACAATCTCTTCGAGGAGTGGATGAGAGAGATCCGCATCACCGTAAAGGAGAGCACCTTTGCCCTCTATGCCACGATCATCCGGGTCCATCTCTCCCCGGAACTGGGAGGCTTTAAGCTTCGGCATCTCTCCACCCAGACCATCTCTTCCTTTTCCAGGACAGCCCTGGAAAGTCTGGCCCCGGGAACCGTGCGCAACATCCTGGTTCTCTTAAAGAGGGTGCTGCGCTACGGGGAGAAAAGGGGCTACATGTCCCTGGGCAATATCGATGTGGTCTATCCCAAAGTGCCGGATCATCCCTTCCGGGTGATGCCGGAGCCCCAGGTGCAGACCCTGGCGGACCGCCTGATGGAGCTGGAGAGTCCTCTGGCCCTGGGGCTGCTGCTTTGCATCTTCTGCGGCATCCGGGTGGGGGAGCTCTGCGGCATGAAGTGGGGAGATGTGGATCTGGAGACGGGGGTGATCCACATCCTCCGCACCGTGTCCCGGATCATCAACCCCTCTGCCGGAAAGGACGGGGGAAGAAAAACCCTGGTGGTGGTCACCTCCCCCAAGACCCGGTCCTCCCTCCGGGATGTGCCGGTGCCGGATTTCCTTTCAGACAAGCTTACTTCCCTCCGGAAAGGGGCCGGCTCCTATTTCCTTACGGGCACGCCTCTCCACCTGGAGCCCCGAAGCGTCCAGAGAGGCTTTCACCGGATGCTCCAATCCTGTAATCTTCCCCCCGTCAACATCCACTCCCTGCGCCATTCCTTTGCCAGCCGCTGTGCACAGCTGGGGATGGATCCCCGGACTCTCTCCGATATCCTGGGGCACTCCTCGGTGAAGATTACCATGGACCTGTACGTGCACAGCAGCGCAGAGCAGAAGAGAGACTCCATCAACCGGCTCTACGGAGAGTACCTGCCCTCCGGTCACGAAATTCATTGACAGTTTCCGCACCCATGTTTTATTATGATGACAGCGCCGGAATCCTCCGGCGCTGTCATCAGGGAGAGATAAGTATGAACATTTCCATGACAGGAATCGATCACAGCCGGGCGCCGGTGGATGTGCGCTCCAGGTTTGCCCTCACCCGCAATGCGGCCGGGGAGGCCATGGAGAAGCTTAAAAAAGAGGAACAGGTGGAGGGCTGCCTGATCCTCTCCACCTGCAACCGGCTGGAGATCTGGATCACATATCGGGAGGAAGAGATCGATCTGTTTTCCTGGATCTGCCGGGTAAAGGACATTCCGGAGGGAGAAAGGGAATCCCTTAAAAGTCTTTTTGTCAGGAGGCAGGACCGGGAGGCAGTGGAGCATCTCTTTACCCTGACCGCCGGGCTTAAATCTCAGATCCTGGGGGAGGATCAGATCCTTGCCCAGGTAAAGGATGCTTTAAGCCTGGCCAGAGAACACTACGCCGCGGATTCCGTGCTGGAGGTATTATTCCGCATGGCGGTCACCGCGGGAAAGCGCATCAAGACGGAGGTTCCCCTCTCGCACGGAAACCCCTCGGTCATCGATTCGGCCATTGCCTTTCTGGAGAGCCGGGGAGAGCCTGTAAAGGGCAAAACCTGCATGGTGATCGGAAACGGAGAGATGGGAAAGACCGCAGCCCTCTCACTTCGTGCCGCCGGGGCGGATGTGACCGTAACCGTGCGCCAGTACCGCTCCGGGGTGGTGGAGATCCCCGCCGGGTGTGAACGAATCAATTACGGGGACAGGATGGAGTTTCTGCCCCGCTGCGATCTGGTGGTCAGCGCCACCGCCAGTCCCAACTTTACCCTGCGGGAAGAGCTCTTTGAGGGACTGGAACTTAAAAAACCCCTCACCATCATCGATCTGGCCCTTCCCAGGGATGTGGAGCCCGCTTTGGGAGAAAAGCCCGGTATCACCCTCTACGACCTGGACAGCTTCACCTCGGATCCGGGAGAGTTTTCCCAGGATCTCTCCGCAGCCCAAAGAATCGTGGAGGAACAGATGGAGGAATTCTATTCCTGGCTTTCCGGCCGGGACATGATTCCCCGCATCTTTAAGATCCGGGACCAGGCGGTGGAGGATGTAAACCTGCGGATTCATAAGACACTCCGGTCCGTTTCTCTCTCTGAGCAGGAGAGGGAAGTACTTCTCCGGTCGCTGGATGAGTCCTTCGGCAAGGTAGTGGGCAAACTGATCTTTGGACTTCGGGATCACCTGGATCCCGATGCTTTTGGGGCAGCCGTGGAGGGATTGGAGAAACTGTATGAAGAATAAGCTGTTTTTTCCCATGTTTGTGGATCTCTCGGACAAGCAGGCGGTGGTGGTGGGCGGCGGAAGCATTGCCACCCGCAGGATAAAAACCCTGCTGCAGTTTACCAGAAAGGTACGGGTGGTGGCTCCCAGCATGACCCGGGAACTGGTGGATCTGGGAAGAGCGGGAAAGCTGCAGATTGTCATGCGTCCCGTGGTAAAAGAGGACCTGGAGGATGCCTATCTGGTGATCGCCGCCACCAGTGATCACCGGGTAAACGACGATATCTACCGGATCTGCCGCTCGGAGGGCATCTATGTGAACGTGGCGGACGATAAGGACAAGTGCGACTTTTACTTCCCCGGGGTCTACATCCAGGACCAGGTGGTGGTGGGCATCACCGCCAGCGGGGAGGACCACCGGAAGGCCCGGGATGTGCGCATCGCCATTGAACAGGCCCTCTCCCAGGCTTCCGGGGAGGATTCCCATGAGGTCTGAGGTGCGCATCGGAAGCCGGGAGAGCCCCCTGGCCCTGGCCCAGGCCCGGGAGGCGGCGGATTATATTAATTCCCGCACATCGTTAAAGGCACAGATCATCCCCATGAAAACCAGGGGGGATCAGATCCTGGACCGGACACTGGACCAGGTGGGAGGAAAGGGCCTTTTTGTTAAAGAGCTGGATCTGGCCCTGCTGGAGGGACGAACCGATCTGTCGGTTCACAGCCTGAAGGACCTGCCCCTGGAGATTTCAGATGAACTTCC
>CAZJYM010000124.1:0-8780 GCA_964550245.1 uncultured Blautia sp. | reverse complement strand
AATTTTCAATTTCCCCACTCTCTCGCCTTTAAGCCTCTCTTTTCCAAAGAGGATTCCAGGAAAAAGAAGCCAAAAAAATACCAGGAAAAGAAAGGAAAAGGAGGTTGATCCCCCTTCGGGGGATCAACCTCCTTTTCTTTTACTGATTATAGGCGTATTGAAGAAGTTTCTCCGAATCCGCCCACCTCTGCTCCCCGCTTGTCTCTCCCAGAATCACGGAGATGCAGGTATGGCCGTTGGGACACTTGATGGCCCCCACAAAACACTGGCCCGCCTTGTTGGTGAAGCCGGTCTTGACCCCCACCACTCCCTCCATGTTTCCCAGAAAGCGGTTGGTGGTGGAAAAGCTGTAGCTGTAGCCGGAAAGGCTGGTAAAGCTGTAGGAGGTCTTTTTTACGATGCTGCGGAAAGTACGGTTTTTCATGGCATACTCGGTGATGATGGCCAGATCCCGGGCGGTGGTATAGTGGTTCAGATCCCGGTCCAGACCGTTGGGCGTCACGAAGTGGGTGTCGGTGCAGCCCAGCTCCCTGGCCTTCCGGTTCATCAGTACCGCAAACCTGGAGACGGTGCCGCCCACATGCTCTGCGATGGCCACGGCCGAGTCGTTATGGGAGGGGATGAGAAGGGAGTGGAGAAGCTGCTCCATGGTAAAGGTCTCCCCCTCGTGGAGGTAGAGCTTGGTGGGCTCCTGGGCAACCGCATTGGCGGAGGCGGTCACCTCCTCCTTCAGCTTACACTTCTCCAGAGCCATAATGGCGGTGAGAATCTTGGTGGTGCTGGCATTGGCATGGCGCTGATTCTCATTTTTCCCGTAGAGAATCTCCCCGGTGGTGGAATCCACCAGGATGGCGCAGTCCGCGGAGACCGAGATGTCGGCTCCCGTGTACAGAAGCTTCCCCTTCTCATCAAAGAAGTATTTGACTCCGTCGATGGTCCGGGTGCCCGTGACGGCACCCTTAGGGGTAAAGTAATACCGGTTCCCGGAGATTTCCGTCCAGCCCTGGGCCCTGGTGCCGTCCTGATTCAGATAGTAAAGCCGTCCATTCAGAGGAAGGAAGGATCCCCGGACCATCCAGCCCTGGTTTTCGGTGCCGAAGTAATAGGTATTGCCGTCGATCTCCTGCCAGCCGCAGAGCCTCTTTCCGTCCTCCCCAAAGTAATACTTCTTTTTGGAGATGGTGACAAGGCCGGTGGCCATCTCCCCGTCCTTCGTGAAGTAATACCGGTCCTTCCCCAGAGTCAGCCAGCATTTGGCATACATGAAGCCCTCTGACTTCTTCCCGAAGTAGTAAGTCTTTCCCTCAATCTCCTGCCAGCCGAAGAGACGGACTCCCTCCGGGGAAAAGTAATAGATGTCTCCCTCAATGTCCAGCAGGGTATCCCTGGCCCTGTCTCCGTCCGGGTATTCATAAAACCACTTTCCGTCCTCCCGGACAAACTCTCCCTGCGAAGCCTCCTCCACGTCTCCCGGGGAAACATCCGCCTGTACGGGAACCCAGGAAAGGGAGAGGACCAGAAGCCAGATCAAAAGGCTCTTTTGAACGAAGTTTTTCCTGCCTGATTTTTTCATCGGAGTTTCTCCTCCCGATAAAGTAAATTTCGATTTATTATACCACCGAAACCTCCTGTATGGGAGCGATTATTTATTCCGTATTCTTGTATAAAAATGTCCGTTTTTTCAGAATCTGGAGGAAATTTCTACGGAATGGACAGTTGTTTTTTATCCATCCGGCATTCTTTTCATCATTCATGAGAGTAATAATTTACAACTCTATTGCATTCTCTCATGCAGAATAAGTTTTTGAAAGCAGGGTTTTTATTGACATTCATCCCTTTCTTATAGTACAATGCTTTGGAAAATGTTCGGCAAAAAGCAGTATCCCATCCGGTACCGTTAATGGGACAGCTTTTTCACAGCAAAGGAGACAGTATGGCAGGACACAGCAGAACCGAAATATTTGAAACCGTTCCGATCCCTGAAGCGGTCATGAGCATGGCCATTCCCACCATCACCAGTTCCCTGGTCATGATGCTCTACAACCTGGCCGACACTTACTTTGTCGGGCTTTTGAACAACCCGGTCCAGACTTCCGCCGTGACCCTTGCCGCGCCTCTGCTCCTGGCCTTCAACGCCGTCAACAACCTGTTCGGGGTGGGCAGTTCCTCCATGATGAGCCGGGCTCTGGGGGTAAAGGACACGGATACGGTTCATAAAAGTTCGGCCTTCGGCTTCTACAGCGCCCTGGTGTGTGCCCTGCTCTTCTCATTTGTCTCTACGGCTCTTCGTCCGCAGATTCTCTCCGTTCTGGGAGCCGACAGCGAGACTGCGGGAGCCACGGCCGCCTACCTTCTGTGGACGGTAAGCTTCGGAGCCGTGCCCGCCATCTTAAATGTGGTGCTGGCCTACCTGGTCCGCTCCGAGGGGGCATCCTTTCACGCCAGCCTCGGAACCATGAGCGGCTGTCTTTTAAACATCGTCCTGGATCCCCTGTTCATCCTTCCCGCCGGTCTTGACATGGGAGCCGCCGGAGCAGGTCTGGCCACCTTTCTCTCCAACTGCTTTGCCTGCTGCTATTTCTTTGTCCTGCTGTTCTTAAAGCGGGGGAAAACCCATGTGTGCATCAATCCCGTCATGGCCGTACCGGACAGAAGGATTGCCTCCGGCGTATTCGCGGTGGGCGTACCGGCCTCCATACAGAACCTTTTAAATGTGACCGGCATGACCATCCTCAACAACTTTGCGGCCCCCTGGGGTGCGGATGCGGTGGCTGCCATGGGCATCGCCCACAAGATTTCCATGATCCCGCTGTACATTACCATGGGACTGTCCCAGGGCCTGCAGCCCATCGTGGGATACAATTTCGGGAGCCGGAACTACCGGAGGATGAAAGATGCCATCCTCTTCTCCCTGAAGCTCTCCCTGACCTTCATGACTTTAGTCACCGTGGGCTACATCCTGGGAGCCGGCTTCCTGATCCGTCTCTTCATGAAAAATGAGGACGTGATCGCCTACGGCACCGTGTTCCTGCGCTGTCTGTGTCTGGCTCAGCCCTTCCTCTGCCTGGATTTCCTGGCAGTCGCCGTATTTCAGGCCTGCGGCATGGGAAAACGGGCCCTGGTCTTTGCGCTTCTGCGAAAGATTGTGCTGGAGATTCCCGCCCTTTTCATCTGGAACCGGATCTGGCCCCTGTACGGTCTGGCCCTGGCCCAGCCCACCGCAGAGTTTGTACTGGCCGTGGCGGCTGTGGTCTCCCTCCGGCAGATCTTCTCCCGGCTGCCGGATCAGGAGACGGCATTAAAAGAACAGGCGTGAAAAAAGCGGCGTATCTGCACACTGTAAAAGTGTATGGACACGCCGCTGTTTTACTCCTTGCAACTGCTCTGCATATTGCATATAATTGACATTAAGTTACAAGAGTATCTGAGATTTGGTATACTTTTTGTAATACTACAACAACCTGGAAGACTACAGGAGGAGTGAAAATGAAAAGGTTAATGAAACTCTTGGGGGTAATGTTGTCTATCGCATTTATCTTGTGTATTGGGCTTTCAACTTATGGACGCTGGTATCTATTTAAACAATGATGGAATTCTTTATTGCGTGCAACAATTTGCTCGTTTTGATCCTGAAAAAACCGTTACTGTTTCACTTGATAATAACGGAGGATCGGGTCCAACCAGTGCTGCTTTTCTAAATCAGAAAAGAGTGTATCAAGAAGATCTTCCTGTTCCTGCACGACCGGGATATGTATTCAAGGGATGGACCTTACCAAACCACGACAATGTTATTTTTAAATCAGTGACTCCACGAAAAAGCTGGTGAAAATCGTACTCGGTAAACTTCGGGCCCAGAGAAGATCACAGTCTCATCGACTGGTAAGAGCCCCGTCCCCACGAAAAAAAGCCTTTCCCCCGGGAGAAAGGCTTTTTACTTATCTTCCCGCAATCTCTATCCGGTTGAGGATTCCATCCGTGTCAATGCCGGGATGGGTGTAGTAGATCTGAGCGATCTGCTCTGTCAGTTCCCGGCTTAAACCCCGCTTCTTCATGATCTTCTCCAAGGTCTTCCCCTTTTGAAGGTCCGAGACCACATCCACCACCGCCTTTTCAAGCTTTCCGGAGGACAGATCAAAGGATTCCCCCGGTTTGCTCTCCCCGGTCAGATCCACCCGGGTCACTTTCCAGTTTTCCCCTGTCCCGTCTGTCTCCAGCATGGCCAGGGTGGAAGTCAGGCCCAGACTTCCCGGATTCAGATACAGGGTTTTCCCTTCCGTCTTTTCCCGGTACTTATGGGTATGTCCGCTGATGATCAGATCGGCTTTCTCCCCCTTTCCGGAGATCTTTTTTAAGTTGTGAACCATGGTCACGGTTTTCCCGTACAGCTCAAAGGTGATTTCCCGGGGAAGACGTTCCGCCCAGTCTCCGTCGCAGTTTCCCCGGACAGCCGTCATCTGGCCCAGACTCAGGAGCCTGTCATACGTATTTTCATCTGCAAAGTCCCCCGCATGCAGGATCAGTTCCGCCTCCTTCAGGTAAGGCAGGGCCTCCTCCCGGATGCGGCCGTGGGTATCGGATATCACCGCGATTTTATGTACTCCGTTTTTCTCCTGTTTCATGATTCTCCTCCTTCCATCCCGGTTTTCTCCAGAAGCGTCTCATAGATCTCCCGGGTGCTCTCTTCATCCTTTCCGCCCAGAACCAGGGTTCCTCCCTCCCCGGTGATCACCACGCAGGGCCCATCACCGGTATAGGTATATCGGGTATAGGTGCCAAACTCCTCATTTTCAAACTCTCCCAGAAGCAGCCGGAAGCTTCCGAATCCCCAGGTCCTGGATCCGGCCTCCAGGCTTTCCCGGTATTCCACCCGTTTGATGGCTTCATAGTCCACGGTCAGATCATCCCAGTACGGGGCATGAATGGTAAAAGAGTCCTCCCCGTATTCCTGGGAGATATCTCCGCTGGTGACCAGGAAAACGATTCCCAAGGTCACAGCTGCAATCAGGATGACTGTCACTGCCCTTCCAGCCCGGGACCGGGCAGCCGTCTGCGCCTTTTCCCCGGTCTCCCCGTGGGTGCGGGCATAGCGCCAGGAATAGAGGATGGGGACCACCGCCATCACCAGCAGCACAAGGAGGGGAAGTACAATGGGGGAAACGAGGGAAGTGATGATCATCAGAATGCCTCCTGCCACCCACACCTTTCCCCCGAAGCGGTGGGTGGCATTCCAGTTCTCCTCACTCTCCAGCGTCCACTTTACCCGGATTCCCATGACGCGGTTCTGCGTGATCTTGGGGAAGTAGTTCCCCAGAATCACAAAGAGCACTCCCATGGCCGGCATCAGCAGAGAGACGAAGGAAAAATCAATCCCCATGGCCGAAGTCAACACCTGTCCACTGACTAAAACGGAAAGCAGGGGCATCTCCCAAAAGATGACCTTCACCGCTTTGGAACCTGCCACGCCGTTTCCAAATGCACCCACAAGGACAACTATAAGCCAGTGGATTCCCAGCAGGAGAAGGGGAGTGACAAGCAGCGCAAAGAGCCGGCCTCCGTAACCGTCCGCCTCTCCCTGGAGGTTCCAGTGAACCGGCATCCGCCGGGGCAGGGCATTCCACGCCAGAAGACCAATGAGAACCGGAAGCAGGATAATCACCGAGGACAGGATGAGCTCCCCCCTATTTTCCCTTATCAGTTGGATGAGCTCCCCCCTATTTTCCCTTATCAGTTTCTTCATTTCCGGATCCCTCCTTCAGATCCATGAGCCAGAGCATCACTTCCTCCAGGACGGAGGCATTCAGCTCGTAATAAATGTACTTTCCCTCTCTGGTGTCCCGGATCAGATCCGCCTCCTTTAAAACCGACAGATGACGGGAGACGGAGGCGGCGGTGACCGGGAAATGTCCGGCGATATCCCCCGCCGACATCCTGCCGTGCTTCAGCATGTTTAAAATCTCCCGGCGTACCGGATCTGCCAGGGCCCGCAGGGTATTCTGCATGCTCATGGGTATCACCACCTTCCTGGGAATACATTTAACATTTAACCTAACTGTTAATTGTATCCTGCCACAGATCTTTTCTTTTGTCAATACCCTTTTTCATCCCCGTTACTCAAAGAGCCCGGCTCCATCCGGAGCCGGGCTCTTCTCTTTCTTTTTCTCTCCCTTTTGTCTCTTACCCTTCCTTTTTCTCCCTCTCCCTTTTGGAGAAGACGCATCCGCAGTAGTTCTGCCGGTACAGTCCGTACTGCGCCGAGAGTTCCAGGGAGCGCTGATAGCCGTTTTTCTTCTTGAAATCCGAGGGCAGATGGGCCACCCGGTAGATGCCGGACAGCTCCTCCCCGATCTCATTGATCTTTTCCGCGTTCTTTAAGGGGCTGATGGAAAGGGTGGTGGCAAAGTAGTCATATCCCCCCTCTGCAGCCAGACGGGCGGCCGCCTCCATCCGCAGCCGGTAACAGCGAAAACACCGCTCTCCCCCTTCCGGCACATCCTCCAGGCCTTTGGCCATGGCGAAAAACTCCTCCGGGTGATAGGGTCCCTCCAGAAGGTTCACGGGATGGGTAAACTCCATCTCCCCGATCAGCCGGCGGATTTCCGCCAGCCGCTTTTCATACTCCTCCCGGGGAGAGATGTTGGGATTATAGAAAAATACGGTGATGGAAAAATACCGGGAGAGGTATTCCAGCACATAGCTGCTGCAGGGAGCGCAGCAGGCATGGAGGAAAAGGGAGGGTACCCGGTCACGTTCCAGGTCCAGGACTTTCTCCAGCTCCCTCTGATAGTTTCTCCGGTTCAAGGCTGTTTCCTCTTGTCGGGGCCGGGATTGCTTTTGGCAGAGATCTCCAGCACCGTAAGCCGGGCCACCGCCGTACGGGGAAGCACTGCGGGATCATAATCGAAATTGCGGGTCTTTTCATAATGATCCATCAGGCAGCGAAGGCCCCGGCCCTTTTCCTCCCCCTCCGGAAACTCAATCGAGGCGGTACCCATCACACTCTGATAATGAGTAGTGGCACTTCTCTTTTCTTCGCTGCAGACAATGCCCTCCATCCGATCCATCTCAAAGGAACATTTCCCGTTTCTTTTCATCAGTTCGAATTTCCGTCCCGCCATGGCCCCGTGGACATAGAGGCAGATTTTCCCGTCCTCACAGGTGAAACCGAAATTCAGGGGGACGATGTAGGGAAAGTCCCCGTCCATAAGGCCAATCCTTACAATGTCACACTTTTCCATGATGGAGAGGATCTGTTTGGTATCCCTGATCTCTCTGTCGCTTCGTCGCATGTGATGATCTCCCTGGTGTCAGACCTGTCTTTTTATGGCAGGGGCAATGGAAACCTCAAACAGGATACTGTAGGGAATGAGGGTAGCCTGGAAAGCATGGTAGAGATCGGATTTTCCGGGCCAGACCGTACCCACCACCCGGTTCTTCTCATCCAGCTGATGGAACCAGGAGCCGTTTACGTGATCCACCACGCAGGTGTCCAGATACTCCATGAAGGCATAGTAGTCATCGCCATACCGATCTTCTCCGGTTACCCGGAAGAGAACGGAGGAGGTGTTGATGGCCTCCGCCAGGGTCCAGTGCATGCGGTCATGAACCACGGGATTGCCGTTCCAGTCGGTGGTATAGACGATTCCCGGAGCTCCGTCCCGGTTCCAGGCATCATCGACGGCCCGCTCATACAGTTTCCGGGCGGCCCCAACATAGGCCTGTGCCCGGGGATCATCCTGATCCATGGTGGAAAGAGCCCACTGCACGATCAGTCTGGCCCATTCAATGCCGTGTCCCGGGGTAGCCCCGTAGGGTTTGAAGGGATCATCCGGCTTCTCCTTATTGCACTCCAGGTTGGCCACCCAGTCTTTGGAGAAATGTTCCGGAAGTCTCCAGTTGTTTTCCCTCGCCCAGCCCAGCACACGGTCAATGATTCTCCCGGCCCGGATGCGGTACTTTTCCTCTCCCAGGACATCCGCCGCCGCCAGGAAGGCTTCCACGGAATGCATGTTGGCATTTAAGCCCCGGTAGTCGTCCAGAACCGTGAATTCCGTGTTCCAGGTATCCGCAGAGAGACCTTCCTCCTCATTCCAGAACTTTTCGTCATAGATCCTGCAGGCCTTCTCCACCAGCTCCTCGGCCCCGGGTCTTCCGGCAGCCAGGGCGGAAGTGGCCGCCAGGATCACAAAGGCATGGGCGTAGCACTGCTTGGTGGGAAGAATGGTGCCGTCCGCATTAATTCCTGCATACCATCCCCCGTGAGACTCATCGTGAAGCTCTCCCAAAAGTCCCCGAATACCCGCATCTGCCAGCTCAGCGCAGCCCTCGTATCCCAAAATCGCCCCGATGCTGTACACATGCACCATCCGGGAGGTAATCCAGGTCTCCCGGGGCCTGTCCTTCCAGGGGGTTCCGTCATCCCCCAGGTAATAGGAGGAACCTCCGGGGGAGGGGAACGCTCTCCCGAACTGAAGAAGATTTTCGCGGAGTTCCCTGAGGAATTCCTGATTTAGATCTGAATCCAGATGATATTTAAGGTTTGTCATCACAATCCTCCTGTGTAAAAATGATGATTCCGGTGTGTAAGAAAATTGTAGTGCGTAGTACCGCCCCTGTCAAATAAAAAAAGTCCCGATTAATCGGGACTTTTTTAAGAGGTGCCACCCGGATTTGAACCGGGGGTGGAGGTGTTGCAGACCTTTGCCTTACCACTTGGCTATGGCACCGTAAACTCCCCGAGTAGGGCTCGAACCTACAACCCTTCGGTTAACAGCCGAATGCTC
>CAZJYM010000123.1:5720-8800 GCA_964550245.1 uncultured Blautia sp. | reverse complement strand
AAGGAAAGCCCCGGCACCCTTATCTTATCGGTCTCCTTTTTCACCTTTTTTCCTTCCTGCCCTGGAATCGGCCAAACTCTTCTTTTGTATCCGTTATGGTACCATATCAGACCCAAACAGGCAAGTATTGATCAGGCTCCTCGCATTTCGGTGTATAAAATCCCAAACACCGGGGAAATTCATTGCAATCACCTGCCGCTGCGGCTATAATGACAGTTGTTTTAAGAAGGGAGGGTTCCGGGAAATGCTGAAGGGAAAAACGGTACTGCTGGGGGTAAGCGGCAGCATTGCGGCCTACAAGATCGCGGGTCTGGCCAGCGCCTTAAAGAAGCTGGAAGCGGACGTGCATGTGCTGATGACCAAAAACGCCTGCAACTTTATCACCCCGGTCACCTTTGAGACGCTGACGGGGAATAAGTGCCTGGTGGACACCTTTGACCGGAACTTCCAGTTTCAGGTGGAGCACGTGTCTCTGGCGAAAAAGGCGGATGTGGTGATGCTCGCCCCTGCCAGTGCCGACCTGATCGGAAAACTCTCCCACGGCATTGCCGACGACATGCTCACCACCACCGTTCTGGCCTGCAGGTGCAAAAAGTTCATCTCCCCGGCCATGAACACACTGATGTACCAGAATCCTCTGGTACAGGATAACTTACAGACTCTTTCCCGGTACGGCTTTGAAGTCATTCCTCCGGCCGTGGGGCATCTGGCCTGCGGAGATACGGGGGAGGGAAAGATGCCGGAGCCGGAGGTTCTCCTGGAGTACATCCTCCGGGAAATCGCCATGGAAAAGGACTTTTCCGGGAAAAAGGTTCTGGTGACCGCCGGTCCCACCCGGGAATCTCTGGATCCTGTCCGGTACCTGACCAATCATTCTTCCGGAAAGATGGGATACGCCATTGCAAAAACGGCCATGCTCCGGGGAGCGGATGTCACGCTGGTAAGCGGATGTACCGCCCTGGATCCCCCCATGTTTGTAAAGGTGATTCCCGTGGTTTCTGCCCGGGACATGTTTCAGGCCGTGACGTCCATAAGCGATCAGGCCGACATCATCATCAAGGCCGCCGCTGTTGCAGACTATCGCCCCAGCTCGGTAAGCACGGAGAAGATCAAGAAGTCCGATGCCGGGATGACGATCAGTCTGGAGCGGACGGAGGACATCCTGGCCTGCCTGGGGGAGAGAAAGAGGGAAGGGCAGTTTCTGTGCGGCTTTTCCATGGAGACCAGCGATCTTCTGGCAAACTCCAGGGCCAAGCTATTAAAGAAAAACCTGGACATGATCGCGGCCAACAGCCTCACGGTAGAAGGAGCCGGTTTCCAGGGAGACACCAACGTGCTCACCCTGATCACCAGGGAAGAGGAGATTCCTTTGCCTTTGATGAGCAAGGAGGAGGCTGCCGGAAAGCTCCTTGACAAAATCCTTTCCCTGACGGAAGGAGAAAAAAGGGACGGGTAAGGTCCCGGTTTCAGCACCGTATTGTATCCCCCATAAGGGGAATGATAATGGGAGGAAACATCGATGAAAACAAGAAAGAAAGACACTCGTTGGATGGTCAGTGTTGCACTTTTATCGGCCGTGGTAATCCTTCTGGCCAGCACGCCGCTGGGGATGATTCAGCTGCCGGTTATCAAGGCGACAACGGTACACATTCCGGTTATCGTAGGCGCGGTTCTTCTTGGACCCATGGCAGGAGCCTTTTTAGGAGCTGTCTTTGGAGTCTGTTCCATGATCAGCAATACCATGGCGCCTACCCTGCTGTCCTTTGCATTTTCACCATTCTTAAGTACCACCGGACTGGTGGGAGTCTTAAAGACCATCTGGATCGCCGTCGGCTGCCGGATCATGATCGGGGTGATCTCCGGATGGCTGTGGATCCTGCTGAAGAAAATTAAGCTGAATTCCGTGGTCTCTCTGGCCATTACCGGGTTTGTGGGCTCCATGGTAAATACCGTCTTTGTGATGGGAAGCATCTATCTTCTCTTTGCCGAGGAGTATGCCCAGGCCAGGGATGTGGCCAGATCTGCGGTCTTCGGCCTGATTATGGGAACGGTGACCGCTTCCGGGATTCCGGAGGCCATTGCCGCGGCCATCCTGGTGGCGGCAGTGGGGAAGGCACTCCTGGTGGTAACCCGCAACGTTTGGAATCAGAGCGCAAATCAGGCGGTGTAAAGTGATGATCTTAGCGATAGATATAGGAAATACCAACATTGTGGTGGGAGGCATCGATTCGGAGAAGACCTGCTTTGTGGAAAGGCTCTCCACGGTGAAGACCAAAACGGAACTGGAGTACGCGGTCGACTTAAAGACGGTGCTGGACATTTACCAGGTGGATCCCTCTCTGGTAGAGGGATGCATCATCTCCTCCGTGGTTCCCCAGATCACCAACATTGCCAGACTGGCGGCGGAGAAGATCTTAAACCGGGATGTGATGATCCTGGGCCCCGGGCTGAAGACGGGACTGAACCTGCTGATGGATCAGCCCTCCTCCGTGGGAGCGGATCTGGTGGCGGATGCGGTGGCGGGAATCAACGAGTATCCCGTTCCCCTCATCATCATCGACATGGGCACTGCCACCACCATGTCTGTCATCGATGAGAAGAAAAACTACATCGGGGGCATGATCTTCCCGGGTGTTCAGATCTCCCTGGATGCCCTGACCCAGAATGCGGCCCAGCTGGGAGGCATCAGCATTGATGTGCCCAGAAGAGTCATCGGGAAGAATACGGTGGACTGCATGAAGAGCGGCGTTCTCTACAGCAGTGCGGGAGCCATAGACGGAGCGGTGGACCGGATCGAGGAGGAACTGGGAGAGAAAGCCACCGTGGTGGCCACAGGCGGTCTGGCCAAAAAGATCGTACCTTACTGCAAAAGAGAGATCATACTGGATGAGGTCCTGCTTTT
Organism: uncultured Blautia sp.; assembly: GCA_964550245.1. GTDB lineage: Bacteria > Bacillota > Clostridia > Lachnospirales > Lachnospiraceae > Blautia_A. The sequence goes on along the minus strand of CAZJYM010000123.1, from coordinate 5,898 downwards.
AAAGGGACTGCGGGTGATCTATGAAAAGAACAGGAAGGATCCGTAAAGAGAAAAGCCTGAATTTCATCCTGAACAAAAGACGGCCCTGCGGGGCCGTCTTTTTTAGTCAGGATGACTTTTGAAAGCGCCTGGCCATCTCAAAAAATGTTTTTCTGTTTGTACCGGTCAGGCGAAACGC
>CAZJYM010000123.1:2562-5620 GCA_964550245.1 uncultured Blautia sp. | reverse complement strand
GTATTATTTTCCACAATGCCGCTTATCATCACCAGAAAACCGCAGTATTGCAATCGCGCTCTGAGGCTGCGAAATGATCCCCCAATGCTTCTGCTCTTAAAAAACCAGGCATCAGGTAACTGCAGATCCCGGCGAATCTTTCCCGCAATGATAAGAGGATCTGTTTCTCCTCTTACGGATCCCACCAGGGGCAGCCTGTCAAAACCCATCTCCAGTCTGTATATTCTCATCCAGTCCTGTATTCTTTCCATCTGATAAATCGTTTCAATCAGGTCCCGGCTGGGCCTGGCACTGCCCACGGTACGAAACTTTAACAGGGAAAGATTTTCGTCCGGAGGTGCAGCCAGGTAAAAATAGCCCGGGGGGATATGGGTTTTCCTGCAGAACGTTTCGATCTGACGGAGGGTGGGTGTCTTTTTGCCTTCCAGCCACTGGTGCACAGTATCCATCATGTTTCCCAGATCTTTTTCCTCCACCTGGCTTAACACCCACTTTAAGACTTCAGGCCTGACGTTTACCTCTATGGATGACATACGGATTCCTCCCTGATGTTTTGGCTTTGGTCCTATTATACCTCCTCCTGGTCCCCCTGTCATTGTACCTGCAGGTGAAGATCCGGCCCTCCCCTCCAATTGACTTTTCCCTCCCCAAATCTTATAATTGATTCTGACAACACGGGAAGGGATGTGGAACAATGGCACAGGGAACAGGTCTGGAGGACCGCTGTGTGATCCGCAATCAGAAAAAGTTGAGACTGGGATACACCACCGGATCCTGTGCCGCCGGGGCCTGCAGGGGAGCCGCCTGGATGCTTCTGGGCAAAGAGAGGATTTCCTTCGTGGATCTGATGACTCCCGCGGGGATTCTCCTGCATCTTTCTCTGGAGGATGTGGTCATGGGGGAAAACTTCGTCTCCTGTGCGGTGCGAAAGGACGGGGGAGACGATCCGGACGTGACAAGCGGCCTTTTAATCTACGCCCGGGTGGAAAAGCTGGATGAATCAGGAACCTTTCTTCTGGAGGCAGGAGAGGGAGTGGGCCGGGTGACCCTTCCCGGACTTCCGGTACCGGTGGGAGAGGCTGCCATCAATCCGGTGCCCAGATCCATGATCCTTGGGGAAGCCCGGGAAGTTTCGGAGATGTTTGGATACTTGGGAGGACTGCGGATCCGGATCTTTGTTCCCGGGGGAGAGGAGACTGCCAAAAAGACCTTTAATCCAAGACTGGGAATCGTGGGGGGAATCTCGATCCTGGGCACCACGGGGATCGTGGAGCCCATGAGCGAGAAGGCCCTGGTGGAGAGCATCCGCCTGGAGATGAAGCAAAGAGCGGCCCTGGGGGATCAGTACCTTCTTGTCACACCGGGAAACTACGGGGCGGAGTATCTGCGGCAGCACATGAATCTTCCCTTTGAAAAGAACATCAAGTGCAGCAACTACGTGGGAGAAACGATTGACGCAGGCCTGGAGCTGGGCATTAAGGGCATTCTCTTTGTATCCCACATCGGCAAGTTCATCAAGGTGGCGGGAGGCATCATGAACACCCACTCCCACAATGCGGATGCCAGGATGGAGATCCTATGCGCCGCTGTCATCCGCTCCGGAGGAGATCTGGAGACCGCCCGGGAGATATTGGAGTGCAATACCACGGATCAGGCCCTGCAGGTGCTGAAAAAAGGAGGCCTTCTGGAAAAGACCATGGAAGCGGTGCTGGAGCGGATTCAGTACTACCTGGACTTTCGATCCGGCGGAGAGGTGCGTACTGGAGCCGTGATCTTTTCCAGTGAACTGGGGTATCTGGGACAGACCCGGGATGCGGGAAGGCTGATCCGGGAGCTGTCTCGAAAGGAGTAGGATATGGTACATTTTGTGGGAGCGGGTCCCGGAGCGGAGGATCTGATCACCCTGCGGGGGAAAAAATACCTGGAGGAAGCGGACATCGTGATCTATGCCGGCTCTCTGGTCAATCCCGGACTTCTGGAGTACACCAAAGACGTGTGCACCCTCTATAACAGCGCCCATATGACTCTGGAGGAAGTGATCTCCGTGATGGAGAAGGGAAACGAAAAGGGGCTGGAAATCGTCCGTCTTCACACCGGAGATCCCTGTATCTACGGGGCCATCCGGGAACAGATGGATCTTCTGGATCAAAAGGGGATTCCCTATGACGACACCCCCGGAGTCAGTTCCTTTTGCGGGGCCGCCAGCGCCCTCAACCTGGAGTACACCCTTCCGGACATCTCCCAGAGCGTGATTCTGACCCGCATGGAGGGCAGAACCCCGGTGCCGGAAAAGGAGAGCATCCAGTCCCTGGCGGCGCATCAGGCCACCATGGTGATTTTTTTAAGTGCCGGCATGCTGGAAAAGCTGGAGAAAAGGCTGATCGAGGGGGGATACCGGGAGGACACCCCGGCCGCGGTTGTATATAAGGCCACCTGGCCCGATGAAAAGAAGTGGATCTGTACCGTGGGAACCCTCGCCTCCACCGCCCGAGAGCAGGGGGTGGACCGGATGGCCCTGATCATCGTGGGGGAGGCGGTAAAGACGGCCGGGTATGGAAGATCCCGGCTTTACGATCCGGACTTTACCACCGGATACCGGAAGGGAAAGGACGGAGATGGAGCCCGGTAAAAGGATCGCCCTCATCTGCTTTAGCCTCACCGGAGAACAGACCGGGGAAAAGCTGAGAAAAGGTCTTTTGGATCTGGGGTATCAGGTGAGCCTTTCTAAAAAGAGCCGCTACCTGCCGGATTCCATTGCGGAGAGCACTAAAGACTGGGCCGGGCAGCGTTTTCTGGACAGCCAGGGACTGATCTTTATCGGCTCCTGCGGCATCGCCGTTCGCAGCATCGCCCCCTGGATCAAAAGCAAGAGCAGCGATCCGGCCGTTCTGGTTGTGGATGAGTGCGGGACCTTTGTGATCTCACTCTTAAGCGGTCACCTGGGAGGGGCCAATGAGCTGGCGGAAGCGGCGGCCGGGATCCTGGGGGCCATGCCGGTGATCACCACCGCCACGGACCGGCATCACCGGTTTGCGGTGGATGAATGTGCCCGGAAAAA
>CAZJYM010000123.1:0-2462 GCA_964550245.1 uncultured Blautia sp. | reverse complement strand
CCGGTTTGCGGTGGATGAATGTGCCCGGAAAAACGGCTGTGCCCTTAAAAATCTTTCGGGGGCGAAAGAGCTCTCCGCGGCGGTATTAGCGGGGGAGCCGGTAGGGATTTACAGTGAATTTCCTTTTTCGGAAACCCTTCCTGCGGGTGTTTTTGAGGATTCCTCTCTGCGTGTAGGGTTGGCGGTGACCATTCATGAAAACTGCCGTCCCTTTCCCGTGACGGTGCAGCTGGTTCCCAGGGTTGTGGCCCTGGGCGTGGGCTGCCGGAAGGGAAAGCCGGGGGAGGAGATTGAAAGGGCCGTGCTGGACTGTCTTTCGGAGGAAGGGATTTTCCAGGAGTCTCTTTTCTGCATGGCCAGCATTGATCTGAAAAAGGAGGAGCCGGGACTGCTGGAACTCTCCAAAAGGTGGAACCTGCCCTTTGTCACCGCTTCGGCGCAGGAGCTGAATACAGTTCCCGGGGAATTCACCCCCTCCGGCTTTGTCCGGGAGGTGACCGGTGTGGACAACGTGTGCGAGCGCAGCGCGGTGTGGGCGGCAGATAGGGGTATTTTAATAAGAAGGAAAAGGGCCGGGGACGGGGTGACGGCAGCCCTGGCCTTAAAAGAGTGGAGGTTGCGTTTTGAAACGGTATAAGGTTTTTGTGGTGGGCACCGGCCCCGGAAACTATGATCAGATGACGGAGGATGCGGTGAAGATCCTGGATCACAGCGATGTGATCATCGGCTACACCACCTACGTGGATCTGGTGCGGGAGTACTTTCCCGGAAAGGAGTTTATCACCACTCCCATGCGCAGGGAGAGGGAGCGGTGCGTCATGGCCTTTGAAAAAGCCAGGGAAGGGCAGGTGGTCTCCCTGGTCTGCAGCGGGGATCCGGGAATCTACGGCATGGCGGGACTCATGTACGAGGTGGGAGAGGAGTATCCGGATGTGGAGGTGGTGGTGATGCCCGGGGTTACCGCGGCCAGCGCCGGGGCCGCCCTTTTGGGAGCTCCATTGGGCCATGACTTTTGTGTCATCAGCCTCAGCGATCTTTTAACCCCCTGGGAGACCATCGAAAAGAGACTTAGGATGGCGGCCCAGGGTGATTTCGTCATCTGTCTTTACAATCCGGGAAGCAAAAAGAGAAAGGATTATCTCCTGCGGGCCTGTGACATCATCCTGCATTACCAGTCCCCGGAGACAGTCTGTGCCGTTGCCTCCAGCATCGGAAGACCGGAGGAGGAAAGCCGCATCATGACCCTGCGGGAGTTAAGAGACACCCCGGTGGACATGTTTACCACCGTCTACGTGGGAAACTCCACCACCAGAGTGATCGGGGGAGCCATGGTGACGCCCAGAGGGTATGAAAACAAGGAGAGCGGCCGGTCATGAGGGCGGTGGTCTTTGCGGGAACCACGGAAGGGTATTTCCTCTGCCGGTACTTATCTGAGAGAGGCATCTCCGTGCTGGCCTGTGTGGCTACCCAGTACGGGGAGAAATCCCTGACGGAGGGGGAAAACCTGCGGGTACGCTCTGAAAGACTGGGTGAATTAGAGATGAAAGACCTCTTTTTGGAGGTTCGCCCGGAACTGGTCATAGATGCCACCCACCCCTACGCCCGGGAGGTAACCGAAAACATCCGCTCCTCCACATCCGCCCTGGGCATTCCCCTTCTGCGGGTACTGCGAAAGGAAAGCCCCCGGCAGGCAGGGGCCGTCTACGTGGAGGATACAGCCTCGGCGGTGGAGTACTTAAAAAGCACCAGGGGAAACATTCTTCTCACCACGGGAAGCAGGGAGCTGGAGAAGTATACTGCCCTTCCCGACTACCGGGAACGGCTCTATGCCCGGGTGCTCTCCCTGCCCTCGGTGATAGAATCCTGCCGGAAGCTGGGACTGGAGGGGCGGCACCTGATCGCCATGCAGGGACCCTTCTCCCGGGAGCTCAACGAAGCCCTTCTCCGCCAGTACGACTGCCGGATTCTGGTGACCAAGGATTCCGGGGATGCGGGAGGCTTTCAGGAAAAGATAGACGCCGCTCTTTCCTGCGGGGCTCTTCCCCTGATCATCGGCCGTCCCCCGGAAGAGGAGGGCATGGATCCGGAAAAGGCTCTGAGTTTCCTGAGAGACTTTTTTAAGATTCAGGAGGAACCCAAAGTGACCCTTCTGGGCGTGGGCATGGGCGGGGAGGACACCCTCACTCTGGCGGGAAAGAAGGCGGCTGCCGGGGCCGATCTCATCATCGGCTCCAGGAGGGCGGCAGATGCGGTGCGCTCCCCCGGTCAGAGTGTATTCTATGAGTACAGAAAGGAAGAGATCCGCTCTTACTTGAAAGAACACCCTCAGTACCGAAATGTCCTCATCGCCCTTTCCGGGGATGTGGGCTTTTACAGCGGTGCCGGGGATCTGCTGGACCTGGCGGATGGCCGGGTGATCTGCGGGATCCCCTCGGTGGTCTACTTCATGTCCAGGATCGGTC
>CAZJYM010000122.1:2867-8809 GCA_964550245.1 uncultured Blautia sp. | reverse complement strand
CCTTTCTCCGGCAACACTTTTCTTTGCAGGCTGTTGATAAAGTCAGCCCTTTCCGAAGCCCTGTAAAGATCAGACATCCCTTCCGGAAAGGTGGCAAATGTGACGGGTATCCCGTCCCTCCCTCGAATTACATAGTCTGTTCTGGCTTGGTCTGTCATTGCTGCATCGCAGCAGAAATACAATTCTTCGCCCTGTTTGATGGTGCGGTCTGCCCAGAGCTGCCGGAACCGGTTTACCCTGGACGCAGGAACTCTTCTTAAAAAGCTGCCGATATACGAATCACCGGGAGCGGTTTCTGAGAAAATCGCGTGTTTCCAGGCATACTCCGGGAAATTTCCATACACCCGTCTGTTCGTACTGATCCCATAGAGGGGCACATCCAGGATCAGCAGAGCCTCGTCTACTCCAAACGCTTCTTCCAGATCAGCCATCAGTCCGGAGTCTGTGGCCAGCTGGTGCACAGCCAGGTATACTCCGTATGACACACAGGTGCCCCTGTCCCGGGGATACATCCCTTCTGTGTTTTTCTTTGCCTTTGTCTGTTTCAGAAGTTTCCTGACACCGGGACTTAATTCTTCCGGGTGATCGTCTTTTGCTTCCCCGTCTGTCAGATGCCTGGCAAGTGCATCCTGCATCTCCCGGTAGTTTTGATTGGCATACATCCGCCTGTCTTTCTTCCAGTCGCCGTTGGGACCGACTACCGTTACTCCAATGCAGATCTTTTTATGGTCTGAGCATGTCCTCCCGTCTGACGTATGCATCGTGGCATTGGACGTGTTCATGTAGACGTAGCCGCGGCAGACGGTTACCCCGGAGGGGATTGGAAAGATGTTCTCCCTGGTTTTTTCGATTCTTCCCACCTGATTCACCTCCCGGAGACCATCATATCCACCCTTTGCCAATTTTACAAGCCTCAAATGGTGTTTCCGCCCGTCCTTTAGGCTCTGCTTTTTTATAAAAATCCCCTTCCCATGGGTTTTGGGAAGGGGATTTTTGTCTGCCTTGTGTTTTTCAGGATTCGAAAGGCCCCTGTGTCCCATCCGTCCCCTGCCGGTATTCACTGGGGCTGGTACCGGTGTACCTCCGAAAGATGGACGAAAAGTACGTAGGATCATGGTAGCCCACCATCTCTGCCACCTGATAGGTCAGGTTGTCTGAGCTTCGCAGAAGTTCCTGGGCTTTGGCGATTCTTGTTTTGTTGATGTACTCCGTCAGGGAGTCCCCGCAGATCTTCTTGAAGGTGCGGCTTAAGTGAGACGGGGAGATATGCAGCTCTCCGGCGATGATCTCCAGGGAGAGGGGCTGGGAGAGATGTTCGTTGATATAGCGGGTGGTGTGTTCCACCAGCTTGTTCTGAGTCTCCGGGGCGTTGGAGAGAAGCTCCTTTGTCTGTTCCAGCAGTTCCCGGACCGTGGTTTCCAGGGAAAAGATGTCGGAGGCTTTGCTGATCTTCACCAGGAGGGAGGAATCCGGTGCGGTGCTCTTTCTCTTCATCAGTACCCGGGAGCAGATGTAGTAAATCTGGGAACAGATGTTCTTGGCATCAAAGGAGTTGACGAAGTTGCGCTTAAACTTCAGAAAGATGGTATCCAGCAGAGCGCCGGCCCGGTCAAACTGCCAGTCGTTTAAGGCGCTTTCAAACTGGAGCAGGTCCATGGAGTTCTCTGCAGTCAGCGTCTCGGAGGAATCCCCCTTCTTTCCGGAGAACAGCACCAGATTGTCCTCGGAGTAAAAGTGAAAGGTCAGTGCCTGGATGGCTTCCGAGACGGCACCTCCGAACTCTGCCGGACTTTCATGCTTTTGGCTGAGGCCCGCTGCAACTGTCCTGGAGGAGAGGGTATGGGCCACCCGGATGATCTCCCGGCAGTTGTCCTGGATCTCTGTGAGGTTAAGTTCTCCGTTTTCTCCGGGGAAGTACACGGTGATCACCAGGTTGCCGTACCGGCAGCACCAGGCGTTTTTCTCCGCCGCGATGATGATGTTTTTCAGATCCCGCACATCCTCCGCGGCGGGAAGAAACTGGAAGGCAGCCACACAGTACTGATCCAGGGAGATCTCCAGCTTTTGAAGTCTCTCCTCCAGCTCCGGCTTAAAGGGCTGATCCGTCAGCTCCAGAAAGAGCTGGTCTTTCAGGAAGGCCAGTTCCTCCTCGGCAAGAGAGATCTGTCTTTTGGAGGCGATAATGGATTTCTGGGCTTCCTGTACCGCTTCAAAGAGAGCCTTCTTGTTGGTGGGCTTGAGGATGAAGGAGGAGACGTTGTAGCGGATGGCGGTCTGAGCATAGGCAAAGTCGGCATACCCGGTTAACAGGATCACCTTGCAGGGCAGTTCCTGTTCATAGATGTATCTGGCCACTTCCAGCCCGTCGGCTATGGGCATCTTGATGTCGGTGATCACGATGTCCACCGGATGACTGCCCAGAAACTCGATGGCTTCCTGTCCGTCGCTGGCCGTGCCTGCGACTTCACAGTCGATGGATTCCCAGTTCATGAAGTTGGCGATTCCTCTGCGCATGGTGGCTTCGTCATCGACAATCAGCAGTTGAAAAGTCATAAGGTTTTCTCCCTTCAGGCCTTTGTCCTTCGAATGGGGATCAGGAAGGAGACGGCCGTGTACACACCGGGCTGACTGGAGATGGATAAGCGGGAACGGGGACCGTAGAGCAGTTCCAGCCGTTTGTCCAGGTTCTTTAAGCCGATGTGGGTATGGGTATCCTCATCCGAGGAAGCGATGGAACGGATGTCGGGGATGGATTCAAAGCCCACCCCGTTGTCCACGATGCAGATCTCCATCTCCTCCGGAGATTTCTCCAGGATCTGGATGATGAGTTTCCCGCTGCCTTTCTTGGGTTCCAGCCCGTGGACAATGGCGTTTTCCACCAGGGGCTGGATACTGAAGCTGGGGATCTGGCAGTCCATCAGGTTTGGGGGGATCCGGATCTCACAGGTGATGTCCTCAAAGCGCATCTGCTGCAGGTACACATAGAACTTCACATACTCCATCTCGTCTGCCAGCTGGATAAAGGCCCGGTTTCGAAACAGGGTGTTTCGTTTCAGCAGTTCTCCCAGGGAGATCACCATCTGATAGATCTCCTCGTTGTCCGCGATCTGAGCTTTCCAGGCGATGGTGTTGAGGGTGTTTAAAAGGAAATGGGGATCCATCTGGGACTGTAATGCCTGGATCTCCGCATTCTTTAAAAGCAGCTGCTTCTGGAAGTTTTCGTTGTAGGAGGCGTCCAGTTTCTCCAGCATCTGGTTAAAGGCCTCCGTCCAGGTATCAAACTCCCGGTACAGCTTTCGGTGGGGCAGGGTGTTCCGGCTTCCCCCGGCGATTTCGTTGATCTGAGAGACCATCCTTTCGATGGGGCGGGTGATGGCAAGGCTTAAGATAATGGCTGCAGAAAGAGCCAGCAGGACGGAAAAGCCCAGTAAAACCAGGTTGGAGCGCAGGATGTCGTTTAAGTCCCGGTTTAAAAGGTCTTTGGGTGCGGCCACGGCAGCGGTCAGATCCAGCTTTTCCAGAGTTCTGGCTGCGGTATAGTAGCCGTCCCCGGCTACCTCCAGCTCCTGAAAGGTTCCGTTGGGGCTTTCCGGGATCTGCGTCTTAACCGCTTCCCCCACATCAGTAAGGCCGGGATCGTTTGTCAGCTGAAACGAAGGGTTGTGCAGGCTGATGAACCAGGAATCATCCAGTCCGCTGCTGCAGTAGCGGATCCACTTTTCTCCGTCCACATGAAAGGCGATCATGCCGATCCGCTTTCCGGTACTGCCGCTGTAGAGGTTGCGGGCAAAGTAGATCTGATCCGTATCTGTTTTCAGGTTGCTGCACATCAGCCGCGGACTGGCAGGATCGAAGGTTTCCAGAAGGTTTTCGGAGATATCGGAGACGTTCTCCAGTCTGCCGGAGGTGTAGGTGTGATAGAGACTGCCGTCGGGCCTGAACAGATAGATGGAACTGACAAAGTTGCGGCCGGAGAGCGGGGAACAGGAAAAGATGTAGGACATCTGCCGCTCCACCAGAAAGCGGCTGTTTTCCCCCGCCAGGTCCTGGTGAACATCCTCCAGAGTCTCCTGAATCAGGTTGTTGGAGAGAAACAGGGGGATCATGGAGTCGATGGCGTCGATCTGGTCCAGGATCTGCTGGTTGACCTGCTCCAGCTGGTGAAGGATCAGCTCCCGGGAGTTGGCTTTTAAGATCCTGGAGGATCTCCCGTAGTAGAAGAAAACCGTACACAGCACAATCAATGTCACGATCAGGGATACGGTGACGGTAACGAACGCCCGCAGTGAAAGCGTATGCTGTTTACGGGCAGCGGACTTTCCCATGGCAAAGCTCCTTTGGTTTTGCCAAAACTATAGCACAGACCGGGCTTTTCAACAACGAAATTTCCCCACACAGCGAGAATTTCAAAGAAAAACGCAAATATTTTAAAGGATGGAAGGGAAGAAGCCTGGTAAGGCAAAACGCCGGCCAAATTGGACAGGAAACTTCAGAAAACCCGCAAGGAATTCTATTTCCTTATGGACCCGGGGAAAGTATGATGAGTATACAGCTTACTGCAAACTTTTTTAAAAGGAGGGTTTTGACATGAAGTCAGTTGCAAAGAAGACGCTTGCGCTTGTGCTGACCGGTGTGATGACACTGGGCATGGCCGTGGGCGTGCAGGCGGAGGATGAGAAGGTGGTGCTGAACGTAATCAACTACCATGTGGGTACCGATTACGCGGCCGAGTACTACTCCTACCTGTTTGAGGAGTTCCAGAAGACGGAGGAAGGCAAAAACGTGGAGTTTCAGTTTGAGGAGATCCCCACCACGGATGCCTTTAACCAGAAGATCAAACTGCTGATCTCCAGCGGGGATCTGCCGGACATCGTGTTCAACGGCGGCAACAACATCACGGAGATGGCGGCCCGTTCCGGGAAGGTAGCGGATCTGACTCCCTACTTTGATGCGGATCCGGAGTGGAAGGCTCTCTTTGATCAGACCTCCCTGGATTTCAACACGGTGGACGGCAAGATCTACGGAGTTCCGGTTTCCAAGGAGATCTCCTACATCTACTACAACAAGGAACTGTTTGAGCAGGCGGGAATCGAAGCTCCGGAAACATCCTTCGCCAGCTGGGATGAGTTCTTTGACGCCTGTGAGAAATTGAAAGCTGCCGGCATCATCCCCGTGGGCATGGACAGTGCGGATTCCGGGTGGCTAACCAACCTGTGGATGAGCGCTCTGATCGGAACGGCCGGAGAGGCGGGCAATGAGTGGATGAACACCATGTATCCGGTGGACTTTACCATTCCCGAGGTGGTGTCTGCGGCGGAGACCATCCAAAAGATGCTCCAGGAGTACACCACGGCGGATGCCGTGGGCGGCAAGTATGATCCCATGGCCACCCACTTCTTCAACGGCGAAGTGGCCATGTTCCCCAACGGTCCCTGGATGATCCCGGATTTCTCCGAGCCCCAGAAGGCGCCGGAGGGATTCTATGACAAGGTGGGCATCATGCTGATGCCGGGCAACGGCATGGAGATGGTTCCCACACCCGGAGACATGGTGGGCGCATCTGATGAGGCCAAGATCGAGGCGGCCGTAGCTTTTCTGAAGTTTGAGACTACCCCGGAAAATCAGATCAAAGCCCTGGAGATGACAGGCCTGCAGCCGGTTTCCGACAACCTGGAGATCCCCTCCTCTCTGACGGAGAATGATCCCCTGATGGCCCAGGTGCTGGAGATCCAGGGAAAGGCCGAGATCACCTACGGACAGAACCAGGCCTACTGGTATCAGAACACCATCGATACGTTCTCCACGCAGCTGCCGGAGCTGGCCTATGGAAACATCACCCCGGAGGAGTTCTGTGAGAAGCTCTCTGAATCTGCTGCTGAAAATCAGGAATAACCTTTCGTATTTGCGGCGGGCCTGCCCGCCGCAAATACTGTAAGAATGGG
>CAZJYM010000122.1:0-2767 GCA_964550245.1 uncultured Blautia sp. | reverse complement strand
GCGAAGGGAAAAGGGGTGTGGATCGCACTTTTTATCACACCCTGCATGATACTGTTTGCGCTTGTGTACGCGGCTCCGATTGTGACGGTTCTGTACACGTCTCTTTGTGACTACACCATCTTTTCGGGGCCTGTTTTTACGGGGATCAAAAACTTCTTAACCATCTTTCGGGATGAGGAATTTTTGGATGCGGTGAAAAATACGCTGGTCTGGGTTTTCCTGCAGTCTACGGTGCATGTGATGATCGGACTTGTCATGGCGCTGATCCTTCGAAGAAAGCCCTTCGGCTGGAGCGTTGTCCGCACCGTCTACATGATTCCCAACATCATCCCCACCGCGGCCACCGGCGTGATGTTTACCCTGCTTTTGAATCCGTCCTTCGGCATTGTAAAGCCCATCCTGGATTTCCTGGGTGTGGAGTACACCATGGTCCCCAACCTGTTCGGCAATTCCAGGTATGCCTTCTGGACGGTGACGGCCACCTGGATCTTTTACTCCGGGTTTAACACCATCATCTTCCTGGCGGAGATGGGAGCCATTGACAAAGAGATCTATGAAGCCGCCACGGTAGACGGGGCCAGACCCTGGCAGCTGGACCGCTACATCACCCTGCCCTTAATGAAAAACATCTGCGGAACCTGCGTAACCCTGGCAGCTGTGGCCATGGTTTCCCAGTTTGACATCATCTACATGACTACCAAAGGCGGTCCCGGCACCTCCACCTTAAATCTCCCCATCTATCTGTACAAGACGGCCACCCTGGAGAACAACTTCGGGAAGGCCAATGCCGTGGGTGTGGTACAGATCGCTCTGGGCCTGGTGCTGGTGCTGCTGATTCGCCGTCTGTTTCGTGAAAAGCAGGAAGGGAGGGAAGCCCGGTGAAAAAGACACATTCCCTTACAGACGGGATCGCTCATGTGTGCAAGTATGCATTTATGCTCACCTTTGCCTTCCTGGCGGCGGCACCTCTGGTGTGGGCCTTTATCAGCTCCTTTAAGTCCTATGCGGAGATCAACTCCTCGGCTCTTTCCTGGCCTTCTTCTTTCAGACTTGACAATTACCGGGATGCATTCCGGTATGCGCCCATCGCGAAGTACTTTTTAAACAGCGTGATCATCGTGGGAAGCAGTGTGATCGTGACCGTGATCCTGGTGGCCATGTGCGCCTACGTGGTCTCCCGGTTTCAGTTCAGGTTTAAGGTGCTGATCGTGCTGGCAATCTCCGCTTCTTTGATGCTGCCGGCCCAGGCCATCTCTCAGCCTCTCTTTACCATCTTTCAGAAGCTGGGTCTTTTTGATACCAAGCTGGGACTGATCATCGTCTACTCCGCCATGGGGATTCCCATGTCCTTCTTTGTGATGACCAGCTACTATCAGACCATTTCCACAGCTCTGGAAGAGTCCGCCTACATCGACGGGGCTTCCTTTTTACAGGCTTTTGTATGGATCATCCTGCCCCTGGCCAAACCGGGACTGGTCACCATCGCCCTGCTGCAGTTTGTCAATACCTGGAACGAGTTCTATTTTGCCCTGATGCTGACCAGCGGAGATACGGCCCGGACCGTGCCCATAGCCTTAAACTACTACATGGGAACCTTTGCCAACAACTACTCCGCACTGTTTGCGGCGGTGGTGGTGACGGTGCTGCCCACTTTGGTTTTGTTTGTGATCCTGCAGCGGCAGGTGATGGAGAGCCTGACTGCGGGTGCGGTCAAAGGTTAAAAAGGAAGGGGGAAACAAATGATTGCCGGAAAGAAACCCATCTACCCGGTGGAGCCCTGGGAGATCAGGGAGACGGAATTCAGGACAGAGAACAACTACCGCAACGAGACCACCTTTGCCCTCTCCAACGGGTATATCGGCACCCGGGGCACCTTTGAGGAGGCTTACCCCTTTGATATCGATACCGGGCTGGAGGGAAACTTTATCAACGGCTTCTATGAGAGTGAATCAATCCGCTACGGAGAGGCCAACTTCGGATCCCCCTTAAAAAGCCAGTCTCTGTTAAATCTTCCCAACTTAAAGGAGACAAGGGTAGGGATCTTCCATGGGCCGGATGAAATCCAGTGGTTTGACATGACTTCAGGACAGATGGAAGGATACAGCCGTACCCTCCACATGAAGGAGGGGATCTTAAGCCGGGAACTGATCTGGACCTCTCCTGCGGGAGAGAAGCTGCAGATCCGTATCCGCAGGTTTGCCTCTTTTTCTTATCCCAACATCCTTGCCATGGACTACCAGGTAACCCCGTTAAACTTTGACGGTACCCTGGTGTTTTTCTCCCGCTTAAACGCTGATGTGGAGAATCATACCCGCAAGACCAACCCCATTGTGGACTACGGACCCTTCGGCCGTCATCTGGATCCGGTAAATATCTATGCAAAAGGGAATCTTCTCTACTACGAGGGGAAGACAAAAAACAGCGGTCTGACCATGGCCTGCGGCAGTGTGCACACCCTGCGGGAGGGTGAAAGAAAGCTTAATCCTGAGATTACCGAAAAGTGCGGGGATCTGGATGCCTCTTTGACCATGTGTATCCCGGTAAGACAGGGACAAACCTGTCATCTGGAGAAATTTATGGGGTATTCCTCCGATCTGGACATGCCCAGGGAAGATCTGGAATCCTTTATCCTGGAAAAGCTTGCGGCTGTATCGCAGGAGGGGTATGACTCTTTAGAAAAGGCACAGATCGAATACTTTCACAGGCTCTGGGAAACCGCCGATGTGCAGATCGTGGAGAAGACCGGGGAAGAGTCCCTTTTGCAGGG
>CAZJYM010000121.1:0-8879 GCA_964550245.1 uncultured Blautia sp. | reverse complement strand
TGTCCTCCTCGAAATTGCAGTACACAAAGTTTTCATAGCAGGTACGGGCAAACTCCTTCATCAGCCATGTCTTGCCGACCGAACGGGCACCCCGTATGACCAGAGGCTTTCTGCTCTCTGACTCTTTCCATTCCTTCAATGCCAAAAGGGCCTTTCTTTTCATCCGTCTCACTTCCCTTCCACGTTTTTCCGGCTTTTTCCAGCGGGATTTACACATTTTTCCGGCTCCCGCGAAAAATCCCTTCTCCCTCCTTTCAGTCTATGGTAAGAAGGAAAGCCTGTCAATGAACCTGTAAGCTACTTTGCCCATCCCCGGATTTTTCATGAGGCAGTTGCCTTTTCCGGCCAATCTGCCTATAATGGGGTCTTAAAGAAATCATGCAGGAGGGAAGAAAGAAATGGGAAAGATAGAATCCGTGGAACAGGGAACCCACAACAGCCATTTAAACATGTACTATGTGAAAGCCACCAGTGTTCACAACACCCCCGTATCCTACCAGGTGGCATCCAGAGCCAGAACTGTGGACAGACTCAAACTGATCACCCATGAGAATGTGCCGGACGGGGTAGCCATCTACAGTGTCTACGGAGAAAAGAAGGACAAGGTGGTGCTGATCCGCCAGTACCGCTATACCCTGGATGACTACATCTACGAATTCCCCGCCGGGCTTATGGAGCCGGGAGAGGACATTCACCAGTGTGCCGTAAGGGAACTGAAGGAAGAGACAGGGCTTACCCTCACACCCCTGCAGGTAGATTCCGTCTATGAAAAGGCCTACTTTACCACCATCGGTCTCACGGATGAGTCCTGTGCCACCGTGTACGGCTATGCCTCCGGTGAGATCAGCAAGGAAGCCCAGGAAGACAGCGAAGAAATCGAGATTGTACTGGCGGACCGAAAGGAAATCCGCAGAATCCTGAAGGAAGAGAATGTGGCCATCCTCTGCGCCTACATGCTCATGCACTTTCTAGAGAGTGAGGATCCCTTTGATTTCCTGAAGGTACTGGATGAGGAATAATCAAGAAAAGAGAAAAGAAGAGTCCAAAAAGAAAGAAAAAAAAAGAAAAAAAGAAAACCCATTCCCCTCCCCGGCCACTGGCCGGGGAGGGGAATGGATTAAGAAGTTCAAAGGTCAGGGAACTAAAAGACCGCAGACCAGTACAAAGTGATGGGGAAGACGTCCCTTCTCCATCCACTCCAGCTTAATGCCCATCAGCTTATCCACGGTAAGGCCCACGTTTCCGCCCAGGGATTCGATGGAGTGGCGCATGGTGTCCGGATTGCGGCAGGGCAGTCCCAGAGGTTTGGAGCATCCGTTCTCACAGGTGCTGCAGCTTCCCGCAGAGAGGCTTACGCTTCCGGGGTACTCCTGCTCCCGCTCCAGCATTTCCCGGGAAAGCTGGATCTTTTCCGGCTGCAGGACAGTGGAGAGAAGGACTTTCTGTTCCTCCGGCGTATAGGTCCTCTCCAGCAGCTCTTCGGAGAAGGTGATCTTGGAGGCCAGCAGCTGCAGGGTGGAAAACTGCTTCCAGAAAGCTTCCACATCAAAATCATAGGGCGGGCAGGACCAGACCTTCCCGTAGTTGGGACAGGCCTGACAGGCGGTGCGGAAGGTGGGGATGTCCACATAGTTTTCCAGGTATTCCGGAACGGGGACGGATGTTTCATGGCGGGTAATGGTATACATGGGAGTACCTCCAAAGGATGATAATATAATATAGACAAAAACAGTCAGGTTTTAAGAAAAGTATAGCACTGAAAACAGAGGGTTACAACCCAATTTTGGGGAGGTAAGAGATGAATCAGGGAGAAGTTCGCTGGGGCCTGCTGGGTGCAGGTCAGATACTGAACCGCTGGATGAAGGGAGCCGCCGGTGCAGAAGGCATGAAGATTGTGGCAGTGGCCTCCAGAACCATGGAGACCGCTCTTGCCATGCAAAGGAAGTTTCAGATCCCGGAGGCCATGAGCTATAAAGAGATGATCTCCAGGGATGACATTGACATCGTATACATCCCGGTGCCCCATGTGGCCCACAAAGAACTGGCCATGGCGGCCATGGAGTCGGGAAAGGCCGTGCTGGTGGAAAAACCGGGAGCCGTAACGGCGAAGGACTTTCAGGAGATGGCAGACTGTGCCCGGAAAAATCAGGTGTTTCTCATGGAAGCGGTCTGGACCCGCTTCTTCCCCATGATAAACAGGATCCGGGAACTGATCGGACCGGACGGCATCGGGGAAGTAAGAGCCGTTCATTCCTGCTTCTCCACCCGGACTTCCGGCCAGATGCCCGGGAGGCTTACAGATCCGGCCGATGCAGGAGGGGGACTTCTGGATACAGGCGTCTACAACCTGCACTTTACCCACATGATCCTGAACAAAGATCCGATAGCCATCACCGGGCTGGCCTCCTTTGATACGGATGAGATGCACCTGCAGGTGGATGAGCAGGCCAGCTGGGTAACCCGGTATGATCGGGGAGAGCTGGGAGTCATGACCTGCGGCATCCGCACGGACATTCCCCAGGATGCCTTTATCTACGGGACAAAGGGATCCATCCACGTCCCGGTATTCTGGAAGCCCACCCGGATGGAAGTATCCCTGGGTTCCAAAACCTTCACGGTAGACATGCCGGTGGAACAGAAAGTCCCCGGCATTGAAGACGAGGGCTACCGCTATGAGATCGAGCATGTGAATGCCTGCCTCCGGGAGGGAAAGAAAGAGTCCGAAGTGATGACCTGGGAGAAGAGCCTCTCGGTCCTCCGCCAGTGTGATGAACTGAGAAGGCAGTGGGGATTTCGGTATCCCTTTGAGGAAGAATGAAAGGATCCAAAAGCTCAAAAGAATAAAAGATCCAGCAGGTTCAAAAAGAGAGGGCTGTGACTTTTGTCACAGCCCTCTCTTTCTTATTTTTCTTATTATCCTTATTATCACCTTATTAGCACGTCATTTCAGTCTGAATTCTTACTGTCCTTTTCTCTTCAGTCTCCTCTTAAGACCAGGCGGATCTTTTTGTAGATCAGGAACACGATAATGGAAACAATCGTGTACTTGAACAGATTGAAGGGCACAATGATCATGGCCACGAACCCCAGAAGGCTGTTTACCGAGCTGTGTACAGCCGCTCCCATCTCAATAAAGGCGTCCATGGACATTCCAAAAGCCTTCCCGTAGGCCGGCAAAAGTACATAAGCATTGACAAAGGCAGCGGTGATGGTGGTCAGCACCGTACCCACAGCCATTCCCACCACTGCGTGGGTTCTGCTCTTGGTTCCCCGGAAGCGGTAGATAATCCCCGCCGGAACCACATAGGTACAGCCGAAGATAAAGTTGGCCAAATCTCCCACACCTGCGGTGATGGTTCCCTTGGTTACCAGATGCACCAGGATCTTTACCAGCTCCGTGATCACTCCCGCTACGGGTCCCATGGCGAAGGAAGCGATCAGCACCGGGACTTCCGAGAAATCCAGCTGATAGAAGGAAGGTGCCAGGAAGGGAATGGGAAACTCCAGGTTCATCAAAACACCGGCCACAGCCCCCAGCATGCCGATCTGGGCAATGGTCCGGGTGCGGCTCCTCTGCATCACGTTGCCGTCATTGAAATTTCCACTTCTGTTTACTGCCTGTTCACTCATACCGTTCTCTCCTTTTTTCTGAAAAATTCTTTTCCTGCCAATGGCAGACGCTACAAAGAAAATTCCGGCAAAAAGAACCCCGGGAGGAACTCCCGGGGCACCAAGCACGTATGAAAAAGCGTGTTCTTCTCTCATCCAGACTGTAACTGTCGGTTTTGGAATTTCACCAGATCAACCGCATGCACGGCTCGCGGACTTTACCGCCGGTAGGGAGTTTCACCCTGCCCCGAAGAATTTTCTTTTGTACGACAGGGATTATACCGCTGTCAGGGGAAAATTTCAAACAAAATCCCGATTGTTCCTGAAAAAAACCATGTCCCGGGAGAATCCCTTTTCCGGACGGGCACCCTGTTTTTCAAAAAACGCTTGCAAATATGCTCCCAAAGGTGCATACTGTAAGCAACAGGGGACCTGCCTGAACCATATGTTTTTCCTGGGATTAATGCGCGCGAAAACGAAATAACCCCTGTAAATGAGGAAGGATCATGACAATGAAAGACGAACTCTTCGAAATCAATTCTGTACTGCCCGCTTCAAAAAGCCAGGCACAAAATGGCAGGGCAGGAGCCCATGTGTTTGATCTCAGAAACTATGATAAATACGCAGAAGACAACCGCCTGGAGGTCAAAAAGGCAGCCGGGGACATTCCTGCTTCACTCTGGGAAACATACTCGGCCTTTGCGAACTGCTACGGCGGTGTGATCATCCTCTGTATGGACACCGGATGGAAAGATCCGGCAGGGCTTAAAAAGCAGCTCCTGGACATCGCCCATGACAGGTCCAAAGTCAGTATCAACCTGCTGACTGATAAGGACGTGGAAACCTTTGAAAGAGACGGGGATGCCGTCCTGGTCATCCATGTCCCCATGGCCGGGAGAGAACAGCGCCCGGTCTACATCAACAACGATCTGCTGGGCGGCACCTTTCGCCGTAACGATAAAGGGGATTATCCCTGCACCTCTGCCCAGATCAGGGCGATGCTGCGGGACGAGCCGGATGACACCATGGACATGGAAGTGCTGGATGACTTCCCGCTGGAGGAGTTAAACAGGGATACGATCCGGAGCTATCGGAACAGGCATCTGTCCTTCAAAGAAGGAAAACCCTTCAAACACCTGGACAATGAGGAGTATCTGCACCGCATCGGTGCGGCCGCATTATCGGAGAAAGACGGAAAACTGCACCCGACTGCGGCCGGTATGCTGATGTTCGGAGACGACTACAATATTGTCCGGCATTTCCCGGATTACTTTCTGGACTACCGGGAAATGCTGGATCCTTCCACCCGCTGGACAGACCGCATCCAGTCCAGCTCCGGAGAATGGTCCGGCAACGTATGCGATTTTTTCATTTACGCGTACTTTAAGATCGCCCGGGATCTCAAAGTGCCTCCCCCGGTTGCGGCCGCTGTTCGTGAGGCAATGGTAAACTCTCTGGTCCATGCGGATTACTTCGGAACCTGCGGCGTGGTAATCCTCAAAAAGGAGGACAGTCTGGTCCTGGCAAATCCGGGATACATCCGGACCGGAAAGATCCAGATGCGCCGGGGCGGGGTTTCCGATCCGAGAAACAAAGCCCTGATGAAAATGTTCAACCTGATCCAGTTCGGTAAGGGAACCGGCAGCGGAGTGCCGGGAATCTTCCATGTCTGGCAGGAAGCAGGATGGGAGGAACCGGTTATCCGGGAGCAGTTCAATCCCGACCGGACAATTCTGGAACTTTCTTTCCGAAGGAGGAACGCTTATGAATCCTGAACAGTTTGCAGACATAAAGACAGGATTTGATCTTCATGAATATCGAAAAGACAACCGCCAGTCCTTGGACAACCTGTGGAAGAGCTACTCCGCCCTGGCCAACTGTAATGGCGGAGTGATTCACCTTGGGGGATTGAAAAACCCGCAGGCCATGAAAAGAGTTTTCTGGAATACCATCAACAATCCGGAGAAAGTCAGTGTCAACCTGCTCACGGATGAGGATGTGAAAGTTTGTGAAGATAACGGCGAAACGGTCCTGGCAGTTCATGTCCCAAGAGCCAGCCGGAAAGACAGACCTGTCTACATCAATGACGATCTGCCCGGGGGCACCTTTCGAAGAAACGATGAAGGGGTTTATCCCTGTACACCCTCTGAAGTCAGGGCCATGCTCCGGGACCGGGCTGAGGAAACCTCTGACAGGAAAATCCTGGAAGACATGGATCTTAATGATCTTAACCAGGAGACAATACATTTCTACCGCAGCCGCCACACCTGTCTCCACCCGAATCATCCATGGCATGAACTCACAGATGAAGCATACCTTGAATGCATCGGAGCCGCCGGGCGTGCAAAGATCGATGGGAAACTTCACCCCACGGCTGCCGGACTTTTGATGTTCGGGGAAGAATGCCGCATCCTCCATGCGTTCCCTGACTTTTTTCTCGATTACCTGGAGTTGCTGGATCCATCCATCCTCTGGACAGACCGGCTCCGGTCCAGCTCGGGAGACTGGACCGGAAATCTGTTTGATTTCTTCTTTCGTGTAAGCCGCAAGCTTGTAAGGGACTTAAAAGTCCCCTTCCAGCCTGAGGGTGATACCCCCATTCACATGGCGGTACGTGAATCTCTCTTAAACTGCCTGGTAAATGCTGACTTTTTCCTGCCCCGCGGTGTGGCAATCAGAAAGGATCCGGATCAGATCACCTTCGAAAATCTCGGATGTACCCGGACAGGGAAGGATTTTCTGTTGCGGGGCGGTATTTCCGATCCCAGAAACAGTGCCCTTTTCAGGATGTTCAACCTGATCGGCATCGGCAGTACCGACAGTGACATCTTCGCCGTATGGGAATCCAAAGGATGGGAGCCCCCGGTGGTTACAGAGCTCTACAATCCCGACCGGACTGTTTTCACCCTTTCTTTCCGGAAAAAGCCGGCAGAAAAAAGAGAGTATCCCAAAACCGGGCTGAACAGACAGCAGATCCTGGAATTCCTCCGGGAAGAGGGTCCTAAAACCAGCAAAGAGATAGCCGCACATATCGGCCTCAGTACGACACGCATCCGGATCCTTCTGGGGAATCTGATGGATGCGGGAAAAGTAGAGAGCAGGGGAAACGGCTGCACACGACGTTACTGCCTGTCTTCCGGATCCATCCCTACAGGCAGAGTTCCTCCTTCAGGCTCTTAATCCTTTCTGCCTGCCTTTTCTTATCGAAGACTGCCAGCCTGTCCTCCAGCTTTTCCATATCTGCCCACTTGTCCCGGATCAGTTCTTTCTGATCCTGCACGGGTCCGTCCGTCAGGATCTCCAGCAGGTACTCCATGTAGGTGGTCTTATCCGCGGCTTCCTCAAAGAGGGGATGCCAGTGTTCATCCTCCATGCTGGGAGCGTATTCACGCTCCCACTCATAGAGGTAACCCACATAGTTGTTGTAGACATGGAGCATCCTGTCCCTCTCCTTCCTGAACTTGAGTTCCTCACAGATGGTAGGACTGGGGGGAATTCTCACACCCCGGCCGTGATACTCATAGGGCACACCAAAATCCGCCGCAATCTTTAATGCCGCATGGGTGGGATCCAGACCGTAGAGGTTGGCCACCAGATCAATCACGGATCCTTTCGCACCGCATCCAAAGCAGTAATATCTCTTATCCAGCTTCAGACTGGGATGTTTGTCATCGTGAAACGGGCAGCAGGCCATGCCGTACCTTCCCACCTTAAGTCCGTAGAACTCCGCCGCCTGCCGGGCGGTAACCGCCTCCTTTACCGCATCAAATACGTTCACTTCTCTCCCCCTTCCTTTTCTTTGTGCAATCTGTATTTATTCTTGACAAAATCCTCTCGTTTGTTGTATATTTCCACTATAAAATTTTTATAAAGGAGGCACTTATGAAAAAACTACTGAGTATTCTGACATCGGCTGCCGTACTTTGCACCCTTTCCGCCGGAGCGGTATCCGCAGCCACACCCATTGCCGTCAATGATCTGGCCTACCAGGGGGAACTGACCTTCATGCATTTCTCCACCTCCGAAGAATCGGAAGGAAACGGAGGATCCGACGGATTCCGCACCACCATCGCCGCCTGGGAGGAGGCCCATCCGGACATCTCCCTGAATCAGACGGTACTGGCCGCCGATGAATTCCGGGACAAGGTCAATGCCCTCAGCGCGGCCGACGACCTGCCGGATGTGTTCCTGCTGCAGGGCATGTACTCCATCAGCTGGTCAGAGCAGGGACTGCTGTATGATCTCACCGACACCATTGCCGCCTCTCCCTATGCGGCGGACTACAACGAGGCCTATTTTGCACCCTTTACCGTGGATGGCCACATCTACGGCTACCCGGCCCTGACAGGCGGTACCTGTACCGTGGTCATCTACGACAAGGCCATGTGGCAGGAAGCCGGGTATGATACCTTCCCCTCCACCTGGGAGGAAGTGGAAAAGGCATCCGAGTACTTCAACGAACAGGGCATCACCACCATGGCCTTTGGAAACGGCGGACAGTGGCAGGCCAACTCCTGCTTCCTCTCCACCCTGGCCAACCGCTATACGGGACCCGACTGGTTCATGAGCCTGATCGCCAAGAGCGGAGCCGCCTTTACGGATGAAGAGTTTGTAGCCGCTCTTACCGAGATGCAGAGACTCTTTACCCAGACCACCATCTTCAACGAGGACTTTAACGCCGTCACCAACGAGGATGCCAGAGAGTACTATATCTCCGGCAATGCAGCCTCCTTCCTGGGAGGCAACTGGGATGAGGCCTACATTTCCGCCACCCTGCAGGAGACCGATGAAGAGAAGTTCAACAACATCGGCTTTGCCGTTTTACCCCAGCCCGCAGATGCCACCCAGGCTCCCAACTCCCAGAACATCGGTCTGGGCTTTGCCGTGGCCATCAACTCCAAGGTTGCGGATGATCCGGACAAGCTGGCGGCCTGCATCGACCTGGCCCAGGAGATCACCGGTCCCGCCTTCTCCAGCTATGTGGCTGAAAACTATGCCCTGGGAGGTCTCACCAAGGTGGAAGATGTGGATCTGAGCAAATTTGATCCCGTCACCCAGGCCTTCTACAACTGGTCCTATGTGGACACCGAAACCTGTGAGATCTATGACTCCTACATCACCAACGCCGTGTGGTCCGTGCTCAACAGCGACATGCAGACCATGCTGAACGGGGAGATCACCCCGGAAGAGGTGGCCGCCAATGCCCAGGCTGCCTATGAGGCCAACTACTAAATTTTCCTCATCCTGCCCGGCTGACGCCGGGCAGGATG
>CAZJYM010000120.1:2006-8917 GCA_964550245.1 uncultured Blautia sp. | reverse complement strand
ACGAAAAAGGAAACCATAGATGCATTAGGCCACAGCTGGGACGGCGGAAAGGTTACCATAGAACCCACAGTGGACAGAGAAGGGGAGAGAACCTATACCTGTACCCGCTGCGGAACGACCTACACGGAATCCATTCCCAAACTTCCCACACAGTCTCATACCCATTCCTATTCCAGCACCGTGACAAAGCAGGCCACCTGTACGGAACCCGGGGAGATCACCTATTCCTGTTCCTGCGGTGATTCCTACACAGTAAGCACTCCTGCGCTGGGACACAACTATTCCAGCGTGGTGACAAAAGAGCCCACTGTAGACAGCGAGGGCGTCAGAACCTATACCTGCAGCCGGTGCGGAGATACCTACACGGAAACCATTCCCAAACTGCAGGGCCCTTCAGATCCTTCAGGAGGAGATAAGCCCGATAAACCCGATAAACCCGAACCCTTCATTAAGGGAGAAAACGGAAAGGAAGGCTGGGGTGTCATCGAATCCGAGGTAGAGACCCGGAAGGAGGGTGATTCCCTCACCGTAGACATGAATGGAACCAGTGAGGTTCCGGGAAGTGTGCTGGATGCCCTGAAAGAAAAGAAGGTCACCGCAGTCTTTGACATGGGCGACAACATCACCTGGACCGTAAACGGTAAGGATGTGACCGCTGAAAAGGCGGCAGATACAGATCTCTCCGTGAAAACCAATCAGAAGAACATTCCGGAGAACGTATTGCAGACTGTCACCGGAGATTCTCCCTATAAGACGCTGAGTCTGGCACATGACGGTGAATTCGGCTTCTCTGCTGTCCTCACCATCGCAATGGGGAAGGAATACGCCGGCCTCACTGCAGATCTCTACCGTTATGAGAAAGCATCCTCTGCCATGGCACTTATTACAAAGGATGTGCTGGATGGGGAAGGAAATGCACAGTTTACCTTCACCCACGCCTCCGAGTATGCCATCGTGATAGAGAAAAAGCCGGAAGAAAAGCCTGTAACAGTAGGCGCTCCCACCCTGAATTCAGTACAGGCCACGGGAGCCAATAAGATAACCCTCACCTGGTCAAAGGTAGAGGGGGCCACAGGATACCGCATTGACCGGAAAGCTCTGGGCGGCAAGTGGACCAGATTTAAGAAGCTGGGTGCCGGAGCCGGCTCTTACACGGACAAAACCATTGTCACCGGAAAGACCTACATCTACCGGATCCGGGCCTTTGTCAGGACACCGGAAAAGGTGGTCTGGAGCTCCTACAGCAAATCCATGAGGGCCAAGGCTCCTCTGGTACAGCCGACCATTACCAGGGTAAAGAGCACCAAAGCTCATAAAAACACCGTCCGGTGGTCCAAAGTTCCCGGGGCAGCAGGTTATCAGGTCTTCTGCCGGGTGGGAAAGAAAGGAAAGTTTGTCAAAGTAGCGGATACGGTGAAACCGGTGTTTGTTCACCAGAAGCTGCAGGCAGGAAAAACCTATACTTACAGGGTGAGGCCCTACAGCAGACTGGAGAATGGCACCCTGATCTACGGGCCAAAGAGCACGGTCAAATCTGTGAAGTGTAAGTAGAATAAAAAAGCCGATGGGATATTCCCATCGGCTTTTTTGCTGTGGTGTGGACCAAAGGACAGGGCTTTGGGGTAAGGGAAAAATAAGTATGGTACCTTTGAAAGCTTTGTGCTAAAATCTTCCCAAGATTGGAGGAGTGGAAGATGGAGAAGTTCGCGCTGCCCCACCAACATGGTGAGGGAGAGGAAATAGAGGAGATTCGGGAGCTTTTGAACAATGTCGAAAGCTTTCAGACCATCTCGGAGATATTCAAGCAGCTGGGGGATCCCACCAGGGTGCGGATCTTCTGGCTGCTGTGCCACTATGAGGAATGTGTCCTGAACATCTCCGCCATGCTGGAGATGTCCAGTCCCGCAGTCTCTCATCATCTGCGGCAGCTGCGAAGCAGCGGGCTTATCGTCAGCCGCAGGGAGGGAAAGGAAGTCTACTATAAAGCTGCGGATACTCCTCAGAGTCACCTGCTCCATCAGATGATGGAGCAGGTGATGGAGATCGCCTGTCCACAGAATCAGAAGGAAAGCTTATCAGAGGAGCCCTGAAGGGGAGGGATAGTTTTTCGCCAGACCTCCCTCGCCGGTCTCCCGGTAGATCACCTTTAAGTCCTTTCCCGTCTCATACATGGTTTCCACCACCATGTCAAAGCTGATCTTTCTGGAGTCTGCCAGGAAGTCCGCCAGATTGACGGCATTTAATGCCCGCATGGCGGCTACGGCGTTTCGTTCGATGCAGGGGATCTGTACCAGCCCCAGGATGGGATCACAGGTGAGTCCCAGGTGGTGTTCGATGGAGATCTCGGCCGCATATTCGATCTGGTCCAGGTTCAGCTCAAAGAGTTCAGCGGCGGCTGCCGCGGCCATGGAGCAGGCCGTCCCGATTTCTGCCTGGCAGCCGCACTCCGCACCGCTGATGGAGGCGTTGGTCTTGATCAGGTTTCCCATGATCCCTCCAGCCCCCAGGGCATGGATGATCTGCGTATCGGAAAAGCCTCTCTTTTTCTGCAGAAATTTCAGCACTGCAGGAACTACCCCGCAGGAGCCGCAGGTGGGGGCGGTGACAATCCTTCCCCCGGAGGCATTCTGTTCGCTTACCGCGTAGGCGTAGGCACAGATGAGACGGTTGGTTTTGGTCTCTTCGCTCTCATCGATGTGTCTCTGGCGAAAGAGATAGCGGGCCTTTCTCTGGGTGCCGATTCCGCCTTCCAGCACTCCTTCCGCTTCCAGTCCCTCCCGGATGGAGGTCTGCATTACATCCCAGATGCCGGAAAGATAGTCCCAGATCCCCTTTCCCTCGCATTCCTCCACGTATTCCCAGAGGCGGATGTCCTTTTTGTAACAGTACTCTGAGATTTCCCTGTAGGTATTGAAGGGGTAGACTTCCTCATGGGGTGAGGCACTCTCCCCGTCCTGAAGGATGTCTCCTCCGCCGATGCTGTAGTAGCGCCGGTTTACCTCCCGGTCTTTATAGAAACCCCGGATGTCCAGGGTGTTGGGATGTACGGGAGTGGGGGTTTTAAGATCCGTGATGACCTCACAGGGCTTTCCCTGGAAGGCTTCCAGTAAAACCCGGTCTGTCATGTGTCCCTTTCCGGTTTTGGCCAGGGATCCGTAGAGAATGACCTGATAGCGGTCGGCATCAGGGAATTCCAAAAGAAAACGCTGCGCCGCCGCAAAGGGCCCCATGGTGTGGGAGGAGGAGGGACCTTTGCCGATTTTGTACAGATACTGTAATGACTGCATGTATTACCCTTTCATCGTAGTATTGGAATTACGCACCCATTATAACCGGAGCCGGAAGAATTGACAACCTTCCTGTGGGATGAAGAGGAAAACTTCCATGATAAAGGATGAACTGATCGCAATTGCCCAAAGAGCAGGAATTGAAATGGATGAACAGCTTGAAGGATTTGCCCGCTCTGTTGAGAGAGGCACAAAAGATCCGGATCAATACCCGGATTTCACCCAGTTCGAGAATCTTTTCCTTTCCTTGAATCTGCCTGCACATGGAGAATGCTGCGGGATGATGAGCGAAATGCTCTCCGCCCTTGACACGCGGGAGCTGAACGCCTCCATAAAGAAACGGTTCCTCGAAAAAGGGATCCGTCTCATCAACAAAGGGATCAGATCCCGGAACATTCTCACTCTCCAGGGTGAGGTGAAGTACAGGCGGACGATGTATGTTCCCGCAGATCCTCAAAGCGCCGAACTGCTTGATCATGATCAGATGAAGGCGGTCTATCCCCTGGACATGGCCCTGGGGATTGACAGACTGCCCTTTAAGATATCGCCGCAGATGATGCTGGACATAGCAAAAAGAGCAGTCAATGCTTCCTCCTATGATGAACTGCAAAGCTTCTACAGGCAGGACCGGGGCATTGTCATCAGTGATGATCAGATCCGTCTCGTTACCAACTGCATTGGAAAGATGGTGTACGAACAGGACTGTGCCAGACGGGATGCCGCCCTGGAGCATCTCTGTCAGTTGGAAGCCCAGTCCTTTCCTTCCTCCGGAAAGCGGGGTAAGGATGTGCTCTACATTGTAACAGACGAGGCAAAGTTTATTACACGGGGGAAGGGAAATGATTCACCCCTGGATGAGATTAAGCTTGGAATGGTATTTAGCAGCCGGAATCTGAAACACAGAAAAAATGGAGATGTACAGATTAAAAACTGTGAGTATATCGGCTTTATTGGACCCTCTGATGTTTTTGGGCAGTTCCTGTATGCCGCGGCACAAAGAAACGGGCTGGAGGAGCATGGGAAAACAGTCATACTTGGTGATGGCGCTGACTGGATGAAAAACTTTACTGAGATTTACTGTAAGGGACTTGACGTTACGCACATATTGGATTACTCACGCTTACGGGAGAATGTTTCCAAACTGGCACAGGAATCTATTCCCCGCAAAAACCGGAGAACCCGGTGGGCAGGTAAACTCTGCGCCCTTCTCAGAGAAGGCCAGACAGAAGAAGCCCTGGCCATGGCAGAGGTTCATAAAGATGTTTTCACATATCTGTCCAATAACAGGGACTGTATTGACTACCCGAGGTTTTTCGAGGCGGGTTACCTGATCGACAGTGGAAAAGGCAGTACAATGGAGGAAAGGCTCAGACTTCCGATGATGCGCTGGAATCCGGCAAGTGCCCAGTACGTCCTGTCAGCCAGGATGAAGTACGACAGCGGGAAATGGACATCGGAAGTTGTACCGCTGCTTTATCAAGAGTTAAAGATTTTCAGGAGGAAGACATGAATACAGGAAGACTTGACAAAGTGCTGAGCGCAATGGAGGAGAACGGAATCTCTCAGATGATCCTTTCTGATCCCGTCTCCATTTATTATCTCACCGGCAGAAGGTTCTATCCCGGAGAGCGGCTTGTAGCCATACTTCTGGACAGTTCCCGGGGATCGAAGATGGTGATCAACCGGCTTTTTAACCAGGAGCCCATCCCCGGTGTGGAGATGATCTGGTATGAGGACACGGAGGATCCGGTCCGGATCCTGGCGGGCCAGATACCGGAGGGATCCCGGGTGGGAATCGACAAGAACTGGCCCGCCAGATTCCTTCTTCGTCTGCAGGAGCTGGTAAAAGACTGCAGCTTTGTAAACGGATCCTTCCTGGTAGATGGGGTGCGCCTCATCAAGGATTCGGAGGAACGGCAGAGGATGCGTACCTCCTCCCTTTTAAACGACCAGGTGATGGAAAAGATGATCCCCCTTACCGGAAAGGGGTATACGGAGAAGGAACTCTCCGGCATGGCCCTGGATCTCTACCTTTCCGCGGGATGTGAGGGCTTTTCCTTTGATCCCATCATAGGCTTCGGCAAAAATGCCGCCGATCCCCATCATCTGCTGGATTCCACCCGGGGAAAGAGAGGGGACTGTGTGGTGCTGGACATGGGGGGAATGAAGGATGACTATGCCTCCGACATGACCCGCACCGTCTTTCTGGGGGAAGTATCAGAAAGACAGAGGGAGATTTACCAGATTGTACTGGAGGCTAATCTTCGGGGGATTGCCGCGGCCAGACCGGGAAACCGGATGTGCGACGTGGATGCCGCGGCCAGAGACTACATCTCTTCCAGGGGGTACGGGCAGTACTTTACCCACAGAACCGGCCATTCCATCGGCCTGGAGGTCCATGAGGACGGGGATGTGAGTGCGGTGAATCAGAATATCATCCGTCCGGGACAGTGCTTTTCCGTGGAACCGGGGATCTACCTGCCGGAGGAGGGCATCGGAATCCGCATCGAGGATCTGGTGCTGATCACCGAGGAGGGCTGTGAGGTACTGAATCACTTTACCAAGGATCTGCTGGTGGTTCCCATGGATGAGTTATAAAAAAACCTGTGAATGAGCAATAGAAAAAGTGAATAGCAAAACATGAAAATTTCACTGGAAATCTCTTTCATGAGGGAGTACAATGTAGGAAAGCTTATCAAAGGAGGAGTTTTATATTATGAAAAAAGCTGTTTCATTAGCATTATCACTGGCACTTGCGGTTACCGGCGTGGCGGGAGTCGGCACCTTTGTATCTGCTGAGGACGACAAGGTGATTACCGTGGCTGCTTCACCCACTCCCCATGCGGAGATCCTGGAAAAGGCTGCCGAGATTCTGGCAGAGCAGGGATGGACACTGGAAGTGGAGGAATTTGATGACTATATCCTTCCCAACGAGGTAGTGGAAAGCGGAGAGATCGACTGCAACTATTTCCAGCATATCCCCTATCTGGAGAGCTTCAACGAGGAGAAGGGAACCCATCTGGTAAATGCCGGCGGCATCCACTATGAGCCCTTTGGAATTTATCCCGGAACCAAGTCCTCTCTGGACGACATTGCGGACGGAGATGTGATTGCCGTTCCCAACGATACCACCAATGAGGCCAGAGCCCTTCTGCTTCTTCAGGACAACGGAATCCTTACCCTGAAAGAGGGAGCCGGACTTACCGCTACCGTAAATGATATCGAGGAGAATCCCTACAACGTGGAGATCGAAGAGCTGGAAGCCGCTCAGATCCCCAGAGTTGTTGAGGAAGTAGCCTATGCGGTTATGAACGGAAACTATGCTCTGGAAGCCGGCTATGTGGTGTCCAGAGATGCCATCGCCTATGAGACCTCCGATTCCGAAGCTGCCAAGACCTATGTGAACGTCATCGCCGTCAAGGAAGGCAATGAGAACAACGAGGGAATCCAGGCTTTAGTTTCTGTCCTGAAATCCGATGAGATCAAGGACTTTATCAATGAGACCTGGGAAGGCGCCGTGATTCCGTACGAAGAGTCTGAGGATGCCGAAGAGGAAGCCACTGCAGAGGAAACTGAAGCTACCGAAGAGGCAGCTGCCGAAGAAGAGGCTGCTACAGAGGAAGC
>CAZJYM010000120.1:0-1906 GCA_964550245.1 uncultured Blautia sp. | reverse complement strand
GAAGAGGCTGCCGAGACCACAGAGGAGACAGAAGCTGCCGAATAACAGATAAATTTGAACACAAATCCTGGCAAGGCTGCTGCGGAGGAATGGTTCCGCAGCAGCCTTTTCTTTTTGATGAAATTTTTGTAAAAGTGTGCTATAGTGATAAAAAATCCGGCAGGGCCGGAAGAGAACTGTATGGAGGAACCTATGGAACCGATTATCAGGATCGTTGATCTGCATAAAGATTTTAAACAGAAGGATATGGATGTCCATGCCCTGCAGGGTGTGAGCCTGGACATTTATAAAGGGGATATCTTCGGCATCATCGGCATGTCCGGAGCGGGGAAGAGCACCCTGGTGCGGTGTCTCAACTTCCTGGAGCGTCCCACATCCGGAAAGGTGTTTGTGGACGGGAAGGATCTGTCCACCCTTTCGGAAAAGGAACTGCGGGAAGCCAGGAAGGGCATCGGCATGATTTTTCAGCACTTTAACCTTCTTATGCAAAGAAGTGTCCTGGGCAACGTGTGTTTCCCCCTGGAGATTGCAGGCATGAAGAAGAAGGCGGCCAGAAAGAAGGCCATGGAATACCTGGAGATCGTGGGACTGGCGGAAAAAGCCAAAGCCTACCCGGCTCAGCTCTCCGGAGGCCAGAAGCAGAGGGTGGCCATCGCCCGGGTACTGGCTTCGAATCCCAAGATACTGCTGTGCGATGAGGCCACCAGTGCCCTGGATCCCCAGACCACCAAGTCCATTTTGCATCTGCTCAAAGACATCAATCAGAAGTACGGCATCACCATCGTGGTGATCACCCATGAGATGGCGGTGGTTCAGGAGATCTGTACCCATGTGGCCATCATCGACAAGGGAATTCTGGCGGAGCAGGGCACCGTGGAGGAGATCTTCCAGTCACCCAAGTCCAGAGAAGCCAAAAGGCTGATCTATCAGGGCTACGAGAAGGTGGCGGAGATGAAGGGCAAGCGGTGTGTCCGCATCGTGTTCCATGAGAATTCCTCCTTTGAACCCGTCATCGGAAACATGGTTCTGGCCTTCAAAGCCCCGGTAAACATCCTCTATGCCAATACCCGGGACATCAAGGGGGTGGCCAAGGGGGAGATGATCCTGCAGCTGCCCGAGGATACGGATCTGGGGGACAAGATGATCGCCTACCTGAAAAACGCAAAACTGTCTGTGGAGGAGCTGAAAGACTATGTGGGATGAAAATGTTATACGTATGATTATAGAAGGAATCGGAGAAACCCTGTACATGACCCTGATCCCCACGGCTTTGGGTTATGTTCTGGGCATGCCCCTGGGAATTCTCCTTACCATCACCGATAAGGACGGGATCCGGCCCAATGCGGCGATCTACAAGGTGCTGGACGTGATCTCCAACATCTTCCGGAGCATTCCCTTCCTGATTCTGCTGATCCTGCTCATTCCTCTTACCAGGATGATTGTGGGAAAAAGCTACGGCTCCAATGCCATGATTGTACCCCTGACCATTGCCGCCGCCCCCTACATCGGCCGGATGGTGGAGTCCTCCTTGAAGGAAGTGGATCACGGGGTGATCGAAGCGGCCCAGAGCATGGGAGCGGACACCTTCACCATCGTGTTCAAGGTGCTGCTCACCGAGGCCAGAACCTCCCTGATCACCAATGCCACCATCGTAACAGCCACCATCCTGGGCTACTCCGCCATGGCCGGTACGGTAGGCGCTGACGGTCTGGGAGCCATTGCGGTGCGGTACGGCTATAACCGCTACCAGCCGGACATCATGATCGTGACGGTGATCTTACTGGTTTTGCTGGTGCAGATCATGCAGGGAATCGGCATGATGCTCTCCAGACACTTTGACCGGAGAAGAACCGGAGCCTGATAAAAGGATCCTCCCCTCTGACTTACCCGGAGTTGGAGGGATGAT
>CAZJYM010000119.1:6740-8934 GCA_964550245.1 uncultured Blautia sp. | reverse complement strand
CCCCGTCTCCAAAAGAAAAGACCTCGGAAGATTCCGCAGTCTCCTCCCCGGAAAACACTTCCCCCTCCGCCATTACACCGAGAGGACAGGTTCCACCCACAAGTGCGGCACACAGCACCGCCGGAAGAACCTTTTTCCACATCTTCATAAATACCCTCCTTCATCACCTGACATCGCAGACCTGAAAGATAAAGAACTTCAGATAGTAGGACTCTTCCGCCGACCACAGGATGGGATGATCCGGAGCCTGAGTCCTAAATTCCACCTGCCGCAGTCTCTTATGGGCACCTGCTGCCGCCTGAGAGATGGTCTGGGCAAAGAGTTCATAGGTCATGAAGTGGGAACAGGAGCAGGTGGCCAGAAAGCCGCCGTCTCTTACAAGCTTCAACCCCCGCAGATTGATCTCCCGGTATCCCTTCACCGCGTTTTTCACCGAGTTTCTGCTCTTGGTGAAAGCGGGAGGATCCAGGATCACCAGGTCATACTTTTCTCCCTGTTTTTCCAGCCTGGGAAGGAGTTCAAACACATCCTCACAGAGAAAACTGACTCTGTCCTCAAAACCGTTTAAGCGGGCATTGGCCGTGGCCATCTCCACCGCACTCTGGGAGGCATCCACCCCGGTCACGCTCTGCGCCCCGGCATAAGCCGCATTTAAGGCAAAGGATCCGGTATGGGTAAAGCAGTCCAGAACCCTGGCTCCCTGACAGAGCTTTTGAATGGCAAGACGGTTGTACTTCTGATCCAGGAAAAATCCGGTCTTCTGTCCGTCCTTCACATCCACCTGATAGCGCACTCCGTTTTCGGTGATGGGCACCAGGGTGGGAAACTCTTCTCCGATAAAGCCCTTGTAAGGCTCCATGCCCTCCTGTTTCCGGACCTTTACGTCGCTGCGCTCATAGACGCCCCGGATGGAGATTCCGTCTTCCAGGAGAACACTTTTCAGGATGGAGACAATCTCCTCCTTCCAGCGGTCCATGCCCAGACACAGGGACTGCACCACCAGCACATCGGAAAACTTGTCCACCACCAGCCCGGGAAGAAAGTCCGCCTCGGCGAAGATCACCCGGCAGCTTCCCGTATCCACCACCTTTTTCCGGTATTCCCAGGCGTTTTGAATCCGCATTTTGAAAAAATCCCGGTCAATCTCCCGGTTTGGATCTCTTGTAAGCATCCGGATCCGGATTGTGGAGTGAGTATTGATAAAGCCCTTCCCCATGGGGTAGCCGTCAAAATCCCGCACCAGCACCACATCTCCGTTGGTGAAGTCTCCGGTGACAGCTTCAATCTCATTGTCAAAGATCCAGGGACCTCCGGACTTTAAAAGCCGTCCTTCCCCCTTTTTTAAGGTTGCCTCTGCAGGTGTCATCCTTTCCTCCCTTTATCTTTCTGTCTTTTAATGCCCATTGTAGCACAGGAGGTTTTTCAATTCCAGCTCTTACCCCTCCTTTTTCTGCTCATTCCCGGTGGTGATTGTGATAAGCCCCAGCCGGATTAAAGCTGGACGGGCGGCGTTGTACAGGAAGGTTACCAGCACCAGGGACACCACCGCATTGACAAAGGTGGCCAGGGTGCTCATCTTGGCCAGGGCTTCCGCCATCTCCTGGGGCTGTCCCAGGATGTACTGCTTGTAAAAGTATCCCACCAGAGGATCCGCCACCACGTTAAAGGCCAGCCCGGCAGCAGAAGCCAGGAAGCTCCATTTCATCACATACTTCCGGTCGGTGCTCTCGTTGATGTGACCGATCCTGTGGGCCACGGCTCCGGTGATGAGCCCGATACACAGTTTGAGCACAAAGGTCTTGGGCGCAGACAGCAGGTATACCGGATCCATCAGGTCCGCGATGGTCATTCCCACAGCCCCGGCCAGACCTCCGTACCATCCTCCCAGCAGCAGGGCTCCCATGACGCAGAAGGCATTGCCGATGTGAAGGGAAGTAGCGTCACCTCCGGGAACGGGGATCTTGATCTGCAGAAAGGTAAAGGCCACAAAGCAGAGGGCTGCCAGGATGGCGGTCTCCGCCAGTTTTAAGGTTTTTTTATTTCGAACGTTCATTTCTTTCACTCCTTTCTCTTTCCGGGAGATCATACCCTCTGTCTGTCCTCTTTTCAATATCCAGTTTTCACAATTTATCCATAGCCAGTTTTAAAAAACAAAGAAATCCCCTCCGGAGCTTCTGCTCCGGAGGGGATTGGA
>CAZJYM010000119.1:0-6640 GCA_964550245.1 uncultured Blautia sp. | reverse complement strand
ATTCTTTGATCTTTAATAGATCACTTCTTCGGTCGTCTCATCGTAGGTCTCATCATAAGACTCATCGTAAGTCTCATCATAGGTCTCGTCATAAGTCTCATCATAGGACTCTTCATAGGTGCCGTCTTCCGGTGCGATGTCTTCCTCCGCCACCGGGCTCTCTCCGTACATGTCTTCGAAGAAGTCCATGGTGTCGTCATAGAGGGCCATTCTGTCCTCGGCGGTGTAGTCCACCCAGATGCCCTCGGTGACTTCCAGATCACCATCCAGTGCAAAGACGGTCATCAGAGAAGTTTTGAGCATGTTCAGCTCGGGGGTGATGTACTCATCCGTATCGGTGGGGGTGTAGGACTCCGGTCCGTCACGCAGCACCTTAATAAAGGCCTTCAGCACATCCTCCGTCACCTGAGCTCCGGTTTCCGCATCCAGAACCACGAATGCAGCCGGGCCTTCGCTCTTGACGGTGTACTGTTCAGAGGTGGTGTCCTCCTCAAACTCTCCGGCACAGAAGGTTTTGGCCTTCTCGAAGAGTTCCTTCTGCTCATCGGTGAGATCATCGGTATTTAAGGGATCTTCCTCTTCTGTGCTTTCCAGCAGGTCTCCCCCGGTGTCTTCCCCGGTCTCTTCCTCAACCCATTCCTCACCTTCGGTATCCTCAGGTGTCCATTCCTCCTCCCCGGAGGTCCATTCCTCATCGGGAGTCCACTCGTCCTCGGGAGCGGTCTCTTCCTGAAGAGTGGGATCCTCGGTGGAGCCGGCGATAACGCCGTCGCCCAGGATGCTCTCGTCCAGATCGGCGATGATGCTGTCCCCTTCTTCCGCGGGCTCATCGGTGGTGTCATCCTGAACCACGTCTCCGCTTAGATTGTCCTCCACGCTTTCCAGGGTTTCCCGCATCTGCTCGTAATCATAATTCTGCTGGGCGATCTCCTCCAGAAGGGCTACGATCCGGTCCAGCTGCTCCGCTTCCAGAACCATGCCGCTGCGGTCCGCGATGTTTACCACCACGTTGTAGATTTCATTGGGATCCTGGATTCCGGAGCTGATAATCTCCATCTTGGCTTCGTTGATCAGGTTGGTGGCATCATTCTGTCCCACATCCTCCGCCAGATTTCCGGTGACCACCAGTTCCTCGGTGGCGATCTCCTTCTTGGTTTCATCCAGCTTTTCTCCGCTGGCGGTTTCATAGGCCATGATAATGCCCGTCAGGGCTCCCGTTCCGGAAACCTCAAAGGGACAGGCGGCCACAACCTCGCAGTTGGAAACGCCGGAAGTGGAAAGGGTGGATGCGATCATGTTGCAGGTCACCCAGTTCAGGTTGGCGGTCCGGACCTTGATGCCGCCGGAACTGGTGGGTTTTACATAGGCGCAGCTCACGGTTCTGGTACCGATCTGCTCCAGGGGAACGAAGGAGCTTAAGTGCTCTCTCTCGTCCGCATTGGTGATGGTCAGGATCTCCACCTCGCTGGGACTCACCTTAAAGTATCTCATCATGGTATCCTTCTGATCCTGGGTAAGATCCGCACCCAGGGTCACCACCTTCATCCCGTCGGCCATAACGGGAAGGGAGCCGGATGCCAGGGTGGCAGCTGCCAGGCACAGGCTGGCCGCCAGGGCAGTCAAAGCTCTTTTCTTCATGAATTGTCTCCTCCTTGTATCTTTAAAACTTTTACATTCAACAGGTCAGCGAATCAGGGATGGTCTCCCGGATTCTTTCCTCATTATAACACAGTTTCCCGGGAAACTGTAAAGTAAATATACCTTTTTACTCCTCCAGCTCTGTCTTTTCTGAATCCTCTTCTTCCTCAAAGGTCAGATCCTCATCGTCCGCCGGCCTCCAGGCCCTTCCGAAGTTCACATCCTTGAATAATTCCGCCAGACCCGTGATCTGCTTTAATCTCAGGATCTCATCCCGGTCCATTCCCAGATGACGGGAGATCCAGGCGTCGGAACGGCCCAGATCGTGGAGTTCTTTTAGGATGTTGCTCATCAGATCCACGTTGTGGCTGCCCCGGGCCCGGTTATGCCGGATGGTGCTGGCCATCCGCTGGTCCAGGGGCTTGTCGATGACGGAAACCGGCAGCATGCCGTTTTCCCTCTGAAAAATGTCCTCGTGCTCCAGCATGATCCGGTACCTGTGGAAGCCGTCCACGATGATGTAGGTGTCATCCTCCTGGTTGTGATAGCAGACGATGGGCATGGTGTACCCGTCCTGACGGATGCTGTCGTATAAAAGCCGCATCTCCGGAGGGGCCACCGTATTGGGATTGTAGTTGTTGGGCTTCACCTTCCCGATGGGGACGGCGATCACATGATACACGGGACTTTTAAACTCCATAATCCATTTCCTCCACGCCTTTGTAATTATGCCGGATGGCCTCTATCTGCTTCTGCTGCTCCCGGGTGAGGCCAAAACCCATGGTGCGGCACAGATGGTCGTTCTTCAGGATGCAGCAGCACATCCTCTTCCAGCTGGGAATGTCCCGGGAAGAGTGGATGTCGTCGGTGTCATCCGGGATGGGTCCCACAAAGACCACCCGGGACTTCTTGTTCAAAGTATAGTTGGATACCCCGTTTCTCCTGATCTGGTATCCCCGCTCCTCCAGCTCCCGAATGGTCTCCTCGTCCAGTCCCCCTCCGGTGTTGTGCCAGAACTCGATGGAAGTGTTGAATTTCCGGGCATAGTTGTTCCGAAGCCGTACAGGCAGGGTGTCCAGCAGAAACATGGTATAAGACTTCCAGGTATAGCCTTCCGGCAGGGTAACATTGCGGTACCCCATGGCCTTGGTCTTTCCGTAGATCCCGGCAAAGTTGGCCCCCTGCACCCTGCCCACCAGCTTCACCCAGATCTGGGGATCAATCACCCGGTACAGGTTCAGGGAATCCTTGGAGTAGTCGTTAAAGGGAGAGGCCACCCGCATCTGGGACACGTTCAGCCCCGCCATGTAGTACAGGTCGTAGAGATGGTTGTAGTCGTAGTTAAACCGGTAGATGGCATGCCAGATGTCATTGACGGACCAGTCGTAGAGAGGAGAGGCACACCACACGTCCTTAAACTCCGCGCTGATCCAGCACTGGCCCCTGTATCCGAACCGCTTGTTCAAAAACCCGCTGTACCGGTGCAGGGATTCCTCCGCCCGCATTCCCAGAAGACATACGGTCTTTTTATTCCCGTGGGACATCCGGTACCAGCGGCCGAACTGTTTGGCCAGGTCCTCCTGATGCATCCGGTACCGGTAAGTGGTGATGGGATTGTTCTCCAGGTTGATCACGTATTCTCTCTGCGGCATCTCCCGCACCCAGCTGTCCTGCTTTTTGTCGTCCCAGGGATACCAGAACATCTCATAGCTGCTTAAAGCGGTACGGGTGGCCATGGGCAGACACACCCAGTAGGGCTCCACCTGATCCTTGATCCGCTCAAAGGTCCGGTCCACGTACTCGGTGGTCACCGTGTACTGAGCTTCAAAGTCCTGGTGAAACACCCCGATCTGCCGGTCCGGGTAATACTTATTCCGAAAGTCCAGCACCAGGTTTAAAAGCAGTCCGCTGTCCTTTCCCCCGGAAAACGACAGATATATGTTGTCAAACTCCTTAAAAAGATAGTGAAGCCGGTCCTGCAGGGCTTCATACACATTTTTGTCCAGATATTCCTTCTTCACTTGCTGTCTCCATACGTTCTAAATCAGTCCATTTTTTACTTAAAAAGTATTCTAACAGAAAACACGGGAAAGTTCCACATGATTTTTAGCCCCTCCGCCTCCCTTAAAACGCTTGATTTATCCCCCAAAAAGGGCTATCCTGACAGTATAAAAAACTAAAGGAGGAAAAGCCATGCGCAAAACACCCGATGAAATCCGATCCATGGTGAAAGGACTCACCCTGGATGAAAAATTCCGCTGCTGCGCCCTTTTGGGAGACCATTTCGGCAACCTGCCCCGTTTGGGCACTGCCTACCGCAGCAGCGACAACTCCTCCGGAGGAGGAGCGGACTACTTCAAACTGAAAAGGGAAGACATGGATCCCGATAAGTTCTGGGGAACCTGTTTCCCCCAGGCCGCCGCTGTAGGGGCCTCCTGGGATCCGGATCTGGCCCGGGAGATCGGTGAAGCCATGGGGCGGGAGTGCAAAAACCAGCACATCGACATCCTGCTGCGCCCCGGGGTAAACATGAAGAGAAGCCCCCTGGGAGGAAGAAACTTCGAGTACTACTCGGAAGATCCGGTTCTCACCTCCGATCTGGCCGCCGGTTTCATCAACGGTCTCCAGAGTCAGCATGTGGGCGCCAGCCTGAAGCACTTCGCCTGCAACAGCCAGGAGTACGAGCGCATGACCACCAATGCGGTGGTGGATGAGCGCACCCTCAACGAGATCTACCTGCGGGTGTTTCAGCTGATCCTGGAAAAATCCGATCCCTGGTCCATCATGACCAGCTACAACCAGGTAAACGGCAAGTGGGTACCCCAGAATCCCTATATCATGAACAAGCTCCGGAAGGAATGGGGATACGACGGTCTGGTCATGTCCGATGCCTTTGCCGTCCACTACCGGGAGGACAAGGTGGAGGACCACATCCTGGGCCTGGATGTGGAGCTGGCGGAGGAGAACTGCCACATTGATCTTTTGCGGGATGCCTTCAACAACGGAGAGATCCCGGAAGAAGCACTGGATACAATCGCTTACCACGTGCTGGACTGCTATTATAAGATCCACGAAGACGAAACGGTTCCCCAGCTGGATCTGGCCGCTCACCATGCCCTGGCCAGACGTGCTGCCGAAGAGGGCACCATCCTTCTGGAAAACGACGGAATCCTGCCCCTGGATCCGAAGAAAGTCCAAAACCTGGCGGTCATCGGGGCCTTTGCCCAGGATCCCTGCACCATGGGCGGAGGATCCGGCCACATGAACGGCCACACCCTGGACATTCCATCTGAAGAACTGAACCGGGTGCTGGAGGGAAAGCCCTGGGCCTACGCCCCCGGCTACGTGATCAACGTCGGTTTCCCGCCGGAAGATACCCCCAGACCGGATCTCATAGAAGAA
Source organism: uncultured Blautia sp. (assembly GCA_964550245.1). Lineage (GTDB taxonomy): Bacteria > Bacillota > Clostridia > Lachnospirales > Lachnospiraceae > Blautia_A. The sequence continues at coordinate 1,600 of CAZJYM010000119.1, read as the reverse complement.
GCGGTGGAGACGGCCAGAAATGCCGACACCGTCATCCTCTTTACCGGCTACCCCTACGGGGTGGAATCGGAAGGCTATGACCGCACCGATCTCTTCCTTCCCAAAAGCCAGCGGGATCTGCTGGATGCGGTTCTGGAAGTAAATTCCAATGTAATCCTGGTGGTCAACACCGGAGCCGCCGTGGATCTCTCCCATTATAATAGGAAGGTAAAGGCTCTGATTCAGGGAGGATATGCGGGTGAAGCCTGGGGAAGCGCCGTGATCAACGTTCTCTTCGGCCTGGCAGAGCCCGGCGGAAGACTCTCTGAAACCTATCCCTGCAGGCTGGAGGACACTCCCTCCTATCTGAACTTCCCCTGCTACCCGGACACGGTTCCCAACGTGGTCTACGGGGAAGGAATCTACATGGGCTACCGCTGGTATGATGCCAGACACATGGATGTGACCTATCCCTTCGGGTATGGTCTCTCCTACACCACCTTCTCCTACAGCGATCTCCGGCTGGACAGGGAAGAGATGGACCGAAACGATACCTTAACGGTCAGCTTCCGGGTAAAGAATACAGGAGACAGACCCGGTTCCGATGTGGCCCAGGTCTACGTCCACGATCCGGTCTCCTCCATGAACCGTCCGGTACGGGAACTGCGGGCCTTTAAGAAAGTTCACCTGAAGCCTGGAGAAGAACAGGAGGTAACTCTCACCCTGGACCGGAGAGCCTTTGAGTTTTACTCTCCCGCCCTTCACAGATGGGTGGTGGAGGAAGGAGAATTCCAGATCCAGGTTGGCCAGAATGAGCGGAAGATCCTGCTTGCCGCCTCCGTCACCGTTCACTCTCCCGAAACGGTGAAGCGGTTTAATCCCCGGCTGCAGCTGGGACACTTTGTGAAATCGCCTCTCTTTAAGGATGTGATCGCCCAGGAGAGCCAGCAGCTTCAGGATTTCTTTGACGAAGCAAAGAATCCCATGCTGCCCCTGATCCTGGCCATTCCCTTCGGACAGCTCTCCGATGCGGACTTTGGACAGGGAATCCTCTCCAAAGACACCGTCCAGAGAATCATCAACAGAATGAATCAGGATCCGGGCTTATAATCCCCGGACAAACAGACAGGGGGGACACCTCACCAATCTTCTTTCGGTATGGCGTCCCCCCGTCTCATCAAATGATCCGACTATGGAAACTTTGTCTGTTTAATCTCTACTAATATGATACACTTTTGTCTGTTTTTGTCAAGAGGCTGGGGAAATTTTTTATATTTCCTGTTGAAAATGACGGGAAACTCCATAAACGGGAGCAGAATTTTCCGGCAAAGTGCACCCTTTCCCTGATTTGTCCCGGCGGGAGTGCTTCCTGCATCGTCTGCCCATGTGTCGCCGGGTAAAAGTCCCACAGCGGGGGCGGCGTCGGTGATGGCATCTTTTACCTTGTCCCGGATCGTGGGGCTGTCGTTGATAAAAGCGTTAAGATACTGTTTGTCCATGATCTCTCTTATCTCCTGTATTCCTGTTCATACTGAGCTGCCAGCCCGGCGACGCGTCCATCCGGTGTCAGGTCATCGTCCTGAATGATTGACGCCAGACTGTCTGCCAGTGCACAGGCAAT
>CAZJYM010000118.1:3626-8960 GCA_964550245.1 uncultured Blautia sp. | reverse complement strand
GAGAAAAAAATTTAAATTTTCCCACAACACTTTCCCCTTCTCAAACGTTATAATAGTGAAACAACGGGAAAGGAGGGCGGGAATGTGATCACCAGCCTGTACACGGAGTATTACGGCGAGATATTGAAATACTGCTGCATGCTTTGCGGAAACAGAAGTGAAGCCGAAGATCTGATGCAGGAGACATTTATGAAGGCTCTTTCAAACTGCGATCTTTTGCAGGATCTGGAGGATAAGCAGAGGAGAGCCTGGCTTTACAAAACGGCCCGGAATCTTTTCTTTGATGACTGCAGAAAGAAGGCCGTGGCGGAGAAATACGGGATGACCGCTGCAGAGGAAATCTTCGAAGGAGGATTTTCCCAGGTGGAGACGGCCATGATCCTCTCCAAACTGCCCCCGGACCTTTCCCAGGTTTTTATCAGGCGGTACTTTCTGGGGTATTCTTCCCGGGAGATAGCCCAAGAGTATGGTCTTACCCCCTCGGGGATCCGGACCATGTTAAGCCGTGCCAGACAAATGCTGAAAGATCAGCTGAAGGATTAGAAAGGAGAACCTGTATGAAAAACAAGGAAATCAATGCTGCCGTATGTGATGCCAGAGACGTCACGGAAGAGAGCCTGAAGGGGTTTGAGTCCGTCACCGTCCAGGCTGCTGTCCTGATCCTGGGAGAACGCTCCAGAGATCTGTTTAACCGTTACCCGGTTCATATCGATGCGGCAACCATTATCAATGTCCCCGATGACATCTCCGTGAGAAATGAAAACGGACAGTGGGAGATTGGCCCTGAGACAGACGGGAAGGGGATTTTTCTCATTGTCAACGGAAAGCTGACCATCGAAAATGACGCCCTGGATGCTGTAAACAGCTTTTATAAGATCCTGGTCAACGGAAAGACTCTGATGCCTTTAAGCTATAGGGGCCGGATTGTAAATATGGAAGAGAACGGGAAGACGGAGTACTATCCGGACGGGGCGAAGATCCTGAAAGGGGATGCGGTCATCGATGACCTGTTTGTCATCCGTGCCAGGAACAGACTCTACTACACGCCGGGAACCCTCTATATCCTGGATACCGGGCTGGATCCGGATGCACTCCTGGAAAAGGGGCTTGAGTTTGCAGCCGGTAAGATGGTAATTTCCGAGAGTACTCTGAAAAAACTGGCTCCAATCCTTAATGAGGAAGCCCAGCTTGTCAGGGTTCCGGACGGTACCCGCTACATCGGCGATGATCTGGATCTGACGATGGAGACCATCGAGAAGTACGGCTCCAGGCTCTGCGTATACGGGGATGTGACGATTTCTGATGCCGAGGCCCTCTCCAGACTGGAATACCTCTACGTGGACGGGGACGTAAACGTGGAAAAGAGACTGGAAGGTGCTTTCCGCAGGGTGGAGAGCGTCTATGAGGATCTGAATACCTTCTCCAGCGATAAGGGCTATATCGCAGAGAACAACTCGGTCACTGTGGGGAAAGAAATGCTTCACAGGTATCCCGCGGGGATTGTCATTAAAAACTGTCTCAAGGTAAAGCTCTCCAAAGAGCTTACCCAGGAGGACATCTTTGGAAAGCTCTCCATTATCGAGTGCCCCAAAGTGTTCTGCTATAAGGAACAGGAAGAAGCCGTAAACATGATCTGCAGGGAAGTGCCCATGATTAAGATTATTTCAGACGGGAAAGAAAACGGGGAAGAATTGGAGGATGAGATCCCCGGCAGGTCCAAAGATACCATCTATATCAATGCGGCACAGTACAGGATGTAAGAAATATTCCGGAGGAGGGGATATTTCCATTCCGGTTATGACATGAAAAGAAACGAAACTGTCTGAAAAATTGTTTCGGAAAATTCTTGAAAAGTCCCCTGAAATCTGCTAAGGTATTTACTGAGAGAAGATTTGACTAACCATGAATCGTATCTTTGAAACAGACTGCTGTGGAAAGGGGAATAAGAGTCATGAGATGTCCGTATTGTAATCAGGAAAATACCAGAGTCGTGGATTCCAGACCGGTGGAGGATACAAATTCCATCCGGAGAAGGCGCATCTGCGAGAGCTGCGGGAAGCGTTTTACCACCTACGAGACACTGGAGACCATTCCGCTGACCGTGATAAAAAAAGATCATACCCGGGAGCAGTATCAGCGGAACAAGATACAGGACGGGGTGCTGCGGGCCTGCTATAAAAGACCCATCCCCATAGAAAAGATTGAGGAGATGATCGATTCCATCGAGGGAGAGATCTTTCAGACCGAGGAACGGGAGGTTTCCAGCGCCAAGATCGGAGAGATCGTCATGAAGCACCTCACCAACCTGGATGCGGTGGCCTATGTAAGGTTTGCCTCCGTTTACAGGGAATTTAAGGATATCGGGACCTTTATGGAGGAGATCAAGAAGTTTTTAAACTGAAAAGAAACAGGCCTGCCGGTTCCCGGCAGGCCTGTTTTCCTTCCTATTATAATAGCTTATTAAACTTTGGGAAATCAGACGATTCCCTGAGCCTTCATGGCATCCACGACTTTTTCGAAGCCGGCGATGTTGGCGCCAACCACGTAGTTGTCGGGCATGTCATAGCGCTTTGCGGCTTCGTCCACCTTGTGGAAGATGTCCCGCATGATGGTGTGAAGCTTGTCATCCACTTCCTCGGCACTCCAGGTGATTCTCATGGAGTTCTGGCTCATCTCCAGAGCGGAGGTGGCTACGCCGCCGGCGTTGGCAGCCTTGCCGGGCATAAAGAGAATGCCGTTCTCCATCAGATAGTTGGTGGCTTCCAGGGTGGTGGGCATGTTGGCGCCTTCTACCACGTACTTGCAGCCGTTGGATACCAGAACTCTGGCTCCCTCCACATCCAGCTCATTCTGGGTAGCGCAGGGCAGGAACATGTCGCACTTGATGTTCCAGATACCCAGTCCTTCGGTGTAGGTGGAACCCTCTACCCGCTCCGCATACTCTTTGATGCGGCCGCGCTTCACTTCCTTGATGTCCTTGATCACAGCCAGGTTGATGCCGTTTGGATCATGGATAAATCCGTTGGAGTCGCACATGGCAACCACTTTGGCTCCCAGCTGAGTCAGTTTCTCAACCGCATAGATGGCCACGTTTCCGGAACCGGTCACGATGGCGGTCTTGCCTTCCGGTGTGTCTCCATGAGCCTTCATGATCTCATTGAGGATATAAACCACACCGTAGCCGGTGGCCTGGGTACGAACCAGAGAACCTCCGAAGGTAAGGCCCTTTCCTGTGAGAACACCCTCATAGCTGCCCCGGATCCTCTTGTACTGTCCGAACAGGTAGCCGATCTCCCGGGCGCCTACTCCGATATCCCCGGCCGGCACATCCACGTCTGCACCCACATATTTGCAGAGTTCTGTCATGAAGCTCTGGCAGAAGGCCATGACTTCTCTGTCAGACTTGCCCTTGGGATCAAAGTTGGATCCTCCCTTGCCGCCGCCGATGGGAAGCCCGGTAAGAGAATTCTTAAAGATCTGTTCAAAGCCCAGAAACTTGAGAATGCTCTGATTTACGGAAGGATGGAATCTCAGCCCGCCCTTGTAGGGGCCAATGGCGCTGTTGAACTGGATCCGGTATCCCTTGTTGACCTGAACCACGCCCTTGTCGTCAATCCAGGGAACACGGAAGGAGATGATTCTCTCCGGCTCCACCAGTCTCTCCAGGATGGAAAGCCTGCGGTATTCCTCCTCGTTTCTGTCAATAACCACTTTCAACGAATCCAGAACTTCCTTTACGGCCTGATGAAACTCCGGCTCACCGGGGTTCTGGGCTACGACCCGCTCGTAGACTTCATCTGTGTATGACATTTAGTTTCCTCCTCATCCATATTGGTTACTTTCACATCGTCGTTATTATACAATACCATTTCAAAAAAGAAAAGACTGCAGTGTATTTTTTTCTATGGAGATAAAGTGTAAAACTAAATTGAATTACTGGGCTTTCAGGTCCCCTTCTCCGAGGAAGATCTGGTGAGACGGGAGAGAGGGGAAGGCGCCAGGGAAATCCCGGTAGAATAGCCCTTGCATTTTCAACATGATCATGGTAGACTTAAAACCGTAAAAAACTTATATTTCAGATTTTGTTACGAACAAAAACCATATCAGTGACATAATGATTGCAGTAAAGCACAGAAAGTAATTTCCTGTGCCAGGAGGCCCTTATGAACAGGATGGATTTCATCGACGCCGTCCATGTGATGCTCTTTCCGTTGACAGGTTTGAACATGACAATCTATGACGGTGACCTGCAGAAACTGACAGATTTCGAAAAACAGTTTTGTCTGATCCCGGCTGTACAGACGTTTTATACGTCTGACGGACTTTTATCATTTTTTGGTGAAAGAGGGGATGACACAATCTATCAAATCTCCGAACCGCTGGATACTCATCTGACAATTCTTCAGATTGAAAAGAGATGGATCATACTGGGGCCTTATGTCACATCTTCCTGGAATGAAGCAAAGGCAGGGGAGGTTCTGAAAAATAACGGGGTACAGGACTCCGCCCTGATTTCCTATAAAGTCTACCACTATACCTTTCCCGTGCTGTCTGATGAATACGTTGCCCGCATTGGGACTCTGCTGCTGGAAAATACCACAGGCACATCCCTTGAGATTGAACACCTGGACATGACTTCACCCGGAGCGGAACAGCCCTCGGATCCGGTGGGCAGTCGTGGTGCCCTGGAAGGCAGGATGATCGAAGCCGTCACCCGGGGAGATACCCGGGAGGCAGTAAAGGCATTCAAAGAGTTTCGAGCGGATCCCGAGAACCTTTGTTTTACGTCACCTGCGGCCCTGTGCGAAATGGTCCAGCGGTTTTCTCTGGAGGCCGGTTTAACGCCGGTGCTGGTGGATGCCCTGCGCCAGGAGTATTCCCGAAAGATGGACACTGCCACAGATGAGTCCGCCCTGCTGGATCTGACAGGGGAATGCATTGCCGCCTTTTCCGATGCCGTTCATCGGTACAACAACCCCGAACGCTCGCCCTGCGTCAACCAGGCACTGCAGTACATCGATCTCCATTACAATGAGAACCTTGACGAGGAGATGGTGGCGGAATTTTGCGGCATCACAAAAAACCGCCTCATCAAGATGTTTCGCGCTGAAGTGGGCAGGACAATCAAGCGGTATATTGTGCAGACGCGCTGCGAGAAAGCGGCCCAGCTTTTGGAGGATACCCGCATGCCGGTCAAGGAGATCAGCCAGTACGTGGGCATCGAGTACACCAACTATTTCTCCAGTATCTTTAAGGACTGCAAGGGGATGACTCCCCTGGAGTACCGCAAGAGAAAGACCTTTTATCCCCTGTTCCAGTAGGAGGACTTATGGG
>CAZJYM010000118.1:0-3526 GCA_964550245.1 uncultured Blautia sp. | reverse complement strand
TCGGCCTTCCCCGGCCTCTTTTCACGGGTTCTTCATGAACCGGAAATCTTCGTACCGGATCCGTCACAACTCCGGAAAGCCGCCTGTTTTCCTCCTCCGTGATCTTTTCCAGGTCTTCTCTTTGAATTCCCCACAGTTTGAAAAATTCCTTCTGCAGCGGGCTTCCACTTTGAACCGGGAAATACTCGCCCTTTGCATTCAGGACCATGCAGATTTGGTTCAGCTCCTGGATCAGGTCTTCCATGGAAACCTCCAGTCTGGCGCATGCCTGATCCAGCGCACTTTTAATGACGGAGCAGACAAATGCGGCCGGAATCATTTCGTAAGAGGTATCCGGGATCAGGGAGCTCTTTAGGGAATAGATGTCATTCATCTCCTTCGCCGTGAGATAACTGGAGGAAGCGAGAGAGAAGTACCCCCCATGGCGCATCCTTTTCTCCAGCTGGTCGGAATCCACCTTTAAGGTCTCTTTTCCCTCCACTTCCTCGATCTTCATGAAGTCGGCATATTCCTTCGGTATGGAGGCTTTTCTTTTTTTCTGCAGGTTTTTCTGGATTCTGTCTGCGGCTTTGGCTGCCCTGTTATACCAGGAAGAGTACATGGCCAGGGCCTGATCCGGATCGAAGAGCAGGGCGGCGTAAGAGCGGCAGTCACAACCGTCAAGGAGCCGGATCTTCTCCCGGCTTTCTGTCCCGAAGAGAGCCCGTCCATGAAGGGGCAGGATTTTCAACTCTCTTTTCGGATCGAATCTGTCCAGCATGTATTCATACTGCAGGGGGATTTTTTTCCCGTACTCCTCCAGAAGTGTCCGGTATGCCGGTGTATCCTCCCCCAGTCTGGCCACATAGGGGATCTCATACCGGTCCAGGGCCTCCAGGGTTTTGGCATCGGCAGCCTCCGGCTCCAGGATGACGCCCTTTAAGGCCATGTCTGCGGCGGAGAGCCATCCCTTCATCTCCAGCATCTGACGGATGAGCGGTTTGTCTTCGCTGCGGGGAGAAAAGGTGACCGGCTGTCCCTTTGAATCCACCGCATAAAGGCACCGGGAATTGTCTGCCGCGATCCATACTTTCCGGACACCCCGTTTGCTGCAGATTTCTGCCCACAGCTTTCGAAACCGGGAGATCCCTTCTTCCGGGATCTCTTCTTTCTCAAACTGAGAAAGGCTTCCGCCTGGGGAAAACTGCAGCTGATCCCCCACGGGAGCCTGGTCCACCTGGTTTTGAAGAAGATACAGGGAGTAGTCCAGGATCCGATTGGCAGTTTCGACTCCCAGGCTTTGGATCAGGGTTTTATACAGACGGTTTTTCTCAACGAGGGAGAGGACAGCCGTGTAAAGACCCATTCTTCTGGTCTGAGGGAGCGCTTTTTCTCCGGAAGCCTGTTCGAAGAGAGAGGGATACCGGAACCGGTAGTTGTGGTTGGGATACATCTTCCCCTCACCGATGAACCGGCCGATTACCGTGTGTTTCACACGGTTGTACTGCTTTACCGGATCGTACTCATTTTTGTCCTTTACAAAGACAGCCCCGTTTTTGTCCACATAGGCGTCCTTTGGTACGTCCACAACCACGTTTCTGTAGATTGCCATTTTAACTGCCTCTCTTTATCAGTTCCCCGTAGCACTCCGGGTGCCGGTACTTCCATCCCGTCACTTCCCGGGACCGGAAATCCCGCAGCAGATCCAGATCCAGGTCTGCCATATAGATCCCTTCCTCCTCCGGGGCTTCCAGGATACACATGTCCCGGGACGCCGGCGTTTCCGGGATCCAGGCCACACCGTCAAAGAGGGTGGAGTGGCCGTTGCAGTCCGGTACTCCGGCCGGGTAGTTGCAGGTGGCAACGGCGGTCATGTTTTCATAGGCTCTGGTGCGTAAAGCCGAAAGCCGGTTGATCTCCATGGGACAGGCATTGGGGGCCAGGATCAGCTCCGCTCCCTGCATCATGAGGACTCGGGCGCTCTCCGGAAACTCCCGGTCAAAGCAGATCATGGCTCCCACCTTCAGGGTTTCCTCTCCCAGATCCAGATCAGCCGTGTAAAAACCCTCTCCCGGGCAGAGAACGGCCTCCAGATCGAAGGCACAGGTGTGAACCTTGGAGTAGTGCAGGATCTCCCTTCCCTTCCGGTCAAAGAGCAGGAGGGAGTTTTGGGGCTTTGGCCTGTGGCTTTCCAGAAAGGTAATGCCGATGGCCATCTGCAGTTTTTTTGAGAGCTGCTGAAAGCTTCTGACAAAGCCGCTGTCTCCGGGGATGGCCAGGTCTGCCAGTTTCCTCTCATCCTGCGGCAGGTAATACCCGTCGCTCCACATCTCCGGAAAGAGGGCAATGTCCGCCCCCATGGCACGGGCCTTTTCACAGGCTTTTACTCCCTTTTGAAGCTGTCCTTCCAGGCTTCCCGTGGGAAGCAGTTGCAGCAGTGCGATTTTCATGATCATGGTGAATCCTCCCCTGTGGTGTGTACCTGAGTCCATGATAGCAGATCCCCTGTCTTTTGCAATAGCCATTTTTCCCCTGTCAGTACCATAAGAAGGGCATTTTTTATGAGAAGTACCATTTTCCCTCAAGAAAATGTTGCAAAATCATTACAGATGTGTTACTATAATGGACAGATTCCGGAAGCCTTTTAGAGGAAAGGAGATTCATCTTATGAAAAAGTACATTAAAACGTTCAGACGGTTTCTTGTGATCACCCTGGTGTTTACCCTCCTTGCGGGCTGCTTTCCCGTCTCTGCAGAGGCTGCGGCACTGAAAAGCGTATACGTGGGCAAGTATGCCAGAGTGTGGCTGAATGTCCTGGGAGCCGTGGAATCCGGAGGCATGGTCTACGGGGAGAGAGATTACGGATGCTTTGCCGGCCCCTATAACGCCTCCCCCAATGAGCACGCCTGTACAGGCGGCGCCTATCAGGAATACGGAGACAACCTGCGGCAGCTGCTGATAAAGATCCAGAAAGCCTACCCCAAAGTCTTCAAAAGGCTGGATACCGCCAACATCGCCCAGGATATGAAGCACTCCTGGGATTCCTATGCGGTAACCCCTGGAAGCGACAAGGGAAAAGCCATTATCCGGATCATCTCCAGTCCTCAGGGAAAAAAGATGCAGGATAAAAGAGCGATCGAGCTTTTGGATGACTACCTGGAGGAAATCCAGGAACTGGGCATCACCAACGTGCGCTGCGGTCTTTTCATGGCTCAGTGCGCCCACCTGGGAGGATTTGCAGCGGTAAAGAGAGTGGTGGAACGGGCCTCCAACAAAAACAACATGGCTTCCCTGAAGAGATCCCTCTACCTGGATCAGAAAGACTACTCCAACAGCTATCAGATCGGAGATGCCATCTATAAGAACAGGCATGAGTACATCTTCAAATGGCTTAGGAAGTACATTCCGGCCAATGCCGAGTTTTAAACAAAAGCCTTCCTGTGCGGCGCGCAGGAAGGCTTTTCTAATAGTGCTTGCCAAAAGGCTACTTTATGGGGTATGATGATTACAGCGTCAAAAGCCTTCCCCCACGGTGTGCTTGCACGCC
>CAZJYM010000117.1:5752-8995 GCA_964550245.1 uncultured Blautia sp. | reverse complement strand
CAGAAGCCCGGTAAAAAGAATTACACATACAAGCAGCCCCTGTACTTTTCTTCCGGCTTTCATGGGTCAGCTCTCATACTCGCAGATGTAGCCCATGTTTCCGGAGAAGTAGGACATGTCCGTGATGGGATCATCCCGTTCATCGTTCCAGGACCAGTTTCCCTCAATCTTCCAGAGCAGCAGGTACATCTCCGGGGTTCCGTCCAGGTCATTCCGGGAGGGTTCTCCTGGAAACCAGCAGGCGTAGTTGAAGGGTTCTCCGGTTACCCAGTGGCCGAAGGCTCCGGAGGAGTCCACGGAGGTGTATCCCCCGATCCACAGGTAGGAAAGCCCTGAGTTTTCCGCCATCTGTACCAGCTGGTTCATCTCATCCTGGGAGGTGATGGTGGCCAGATGACCGCCTTTCTGGATGCATTCCCGGTTGGCTTCGGTCCAGGAACAGTCAGAGGCGAAGATCTCGTACCTGGAGGCGTGCGTCACTTCTTCCAGTGTCTCCACGGGGGTAAAGGATGAGGACAGTTCCGACCAGATGTCCTCGTCATCCAGGATCAGATCTACCGTTCTCTCGGCATACTGCATCTGGGAGCTGTCGCTTTCGTACTCCAGACAGTACAGATCCTTCTGTTCCCGGTAGATCTCATCAAAGATCACCCCCAGATCCGCCAGATCGTCGATGTACCAGTAGTAGCCGTTGGTGGACCAGGCGATGTTCTGCAGGGTGGATTCCTCTACCCGGTCGGTTCCGATGATGTAGATGGGAACCGAGTCTCTCTGAGCCAGGGAAACCACATCCTGGTAGTTGTAGACACTGGCATTGTCGATTCCGTCGGTGAAGGCGATGACACAGCGGGCTCCCCCCTGGTATCCCGCATTGGTCACCGCGGAATAGAGGGCGTCATACATGGCTGTATCTCCGGTGGGCACCATGGTGTTGATGCCGTTGTTCAGATACTCGGCGTTGCCGGTCCGGGTACACATGTACATCACGTAGGAGTCAAAGGAGATCAGCTCCACCTGGTCCCCGGAACTGTAGTCCAGGCTGTTGACAAACTCCCGCATCACCTGCTTGACCTGATCCATCCGGGTGTCCATGCTTCCGGATTTGTCCGCCACCAGTTCGATGTTCAGGCCCTGGTTTCCTTCCAGCCTCTCAATTCGTTTCACTTCCCTTTCCACGTACTCTCCTCCGCTCACCGCTTCCCGGAGGGCACCCCGGGGAGCGGTGAGCGTGATCTGTTCTCCGTTCTGGTTGGTGACATCCAGGTAAAGGCGGACCAGGGGAAAGTCGGACACATCGGAGGAGACCAGGGAGAGGGCAGCGGAGGTCTTTTCGGATCCCAGCTTTAAGAGGCTTTCAAAATCCGATCCTCCGGTTATCATTTCGGTGGCCTGCTGGTAGAGGGCTTCAAAGTCGGAAGAGGGATGAAGGATCTTTCCGGTTCCAAAGTCCAGTACCCGGATGGCCTCTTCCGGCTGTTCCATCTCCAGGTAGATCCCGGCCAGGGCGATATAGGAGGCCTCATCCCGCTCATCCATCTCGATGAGCTTCTCATAGCAGGAGGCAGCTTCCTCATAGTCTCCGTCGGCATAGTATTTCTCTGCCCTTGACTTTGTCATGATCCTGGGGATGGTGCCGTTGGCATAGAGAATCCCCCCTGCCGCCAGCAGCACCACGATGACACAGATCAGCACCGTGGCTGCTATAAGACCGGTCCGGGATTTACGCTTCTTCTTTTTGGGTGCGGTCCGGACCTGCTGCACTGGGCGGGGACTTTCTCTTCTTACAGGCTGGGCCGGACGGGGCGTCTCTTTTGGCCTGGACGTCTGTCGGGGCTTTTGGGGGACAGGCTCATCCTCCCACACATCTGCCCCGCAAAACTCGCAAAACCTTGAGTCATCCGGGATCCGTTTCCCGCAGTTAGGACAATACATCACGTTCACTCCATTCGGATCAGAAGAACATCTCGATGAGGAGATAGACAATCAGGCCCACCACCAGGGAGTTGATCACCATGCCGGTCACATAGGCATAGGGCTTTCTGTCCTTTTCTCCCCGGGCTACCGCTGCGTAGTTGTGGTATTCGATAAAGGTGGAGAGCAGTCCCGCCACCACCTCCCCGATCAGCCACACGCTGAGAGTCTTCACACTGAAGAGGCACAGCAGAGCGCTTACCAGGGCCACAATGGTGTGGTACAAAGATCCGGCTCCCACAATGGTCACCGCCGCCGGGAAGGAGTAAGTCACTCGAAACAGGGCGGTGGAGACAAAGGACTGGATCAGGGAGCGCAAAAGACCGGCTCCCATGATGATCACGGCCACAATCAGAATGATCTGAAAGTAGGGGATGTGAAAGCTGGGGCTGTAGGAATAATAGTCAGCATAGTAGGACAGGGAGTAAAAAAGGCTGTAGACCAGATCCCTGCCCCGAAAGACGATTACCAGCACCAGCAGGATGCAGGTGATGGTCTGGGCAATGAGAAGTTCTATTCCCACGGCTGAGCTTCCGGACCTGGCCAGGGCGGATACATGGCTCACCGGCTTCTTTAAAATAGGAAGGATCTGGGCAAACACGTTTTTGGTGCTGCTCACAAAGGCATCCTTCTTCTCGTTAAACCACTGATTGTCCCGGGCACGGTTTTCATAGTTCCGGTTTCCCTGAGACGTGTTCCGGTTCTCATACCCGGTACCGGTACTTCTGTTCCCGTAAGTCCCTCCCGGTCTGGCGCTTCGCTGCCGGCTCTCCCCGGATGTTCTCTGTTCGTAGGTCCGGGAACTGTTCTCGGAAGAGCCGTAGGGGGATTCATAGGGCTCATCCGAGTCATAGTAGTATCCCTGATCCTGGGAATCGTTGTAATTGTTTTCCTCCTCCGGGGATGGTCCGGACTGCCTTCCGGTTCTTCCCGTCCCGGTTCCCTCCCTGGTCTGGGGATAGGTGATTCTGGGCATGTTTCCCGTTTTTTGGCTGTTGTTCTGGCCGGACGTACAGGTGCAGATTTCTCCCTCCTGCAGCGGCCTTCCGCAGTTTCTGCAATACCTTGCCATCTTTGGTCCTCCTTTTTCTTTCCCCGGCAGCGGCGTCTTATGTAAAGAGCAGAAGCTCATTCCGGCTCCCTGCTCCTGCGATAGGAATTTTCAGCATTTACAGCGGCTGCCCGCTGAAAAAATGTTAAACTTGAAAAAGGGAAAAGTCAAGTTTGTGCTGTTCCGATTCAGACTCCCAGGAAGCAATATATGCCTCCCCA
>CAZJYM010000117.1:0-5652 GCA_964550245.1 uncultured Blautia sp. | reverse complement strand
ATCATCAAAGAAAAAAGCCCGAAAGGAACCTTCCTTTCGGGCACAGGGATAATGAGCCTGTTCATCCTCCCAGAAGACTCTGGTCGAAGGCGAAGAGGGCTTCATTGATCTCAAAGATGTTGTAGTTTCCCCGGCTGATGAAATACTCCACGATGATGTCGAACTTGTTGCTGTGGGAGAGGGCAAAGCCGGCCTTTAAAAGCATCTCCCGGGTCTCATCCAGGGAGAGTTCCAGGGCGATGGCAAAGGCCAGCACCGTGGGCTTGCTGGGGCGGTAGTGCCTGTCGCTGCGGATCTTGGAGAAGAGCTTCCGGTCGATGTTGGCCTTCTTGTAGCACTCCGCATCCGTCATGCCCTTTTCATCGATCTTGCGCAGCAGCATCTCCGAAAAGCTCTCGTCTATCATCTCCAGGGCCTCATCCAGGGAACGGGCCTTCTTTTTCCTGGGCTGGGGAGCCTGCTGGATGGAGGCATCCTCCAGATCGATTTCGGAAAATTGGGGAAGGAGACGCCTCTGCCTGGGCGGGTGTTCATCCACGTAGTTGTCGTCGATGAACTTCTGGATGTTGTTGAACAGCTTCTCGCTGATGGAGAAGGAGGTCCTGTCGTAGATCACCAGGTAGACGGTCATCTCGTTCTCAAAGAGAAAGTCGCTGATGGTGTTGATGGCCGCCTTTAACACCTGGTCTTTGGGATAGCCGTAGGTTCCGGAGGAGATCAGGGGAAAGGCGATGCTTTTGCAGTGCTTCTCCTTTGCCAGGGACAGGGCGGTGCGGTAGCAGGAGATCAGCTTTTCCTCTTCCCCCTGATCTCCGCCCTTCCACTGGGGACCTACCGCATGGATCACATACTTGCAGTTCAGCTCATAGCCTCTGGTGATCTTTGCACTGCCCACCGGGCAGCCTCCCAGAGTACGGCACTCCTCCAAAAGTCCGGGTCCCGCCGCGGCGTGGATGGCTCCGTCCACCCCGCCGCCTCCCAGAAGCCCCGGGTTGGCCGCGTTGACGATGGCGTCCACCTTCATCTTTGTGATGTCGTTTCGTATGATTTCAAGGGGCATGGGTTTCACCTCCCGAAAGTTATGTTATAAAAGCTGCGGAAAACGGATGTTTTCCGCAGCTTACAGGTGGTTTTACTCAGTTACCGGGATCCCCGCCACAAACTCCGGGGAGGGCTCCCGCTCCTTTCTCTCCTCCTGCCGGTTAAGATTCTTCATGGCGGTGGAGAGCATCAGCTTGATACGGTTCAGCTGGTTGACCTCGCTGGCTCCGGGATCGTAGTCGATGGCCACGATGTTGGCCTCCGGATGGGTACGGCGGATCTCCTTGATCACACCCTTGCCCACGATGTGGTTGGGCAGGCAGGCGAAGGGCTGAATGCAGACAATGTTGGGAACGCCTCCGTGGAGCAGTTCCAGCATCTCTCCGGTGAGGAACCAGCCCTCTCCGGTCTGGTTGCCGGGAGATACGATGGGTGTGGCCATTTCGGCCAGGTCTTCGATCTTCGAGGTGGGAACAAAGTGGCGGCTTTCCTTCAGGGCCTCGTTGGCCGCTTTACGGACCCACTCGATGGCCTGAATTCCCCAGTTCCCCAGGGTAGCCTTGGACTTTTTAAAGCCCAGGTAGTCCACCTTGAAGTTCTGGTTAAAGAAACAGTAGTTGATAAAGTCGATGAGATCCGGGCATACCGGCTCGGCGCCCTCGGATTCCAGCAGTTCTGCCAGGTGGTTGTTGGCGGCCGGCTGAAACTTCACCAGGATCTCCCCCACGATGCCCACTCTGGGTTTCTTTTCACTGCTGATGGGGATGGCGTCAAAGTCCTCCACCAGCTCATGGCACAGCTTTTTAAAGTGGCTGTGGCTGATGCTGTCCCCGGTGAGGTAGTCGATGAGCTTTTTCTCCCAGCTCCTGTGGATCCGGTTTACGCTGCCCTTTTCCACTTCATAGGGACGCATCCGGTACACGCACTTCATGAGCAGGTCCCCGAAGACCGCGGCATACATTGCCCGCTTTACAAGGGGAACGGTGAGCTTAAAGCCCGGATTGCTCTCCAGTCCCGAGAGATTCAGGGAGATCACCGGGATCTGTTCCATGCCCGCCTTTTTCAGGGCCCGGCGGATAAAGCCGATATAGTTGGAAGCCCGGCAGCCACCTCCGGTCTGAGTCATGATCACCGCCGTCCTGTTCAGGTCGTACTTTCCCGAGAGAAGGGCGTCCATGATCTGTCCCACCACCATCAGGGAGGGATAGCAGGCGTCGTTGTTCACGTATTTCAGTCCCATGTCCACCGCATGCCGGTTGTCATTGGTGAGAACCTCGATGTTGTACCCGCAGACTCTAAAGGCCTCCTGCAGCAGGGTAAAGTGGAAGGGAGAGAGCTGAGGACAGATGATGGTGTAGTTCTTTCGCATCCCTTTGGTAAAGGGTTTCTTTTCTATGGAAGAGGGGCGGATGGTCCGTTCTTCGTGGAGCGCTTCCTTGGCCCGGATGGCGGCCAGCAAAGAGCGGACCCGGATACGGACGGCCCCCAGATTGTTCACTTCATCAATCTTTAAGCAGGTATAGATCTTTCCGCTGCCCTCCAGGATGTCGTACACCTGGTCGGTGACCACCGCATCCAGACCGCAGCCGAAGGAGTTAAGCTCTATGAGATCCAGGTCATCCCGGGTTTTTACAAAGTTGGCGGCGGCATAGAGCCGGGAGTGATACATCCACTGGTCGTTTACCCGCAGGGGACGCTCCACCGGGTTTAGGTGGGATACGGAATCCTCCGACAGTACTGCCAGCCCGTAGCTGTTGATCAGATCCGGGATGCCGTGGTGGATCTCCGGATCGATGTGGTAGGGCCGGCCTGCCAGCACGATTCCTCTTCTTCCGGTCTCCTCCAGAAACTTCAGAGTCTCCTCCCCTTTTTTCTGGATGTCCCGGCGAACGGCCGCCAGTTCCTCCCAGCCCTTATGGGCGGCTTCCCGCACTTCTCCTTCCGGAAGCTCGGGGAAGACCTGTACCAGACGGTCTGAAAGCACCGCCTCCGAGGTGAAGGCCAGGAAGGGGTTGCGGAAGTCGATGGAGGGATCGTGAAGCTCATCCACGTTGTTCTTGATGTTTTCCGCATAGGAGGTCACGATGGGGCAGTTGTAGTGGTTTACCGCATCCGGGAACTCGTTGCGCTCATAGGGAACGCAGGGATAAAAGATAAACTTTACACCCTTTTTCAGCAGCCAGCTCACATGGCCGTGGGCCAGCTTGGCCGGATAGCACTCGGATTCGCTGGGGATGGATTCGATTCCCATCTCATAGATCTTTCTGGTGGAGGTGGGGGAAAGCACCACCTGGTATTTCAGCTCCGTAAAGAAGGTGAACCAGAAAGGATAGTTTTCAAACATGTTTAAGACGCGGGGAATGCCCACCTGTCCTCTGACCGCCTCTTCCTCCGAAAGGCTCTGGTAGGAAAAGATCCGCTTGTACTTGTATTCATACAGGTTGGGAAGGTGGTCACGGTTTTTCTCCTTCCCGATGCCCCTCTCGCAGCGGTTGCCGCTGATGTACTGTCTGCCTCCGGAAAACTTGTTGATGGTGAGCCGGCAGTTGTTGGTGCAGCCCCGGCAGTTGGCCATGGAGGTGGTGTACTTCAGGCTGTTGATGCGCTCGATGGAGAGCATGGTGGTCTCTTTTTCCTCGCTGTACCGTTCCCTGGCAATGAGGGCGGCTCCAAAGGCTCCCATGATCCCGGCGATGTCGGGACGGATGGCCTCACAGCCCGCTATGCGCTCAAAGCTTCGCAATACCGCATCGTTGTAGAAGGTGCCCCCCTGAACCACGATGTGTTTACCCAGCTCCGAGGCATCGGAGACCTTGATCACCTTGTAGAGGGCGTTCTTGATCACCGAGTAGGCCAGACCGGCCGAGATGTCGGAGACTTCCGCCCCTTCCTTCTGGGCCTGCTTGACCTTGGAGTTCATGAACACGGTGCAGCGGGTGCCCAGGTCAATGGGATGCTCTGCAAAAAGTGCCGCTTTGGCAAAGTCCTGAACCGAGTAGTTCAAGGATTTGGCGAAGGTTTCGATGAAGGAGCCGCAGCCGGAGGAGCAGGCCTCGTTTAAGAGCACGCTGTCCACCGCATGATTCCTGATGCGGATGCACTTCATGTCCTGGCCGCCGATGT
The DNA here is from genome assembly GCA_964550245.1 of uncultured Blautia sp. Classification (GTDB taxonomy): domain Bacteria; phylum Bacillota; class Clostridia; order Lachnospirales; family Lachnospiraceae; genus Blautia_A. The sequence goes on along the minus strand of CAZJYM010000117.1, from coordinate 1,488 downwards.
CCAGGATGCAGTCCACATCCGGATCAAAGTAGGAGGCGGCATAGTAGTGGGATACGGTTTCCACCTCTCCCTCGTCCAGGAGCAGGGCGGACTTGATCAGAGCCTCCCCGTATCCGGTGGAGCAGGAGTAAGCAATCTTTACCCCCTCCGGGAGATGCCGGTAGATCTCCTGGACGGCACGGATGGCCGTGTTCAGGGGACTTCCGTTGTTATTATCATAGAAGGAATAGAGAAGCCGTCCGTCTTCCCCCACCAGGGCAGCCTTGGTGGTGGTGGAACCGGCATCGATTCCCAGAAAGCAGTTTCCCTTATAAGAGGACAGGTCTCCGGTGGGCACATGGTAGGAACTCTGCCTTTCCAGAAAGGCGTCATAGTCCTTCCTGGAGGCGAAGAGGGGCTCCATGCGCGCCACTTCAAACTCCAGTTTGATGGAGCCCCGGAGACGCTCCTTCATCTCCGTGAGGGAGACCACCGTCTCTCTTCTGGAGTTCATGGCGGAACCCATGGCCGCAAACAGATGGGAGTTTTCCGGAGCGATGGTGTGTTCCTCATCCAGCTTTAAGGTACGTACAAAAGCCTCCTTTAATTCCGAGAGAAAGTGGAGAGGTCCCCCCAGAAAGGCCACATGGCCCCGGATGGGCTTTCCGCAGGCCAGTCCGGAGATGGTCTGATTCACCACCGCCTGAAAGATGGAGGCGGAGAGGTCCTCTTTGGTGGCTCCCTCGTTGATCAGAGGCTGAATATCGGTCTTGGCGAACACGCCACAGCGGGCGGCGATGGGATAGAGAGCTTTATAGTGTTTGGCATACTCGTTGAGTCCGGCAGCGTCGCACTGAAGCAGAGAGGCCATCTGGTCGATGAAGGAGCCGGTGCCCCCGGCACAGATTCCATTCATCCGCTGGTCGATGTTGCCCCCCTCGAAGTAGATGATTTTGGCGTCCTCTCCCCCCAGTTCAATGGCCACATCTGTCTGCGGGGCTATTTTCTGAAGGGCGGTGGATACGGCAATGACTTCCTGGACAAATGGGACTTCCAGGTGGGTGGCCAGGGTCAGTCCGCCGGAACCGGTAATCACCGGACTCACAGACAGTTCCCCCAGCTGGTCGTATGCTTTTTCCAGAAGGTCGGCAAGAGTTTCCTGAATATTGGCAAAATGCCGCTGATAATCTGCAAACAGCAGCTGATCCTTCTCATTAAGGATGGCAATCTTCACCGTAGTGGAGCCAATGTCAATCCCCAGTGTGTAGGTACTCATAAAACTTCATGATGCCTCCTCGTATTCTTCAGTCAGGAGCGGAGATGAGAGGGAGGCAGGGAGACAGAGAGCCGGAGAGCCTGAGAATCTGAAAGACAGACTTTAAGGCGTCAAAAGGGCCTGCCGCCTTCGGCGGCAGGTACATTCTGCACAGGCAGACATCCCGGTAAGCAAGCTTCCCGGATGTCTGTCCGTGCAGAATTACACATCCTTCGGATGTGCTCCTTTTGACG
>CAZJYM010000116.1:0-9113 GCA_964550245.1 uncultured Blautia sp. | reverse complement strand
CTTCCTCATGTTGGGGCGCGTCAATCAGCCTTTCGTCCGCCGACGTGCGAGCACGCCGCGGACTCAGTCTGTTGACGCTGTAATCGAACAAATAAAAAACCCCGGCTTTACCGGGGTTTTTTATGGTTATAAAACCTGGGATCTTGAGATTTAGATCAAAAAAGTTTATATTATAACTTTGTAACGTTGGCAGCCTGCATTCCGCGGGCCCCTTCCGTTAAATCATAAGTCACTGCCTGACCTTCATCCAGAGATTTAAATCCTTCACCGTTGATGGCTGAGAAATGTACAAACACATCTGCTCCATCCTCGCCGGTGATAAAACCGTAGCCCTTTTCTGCGTTGAACCACTTAACAGTTCCCTTGTTCATGCTGTTACCTCCATTGCAATAAAAAAATTGTTTCAGCCCGGCCGGAGAATGTTCTCCATAACCGGATCTGCTTTGGGGAAGACCCTGATTGAGGGAGTTCCCGGTGTCCCGGTTAATGCCATCTGATGATTACAGCGCCCGGAGGGCGCCTTTATCATGTGATAATAAAAATCACCAGATATTACAGACTGCATCATAAGTGATATAATCTCTAATACACCAGTGATTTGGTATTAAATTTCTCCGGGTATGATAGGATTATAGCCCTGTGAAAAGGAATTGTCAAGTAAATTCTGAATTTTTCTAAAAAAAAACATGGTCGGGTCTCTGAAAAAAAACTTTCCGAATTGAACCCCTTCGTGTATGATAACAGGGAGGGTTTTTCTGAAAAGAAGACGAAAATACTCGAGTTTTTCTGCTTTTTGCCGCCTGGAATGGGAAGGAGAAAGGTGCGATGAGTATCCTGATTCAAGGGGGCTGGGTGACGGACCCTGCCTCGGGGATGGATGAAACTGCTGATTTATTTATAGATAACGGAGTAATTCAGGAAATTGGAAAAAATCTGAAAGCCCGTGAAACGGCAGATCAATGGATCGATGCCGGAGGCTGTCGGGTCTTTCCCGGACTGATTGACCTGCATGTACACCTGCGGGATCCGGGTCAGACTTATAAAGAGGACATTGAAAGCGGATCCCGGGCAGCCGCCGCGGGGGGTGTGACCACCGTTGTGGCCATGCCCAATACCACCCCCGTGGCGGACAGCCCAAAGGTGATCCGCTATGTACGGGAAAAAGCGGAGAAGGTGTCTCCCATCCATGTGCTGCAATCGGGTGCCATCACCAGAGGGGAGCTGGGTAAAGAGCTCTCCCCAATTCCGGAGATGGCGGCGGAAGGCATTCCGGCACTTTCCGAGGACGGAAAGTCGGTGATGGACAGCGGTCTTTACCGGCAGGCCATGAAGCTGGCAGCAGAGTATAACATCCCCATCTTTGCCCACTGCGAGGACATTAACCTTCGGGGCAAGGGCTGCATGAATGAGGATGACAATGCAGTCCGGCTGGGTCTTCCCGGCATACCAAACAGCACCGAGGATGTGATCGCCGCCCGGGATATCCTGCTGGCTCTGGAGTGCGGGACCAGGCTTCACCTTTGTCACTGCTCCACCGCCGGCACGGTGGAGATGATGGAGGAAATTAAGAGACGGGGACTGGGAGATCAGATCACCGCCGAGGTCTGTCCCCATCACTTTACCCTTTCCTCCGATGACATCCCCGGGGATGATCCCAACTTCAAGATGAATCCCCCTCTTCGAACCCCGGAGGATGTAAAAGCTCTGAGGCGTGGATTGAAAAACGGTGCCATCCGGGTGATCAGCACCGATCATGCTCCCCACAGTGTCTCCGATAAGGGCAGTTCCATGAGAGACGGGGCCTTTGGCATCGTGGGCCTGGAGACCAGCTTTGCCATATCCTACACGGAGCTGGTGGAGACGGGGATTCTCACCATGCGTGAGCTTATTGAAAAGATGAGCCTGAACCCGGCGAAGATTTTGGGGATTCCGGCGGGAAGGATTGCGGTGGGTGCTCCCGCGGATGTGGTGGTAGCCGACACCCGGGAAGAGTATGTCCTCGATAAAAATATTTTCCTCTCCAAAGGCCGGAATACCCCTTTTGACGGGCGCCGGGTCAGGGGAAGAATCCTCCTTACCATCTGCAAAGGGAAGATTGCCTATTGCAATTCTGGTGTGAACATGGGAAAATAGAAAGAAGGCCTATTGACGATTGCCCCCGGCGGCAGCAGGAGGAAAACAGATGATCAACAAGCTGATGAAAAAGATCCGGGATACCGGAGCCCCCATCGTGGTGGGACTGGATCCCGTGCTGGACTTTATCCCCCCGGGAATTCTGGAAGAGGCTTTCCGGGAAAAGGGGGAGACATTAGAGGGAGCGGGAGAGGCTCTCTGGCAGTTTAACAAGGAGATTGTGGACGGGGTGTGGGATCTGATTCCCGCCGTGAAGCCCCAGATCGCCATGTATGAGCAGTTTGGACTCCCGGGTCTAATTGCTTATAAAAAGACCGTGGACTACTGCCATGAAAAGGACCTGGTGGTGATCGGGGATGTAAAGAGAGGGGATATCGGTTCCACCTCGGCAGCTTACGCCACGGGCCATCTGGGAAAGGTCCGCGTGGGTGAAAAGATGCTTCCCGTCTTTGATGTGGATTTTGCGACGGTAAACCCCTACCTGGGTTCCGACGGAGTAAAGCCCTTCCTGGAGGTGTGTGCCCAGGAGAAAAAGGGAATCTTTGTACTGGTGAAGACCTCCAATCCCTCCAGCGGGGAGTTTCAGGACCGAATCTCGGAGGGACGCCCCCTCTACGAATGGGTGGGAGAGATGGTCTCTTCCTGGGGATCGGATCTCATGGGGGAGCAGTACAGCTATGTAGGGGCGGTAGCAGGAGCTACCTACCCGGAGGTGGGAAAGACTCTGCGCCGCATCATGCCCCATACCTTAATCCTGGTTCCCGGATACGGAGCCCAGGGGGGAAAGGGAAAGGATCTGGTGCCCTTCTTTAATCCGGACGGAACCGGGGCCATTGTGAATTCTTCCCGGGGCATCATCGCCGCCTGGAAGCAGGAGAAGTATAAAGGCCTCTCCCTGGGGGAGGCAGCCCGGAAGGCGGTCATCGAGATGCGGGAAGACATCTCCACTGCCCTGGGGGAAGCGTAATGAATAAGAAGGTTAAGAAGGCTCTGGTTGTTTCTTCCCAGGAAAGACTGGGGGAGGGAATCTTTTCCCTGGAGCTTGCAGGAGAGGAGATTGCCAGGGAAGCCCTTCCGGGACAGTTTCTCTCTTTGTACTGTAAGGATAAAAGCCGGCTTCTTCCCCGGCCTGTCAGTATCTGTCGGATTGATCGGGGGATGATCCGTCTGGTCTACCGGGTGGTGGGAGAGGGAACCAGGGAGTTTTCTGCTCTTACTCCGGGAGACACGGTGGAGGTGCTGGGACCTTTGGGGAACGGCTTTCCCATAGATTTGACCACGGATAAACGGGTACTCTTAATCGGCGGGGGAATGGGCATTCCTCCCCTGCTGGAGTGTGCGGCCCGGATCAACGGGGAGGTTATCCCGGTACTGGGATACCGGGATCAGATCTTTTTGAAGGAGGAGTTCGAAGATTTCGGAAAAGTATACTTTTCAACGGAGGACGGCAGCGCCGGCATCCGGGGAAATGTCCTGGATGTGATCCGGAGAGAGGGTCTTACCGGGGATCTGATCTTTTCCTGCGGACCGGCTCCTATGCTTAAAGCGGTAAAGGATCTGGGCATCCGGATGGGAATCCCCTGTTATCTCTCCCTGGAGGAGAGGATGGCCTGCGGGATGGGGGCCTGTCTGGCCTGTGTGTGTCCCACACCGCAGGAGGATGAGCACTCCCGGGTCTGCAATAAGAGAGTGTGCAGGGACGGCCCCGTGTTTTTAAGTACGGAGGTACTTCTTCCCGGGGAGGTGAGGCCGTGAAAAACTTAAAGGTAAATCTGGCCGGGGTGGAACTTAAAAACCCGGTGATGCCCGCCTCCGGCACCTTCGGCTCGGGAATGGAATACTCTGAGCTCGTTGATTTAAATAAACTGGGAGCCGTGGTGACCAAAGGTGTCTCCAGTGTACCCTGGGAAGGAAATCCCACTCCCCGGGTTGCTGAAACCTACGGGGGGATGCTGAATGCCATAGGATTACAAAACCCCGGGGTGGAGGTCTTTTGTCAGAGAGACCTGCCCTTTTTAAGACGGTTTGACACCCGAATCATCGTCAACGTGTGCGGAAAGACCGAAGAGGAGTACTGCCGGGTGGTGGAGCGCCTCGCGGGAGAACCGGTGGACATGCTGGAGATCAACGTCTCCTGCCCCAACGTAAAGGAGGGGGGAATGGCCTTCGGTCAGGATCCGAAGGCGCTGGAATCCATCACCCGGGCGGTGAAGAGATATGCATCTCAGCCGGTGATCATGAAGTTAAGTCCCAATGTAACCGATGTGGCGGAGATGGCCCGGGCAGCCGAAAGCGGGGGAGCGGATGCAATCTCGCTTATCAACACCCTGCTGGGGATGAAGATCGATGTGAAAACCCGAAGGTTCGTTCTGGCCAACCATACCGGAGGTCTCTCCGGACCCGCCATCAAACCGGTGGCCCTGCGGATGGTATACCAGGCGGCTCAGGCGGTGTCCATTCCCGTGATCGGACTGGGGGGCATCGCCACCGCGGAGGATGCCCTGGAGTTTATTCTGGCCGGTGCGTCCGCGGTGGCGGTGGGAACCGCCAACTTCTACAATCCCACGGTCATGACGGACATCATCCGGGGACTGGAGGAGTACCTGGAGGAAAACCGGGTGGAGAATGTCAGTGATCTCATCGGAGCCGTCCGTTAGGAGGTAGAATGGAAGCCTATAAAGAGGAATTTATTGATTTTATGATTGAGAGCAGTGTGCTGAAATTTGGGGACTTTGTCACCAAATCCGGCAGGAGAACCCCCTTTTTCGTCAACACGGGATTCTACCGCACCGGAAGCCAGTTAAACCGGCTGGGGGAGTACTATGCCAGAGCCATTTTAGACGCCTTCGGCCTGGACTTTGACATCCTCTTCGGACCGGCCTACAAGGGGATTCCCCTTTCGGTGGCGGCCTCCATGGCTTTAAGCCGCCTTTACGGCAAGGAAGCGGGCTACTGCTCCAACAGAAAAGAAGTCAAGGATCACGGGGACCGGGGGATCCTGCTGGGCAGCCCCTTAAAGGACGGGGACCGGGTGGTGATCATCGAGGATGTGACCACGGCCGGCACTTCCATCGCGGAGACGGTGCCCATCTTAAAAGCCCAGGCAAAGGTGGAGATCCTGGGACTCGTGGTATCCGTGGACCGGATGGAGCGGGGGAAAGGGACAAAGAGCGCCCTGCGGGAGATTGAGGAGACCTGGGGATTTAAGACCGCCTCCATTGTCACCATGAAGGATGTGACCCAACATCTCCGGGAGAGCGGATACCTGGATGAGGAGAGACTGGAACAGATAAAGGCCTACTATGAAAAATACGGAGCCGGGGAATAAAAGGAGAGTGGAAAAGATGAATGAAAAGGTTTACAAAACAATGGCGAGAACGGGAGCCGGCAACATCGCCCTGGGCATTGTGGTCATGGTCAGCGGTGTGGCCTCCGGGGTGCTGATGATCATCTGCGGAGTCAGGCTTCTTCGCCGGAAGAAGGAAATTCTGCTGTAATCTTCGGGGGACGGGAGTAAATGAGGGGAGAACGTACCCGCAGGAGGTGCTGGGGGCTGTTTTTGCTCTACGTGCTGGTCCTGGGGTATCTCATGTTTTTTTCGGAGAAGTACGGCAGGATTTCCACAGGGGAGAGAGCTTATAAATACAACCTGATCCCCTTTGACACCATCCGCAGGTTCTGGGTGTACCGCCATGAGCTGGGAGTTACGACCTGTTATACCAACCTTTTCGGGAATGTGGCGGCCTTTATGCCTTTTGGCTTTTTGCTGCCGGTGATCTGTCCCGGTGTGAACCGGGCAGTTTATGCGGCTCTGGCCGGCTTTGGCGTAAGCTTCCTGGCGGAGACGGTTCAGCTTTTGGCCCGGGTGGGCTGTTTTGACGTGGACGATCTGATTTTAAACACCCTGGGGGCTTTCGCGGGGTACATGATCTTTACACTGCTGGATTATCTGAGGAGATGTCATGGCCAGACGGTATAGGTACTCCTTTGCCAGGAAAAAGGAGGCCCCGGAGGGGAAGCTCTCGGTGGGGCTCTTTGTGACCTCTCTGGTGCTCTTTGTGGCCGCGGTGGCACTGTATCTGGCCCTGGAGGGCCGCTTCGGCTTTGCCGCGGGTGGAATCTGCATGTTTGCGGCCCTTCTTTCCGTATACGGCTTTGCCATGGGCCTGTACAGCTTTTCGAAGCAGGGCTTTTCCCACCGCACCGGCATTGTGGGCTCCATCGCCAACGGGGTGACCATGATGTGCTGGCTGGGATTCTTTCTCATGGGGGTATGAACAGATGGATATGGAAAGGCTGAAGCAGCAGATGGAGTTTATCCTGGAAGCGGACCGCTCCAAGGAGATCTTCCGGCAGAACTACCTGGCGGACGGCAGCCGGAAGGAAAACGATGCCGAGCACTCCTGGCATCTGGCTTTGATGGCCGTGGTGCTTTTTGAGTATGCCCCCGAAGGGACAGACCTTTCCCGGGTGATCCCCATGGTGCTGATCCACGATCTGGTGGAGATCGACGCCGGGGATACCTATGCCTACGATGCGAAAGCGGGTCTGGACAAGGCAGAGCGGGAGAAAAAAGCGGCGGAGAGGCTTTATGCCCTGCTGCCGGCCGATCAGGGGGAAAAGCTGAAGGCGCTCTGGCAGGAGTTTGAGGCCTATGAGACGGCGGATGCCGTCTATGCCCACATGCTGGACAACCTGGAGCCTTTGATGCTCAATCACGCCTCCGGGGGGAAAAGCTGGGTAGAACATCAGGTAAGGAAAAGCCAGATCTACCACAGAAACCGGCGGACGCACGAGGCGTCGGAGGAGATCTGGGATTACATGAAGGACATTGTGGAACAGGAAATAAAACTGGGACATGTGATTAATGATGAAGGGTAAAGAAAGGGAGATGAAAAAGTGGATGAATGGGTAAAAGATCGGTTCAATCTGGCAAAGGGCAGAATGAAGGAAATCACACGCGAAAATGATGTGAGGGAACCCTTCGGGGACTACTTCCGCAGGACGGCAGCCTTCCTTTCCAAGTCGGGGGACATTTATGAGGACAAGCTGGATCAGGCTCCCATTGAGAAGCTGATGCGCTGCAACCGGGAACTGTATGAGGACATTCTGCCGGCCAACTACGGCCACTGCTACGGGAATCCCGTGTATGCATCGGAACAGCTGGGTGAGTACGGACCTCCCCTGGCGTTTCTCCATGCAGAGCTTCGGGGTGCGGCGGTGTTTGCCTTTGAGAAGCGGATGTGGGATCTGACCATCCTGATGGAGCTGTTTTTACAGGTTCATGCCTCCTTTACGGGAGAGGAATTCCCCACGGTGGATGAGGTGACGGATATCCTGAAGTCCTATGTGAATGACTACTGTAAGGACATGGTGCTGGAGAGGATCGAGGAGCAGGTAAGTCCCGACCGGAACTTCGCCCTGCACCTGATCATGAGCAGCAATCTGGCGGACCTGCGGTATCTCTACCTCTACGGGGAGTATGTTTCCCCTGTGGAGCTGGATACGGCCCGCTATCTCAACAGTCTGCCCAGAGAGCAGATCGAGGAGATGGCCCGGACCTTTACGGAGGCCTACCGGATGGGCTTTGTCAATGCGGGAAAGGACCTGTCTAAAAAGAAGACCGTCAACATTCGCTACAGGCTGGGCTTTGAGAGAGTGGTCAAGGCGGCCATCGGCCAGTTCCGGCAGATGGGACTGCAGCCGGTGCTTTGCCGGTATGCGGTTCATGTGGTTAACAAACGGGGACAGCACCGCATCGGTTACTCCGGCGCCATAGCCAATCCCCAGTATGACTACGACCACCGCCAGGACAGCGCTCTTTTCCTGGACGCCGACTTTGTCCAGAAGAAACTTCGGGCCACCCAGGAAGCCTATGAGGAGTTCCAGGAGGAGGCCGAACTGATGGCAGGACCGGCCTGCATCGAAACCTTCGGGGAAAAGCTCTTTGAGCCGGTAAACAATCCCCAGGCCCTGACTCTTACCAAAGAGCAGGAGATGCTGCAGGTGGAGATGGAAAACGAGAGCAGTCAGATCAGCAACCGATACATCCACAGGGACGAGGCCAGCTTTACCATTATCGCCTATCCGGTTCCGGAGATCGGGGAGAAGTTCCCGGAGATCTTCCAGGAGACGGTGCGGATCAATACACTGGATACAAAGCTTTATCAGCGGATTCAGCAGACCATGATCGATGCCGCCAACAGCGGAGAATTCGCGGAGGTCAAAGGAGCCGACGGCAACGAGACGGATCTGCGGATTCATCTCCATGCCCTGAACGATCCGGACAAAGAGGCTATCTTTGAAAACTGCGGGGCGGATGTGAACATCCCGGTGGGAGAGATCTTTACCACCCCGGTTCTGTCCGGAACCAACGGTCTTTTACACGTCAAGAAGGTGTACCTGGAAGGACTGATGTTCCGGGATTTAAGACTCACCTTCCAGGACGGCATGGTGGTGGACTATTCCTGCGCCAACTTTGACTCCCCGGAGGAGAACCGGAAGTTTATCGAGGACAACATCCTGCACCACCATGAAAAGCTGCCCATCGGCGAGTTTGCCATCGGCACCAACACCACCGCCTATGTGACCGCGCAGAAGTACGGGATTGCCGATAAGTTTCCCATCCTCATCGCCGAAAAGATGGGTCCTCACTTTGCTGTGGGAGATACCTGCTACTGCTGGACCGAGGACTGTCCCGAGTACAATCCCGACGGGAAGGAATGTGTGGCCCGGGATAACGAGATCTCCATCCTTCGAAAGACAGATCCGGGAAAGGCCTACTTCGGCTGCCACACCGACATCACCATCCCCTATGAGGAGCTGGACAGCATCCGGGTGGTGGATCATGAGGGAAACGGCGTGTACCTCATCAAAAACGGAAGATTTGCCCTGCCGGGTACCGAGGAGCTCAACATCCCCCTGGATCAGGCATAAGGGAAATATTCATTGACAGAAATGGTGATTCATCGTAAGATTTA
>CAZJYM010000115.1:7468-9175 GCA_964550245.1 uncultured Blautia sp. | reverse complement strand
GCTCGAAGCGCATCTTCACATGACCGTACTGGCCGTGGCCGCCGGACTGTTTCTTGTGCTTGCCTTCCACGTCGGAATTCTTGCGGATGGTCTCCCTGAAGGGAACTCTGGGCTTTAACAGCTCCACATCCACCTTGTAGCGGTCTTTGAGCTTGCTGATCACGATGTCCAGATGCTGATCTCCCATGCCGTACAGCAGTGTCTGACGGTTGGCGGCATCATTGACGGTGCGCAGAGTCTGATCCTCGCTCATGATCCTGGCCAGAGCCTGGGAAACCTTGTCGTCGTCGCCCTTCTTCATGGCCCTGTACCTCTTGTAGGTGTAGGGAACGGAGATGGGTGTCTTCGGGAAGAGGATGGGTGTAGCCTTGGTTGCCAGGCTGTCCCCGGTCTGTACGCTGTTGAGCTTGGCAATGGCCCCTATATCTCCGGCGGAGAGTTCGGAAACCTCGGAGGGTTTGGAGCCTTCCAGAACATACAGCTTGTTAAGCCGTTCCTCTTCTCCCTTCTCCACGTTGAAGAGGGTGTCGTCGGATTTGATCACGCCGGAACACACCTTGATAAGGGAGTACTTCCCAAGGAAGGGATCCACGATGGTCTTCCACACATAGGCGGTTTTGGCCTTTGACGGATCATAGTCGGCATTGAAGGTCTCGTTGGTCTTTTGATCGGTTCCGCTGCAGGTGCGTTTGTCGGGGCTGGGGAAATAGCCGCAGATGTCGTCCAGCAGGCTGGATACTCCCTGAAGGTTCACGGGTGAACCCATGGATACGGGAACCACGCTGGCATCGGATACATTTTCGCCCAGGGCGGAGCTGACCTCTTCCACGGTGAACTCGTCACCCTCGAAGTAGCGGTCCATAAACTCCTCGCTGGTCTCAGCCACAGACTCCATCAGCACGTCATGGTATTTTTCCAGATCATCGGTGAGAGCGGCGGGAACGTCACAGGGAGTCTCCTTCCCCTTATCCCCGTACTTTCTTCCGGCCTGCTTCACCACATCCACGTAGCCGGCAAACTTGCCGTTCTCCATGATGGGGAAGTGAACGGGTGCGATCTTCTTTCCGTAGAGCTCTGTGAGATCATCCACCACCTTACTGTAGTTCACATCGTCCAGATCCATGTCCGTCACGAAGATCATACGCGGAAGTTTATATTTCTCACACATGTTCCATGCCTTCTGGGTGCCCACCTGAACACCGGCCTTGCCGGATACGACGATGACAGCCGCGTCGGCCGCGCCGACGGCTTCCTCCACTTCGCCCACGAAATCAAAGTATCCCGGTGTATCCAGAATGTTCACCTTCACCCCTTTCCACTGAATGGGAACCAGGGATGTGGAAATGGAAAAGTGTCTCCTGATCTCTTCTTTGTCATAATCGCTGACCGTATTCCCGTCCTCCACTCTGCCCTGCCGGGTGGTGATCCCGGAGAGATAGGCCATGGCCTCTGTAAGAGTGGTCTTGCCCGCGCCGCCGTGGCCCAGAAGGACAACGTTTCTGATCCGGTCAGTACTATAAACGTCCATATACACTACCTCCTGTTTGTCTTATATGTGGACATTTTACTAAAAATTTGGAAACAGTTCAAGTATTTTATACAGCTTTGCCCATCATTTTTAAGCAAATTTGCGCTGATGTGAGGATTCTGTGGAAGAGGAAAGGAAAAAAGCCCGGAAAAGCACCGGAAAGAGAGAAATTTTGGAAC
>CAZJYM010000115.1:5780-7368 GCA_964550245.1 uncultured Blautia sp. | reverse complement strand
TAAAGTTCTCCCCTTCCTCATTTCACTTAAAATTTGACATCTCTTGCAAAATCTTTTACAATAGAGAGGAATTTCAGGGAAACCCCAAAAATCCCCATTCTAGCCGAAAGGACAGCAAGAACATGAAAACCATTGCCTTTATCGGACTTGGTCTGATCGGAGGATCCATCGCCAAAGCCGTCCGCAGATATCATCCCGATTACCGCATCCTGGGCTACGCAGCGCACAGGGAAACCCTGGAGGAAGCCTTAAGGGCCGGTGTGATTGACCAGGCCTGCCAGGAGAAAGATGAGCTGTACGGATGCTGCGACTATATTTTTCTGTGCGCCCCCGTGGAATACAACCTCCAGTACCTGGAGTACCTGAAGGATGTGATCAGCCCCGACTGCATCATCACAGATGCGGGCAGCGTCAAGAGCATCATTCAGGAAAAGGTGGAGGAGCTGCACCTGGAGTCCCGCTTTATCGGGGGACACCCCATGGCAGGCTCGGAGAAATCAGGTTTTGTCAACTCCAGCTACCGCATGATCGAAAACGCCTACTACCTGATCACCCCCGGAGGAGAAAACCCCATGGAACAGCTGGTGGAGTTCTCGGAATTCATCGCCTCCCTGGGGGCCATTCCCATGATCATGTCTCCCCAGGAGCACGACTTTGCCGTGGCCGGGGTGAGCCATCTGCCCCACATCATCGCCTCCGCCCTGGTAAACCTGGTAAGAGAGCTGGACAATGAGGAGGAATTCATGAAGACCATTGCCGCCGGCGGATTCCGGGACATCACCCGGATTGCCTCCTCCTCCCCGGTGATGTGGCAGCAGATCTGTCTGGAGAACGACCGGAACATCTCCGCCGTGCTGGACAGATTCATCAGCATGCTGGTCCAGATCCGCTGCCTGGTGGACAACCGGGATACGGATTCCCTGTACCGGATGTTTGAGAGCTCCAAAGACTACCGGGATTCCATCGATGCCACCTCCAGCGGCTCCCTCGGCCGGACCTATGTGATTTATATAGACATTGCGGACAAGGTGGGAGGAATCGCCACCATTGCCACCATTCTGGCCGGGGAAAACATCAGCATCAAAAACATCGGCATCATTCACAACCGTGAATTTGAACAGGGCGTGCTGAAAATCGAATTCTATGAGGAGGATGCCATGATTTCCGGCACCGACCTGCTGCGGAAAAGAAACTATACGGTTACAGAAAGGTAAGGATACGCCATGATCATCAAAAAACAGTCTTCACTGCGGGGAGAACTGACCGTCCCCGGAGACAAGTCCATCTCCCACAGAGCCGTGATGCTGGGCTCCCTGGCAGAGGGAACCACAAGGATCTCCAACTTTCTGGAAGGGGCGGACTGCCTGTCCACCATCTCCTGCTTTCAAAAGATGGGCATCGAAGTAGAAAGAAAGCAGGGGGAAGTGCTGGTTCACGGCAGAGGCCTTCACGGACTGACAGCACCAGAGGTTCCCCTGGATGTGGGCAACAGCGGAACCACCGCCCGGCTGATCTCCGGCATTCTCGCAGGCCAGAGCTTTGGTTCTGAAATCACCGGGGATGCCTCCCTTTCCTCCCGTCCCATGGG
>CAZJYM010000115.1:1391-5680 GCA_964550245.1 uncultured Blautia sp. | reverse complement strand
GGACGGGATTTCTCCGTACCCGGCGACATCTCTTCCGCTGCCTACTTCCTGGCTGCCGGGCTTTTAACTCCGGGAAGTGAGATCCTCCTTCGAAACGTAGGCATCAATCCCACCCGGGACGGAGTCCTGCGGGTTCTTTCCTCCATGGGGGCAGATATCACCCTTTTAAATGAAAGACAGGAGGGAGAACCGGTAGCCGATCTGCTGGTGCGCTCTTCTCATCTTCACGGGACAGACATCGGCGGGGACATCATCCCCTCCCTCATCGATGAGCTTCCCCTGCTGGCAGTGACAGCCGCCTTTGCCGAAGGGACGACCCGGATCCGGGATGCGGCGGAACTGCGGGTAAAGGAGTCGGACCGGATTGCGGTGATGGTGGAAAACCTGAAAAAAATGGGGGCCGAAGTGGAAGAAACCCCCGACGGCATGATCATTCAGGGAGGCAGGCCTCTTCACGGGGCGGTGATCGATCCCCATCTGGACCACCGGGTGGCCATGTCCTTTGCCGTAGCCGGCACCGTATGCGAAGGAGACCTGGACATCCTGGATCCCGGGTGCGTCACCATCTCCTATCCCAACTTTTATCAGGACCTTTACCGGCTGGGCAGCCATTAACAAAACCTTCCGGGAGAGTCTACTCCTTCTCCCGGAGGGTCATTACCCGAATGTGGTAATTGGAAGCGACGGCATTGCTTAACACCTTCCGAAGCCTGGAATAGAAGGGTGCCATCTCCTCCGGCATCCCCTGCAGATCCAGGACGATCCACGTGTCCTCATCCCGTTCCGCCAGAACATCAGAGAGGGCATCCAGGTTCATCCCATAATAGGAAGGAAAATGGAGGTTTTCCGCCAGAAACTGGTGAACCTCCCGGGGATGTGAAAAGTTGCTGCTGTAGATCCTGATCCTTGTCATACCAGTCCTCCTTCATTAAAATTCAATGTCATGGTCAATGCTCCACCTGGACACAAAAGAGCTGTAGTCTTCATAGACGTCCAGAAGAAGCGGGTTCCCGGAAACATCCGGAAGGTTGGAGATGAACATGGCGGGGCCCCACCAGGTCCATCTGTCTCCGTTCTCATCTCGAAACTGGGGGAAATCCAGCATGGGAGGGAATGCATCCGCCGACCAGAAATGCGCGGAAACAAACCCGCGGTGAACATCCGCAAACTTCTTTCTGGTCCTTCCGTTATCCTCCAGGGTGATCCCGGTGCAGAAGGCCACAAAAGGCTTATTATTCTTCACAAACATGGTCATGTATTCCGGGAACAGCTGATCCGGGGCGTTTGCAAAGACGATGTCCGCTTCGGTAAAAACATTCTGATACTTTTTCCTGTTATAGTTTATTCGGCCATCGAGGAACATATTAAAAAGATTGACTTTTCCCTGCTTTTTTCCCGGTTCGTAGTACCCGGTTTCACACAGAAACATGGCATTCTTTTTGTTTTTCATCAGGCCTTTTTGCACTTTCAGAAAATCCTCCACGCCGCCGTCCTGGTTGATCTTAAGAGTGCGCGTCTCGTTGACCTCAACGATGTAAGGCCGCAGTCTCTCTACTCCCTCTACCGGCAGATAACACACCCCGGTGAGCTTTTTGATCTTCAGCTCCCTGAATTTCCCTAAGAAATATTTGAAGAAATCATTCCCCACATCCTCGCAGCAGTCGCAAAAGACCGTCTTTCCCTCAAAATCGTACTGATAATGCTCCATCTCCCTCTCGATCAGGGGAAGCAGGGAATAAAGCCCGCCTCTCCAGTCGGGACGGTCTGAAAATCTCACCGTGTAGTCGTTCATTTCTTGTCTCCTTTCCCACTGCCGGCAGAGATCATCTCCCGGGGCTTTCTTTTCAGTTGCCCGGGGAATGAAAATTCTTTTCTTATATTAGCACGGAAGGCATCCCTGTGTCAACAGGAACTTGTTCCTGGGGCTTGACAAGAGGGTCTCCCCCGCTGATAATGGATGCATCCTGCAAAAAAGCTCGATGGAGGGTAATGCATATGAATGACCTGCTGGAAATGAAACCTGTAGGACGAAAGGAAAACATCTTTCAGGGTGAAAAGTTCCGTTTTACCTTTCTCACCTCCCGCCTGGTACGGCTGGAGTACAGTGAGAAGGGAGTTTTTGAGGACCGGGCCACCCAGGTGGTGATGAACCGGGAGTTTGCCCCGGTCTCCTGGACAGTGAAAAAGAAGAAGGATGGCTGGCAGCTGGCAACAAAGGACATACGGATCACCTGGAACGGAAACAGTCTCTTGGCTCAGGGACCCGGAGGAATGCTCTCCCCGGTTTCCGAGTGGAGATACGGAGAACCCGGAGAAGGCGGCAACCTGAAGGGAACGGTCCGCACTCTGGATCTGGTAGAAGGGGAATGTCCCCTGGATGACGGCATCCTCTCCCTGGAGGGCTGGGCGGTTCTGGATGATTCCGGATCCATGGCTCTTGACGGGAATGGATGGATCGCCCCGAGAGTTCCCGAAGAGTGTGATCTCTATCTCTTCATGTATGGAACAGACTATCGGGGAGCCCTTCGGGATTACTACCAGCTGACCGGCAAGACTCCTCTTCTTCCCCGGTTTGCTCTGGGAAACTGGTGGAGCCGGTATTACGAGTACACGGAAGAGAGTTACAAAGAACTGATAAGGCAGTTCCAGGAGGAGGGTATTCCTCTTTCCGTGGCTGTCATCGACATGGACTGGCATCTGGTGGATTCGGTGGATCCAAAGTACGGAAGCGGCTGGACCGGATTTACCTGGAACCGGGATTTCTTCCCGGATCCGCCCCGTTTTCTTTCCTGGCTTAAAGAGCAGGGAATGCACACCACCCTGAATCTTCACCCGGCCCTGGGAATCAGAGCCTATGAGGAGGTCTATCCCCAAATCGCCCAAGTGATGGGGGTGGACCAGGAAGCAGAGGAACCCGTCGAATTTGACATGACGGATCCGAAGTTTGTAAAAGCCTACTTCTCCTGCGTCCTTCACCCCATGGAGGAAGAGGGAGTGGACTTCTGGTGGATCGACTGGCAGCAGGGAAAGACTACCAAGATCCCCGGACTGGATCCTCTGTGGATGCTCAATCACATCCACTTCCTGGACAGCGGCAGGAACGGAAAGCGTCCCATGACCTTTTCCAGGTATGCCGGCTACGGCTCTCACCGCTATCCCATCGGTTTTTCCGGAGATACGGTGGCTACCTGGCCTACCCTGGACTTTCAGCCTCACTTTACCAGCACCGCCTCCAACATCGGCTACGGCTGGTGGAGCCATGACATCGGCGGACACATGAGCGGATCCCGGGACAATGTGCTGGTTCTGCGCTGGGTACAGTTCGGGGTGTTCTCTCCCATCAACCGTCTCCACAGCACCAAAGGGGACTTCCGAAGGAAAGAGCCCTGGTGTTTCCCCATGGAGATTCATCAGGTGATGCGGGAGTTTCTCCGTCTCCGCCACCGGATGATCCCCTATCTGTACACCATGAACTACCGGGCCTTTAAGGAGGACAAACCCCTCATAGAGCCCCTGTACTATCAGTATCCGAAAGAGTGGAAGGCCTACGGGGCGAAAAACCAGTACTTCTTCGGGGAAGGCCTGATGGTTGCCCCCATCACCTCCCCGCAGATTCCAGGGGTAAACCTGGGAAAGACAGATGCCTGGCTGCCGGAAGGAACCTGGATCGACATCTTCACGGGCATCATCTACAAAGGCGGAAAGCAGATCCAGCTGTACCGGGATCTGCACTCCATTCCCGTTCTGGCAAAAGCGGGAGCCATTGTTCCCTTAACGGAAGAGATCGAGGGGCAGCAGTTCCTGCATAACCCGAAAACACTGGAAATCCTGATATATGGCGGTTCCGACGGATCCTTCACCCTCTATGAGGACGACAATGAGACAATGGAATACCTGGAAGGCAAATTTGTGACCACCCACATGGAGCTGGACTGGGAAGGAGGATCCTTCACCATCGAGAAGGCCGAAGGGTGTACAGAGCTGATTCCCCAGTCCCGAACCTTTACCCTGTGCTTCATGGGAGTAAAGGAAACGAAAGTCTGTCTCTCCGATACGGAAGAACTGGAGACCCGGTACGATGAAGATCTGGGCTGCCTCTCAGTCACCCTTCCGGAGACTCCGGTGGATCAGGACATCCATGTGACTTTGAAAAACCCGGCGCTTCGGGAAAATCCCCAGAGACAGCGGATCATCCGTCTCCTTGAGCAGGCTGAAATAGAGTATGATCTGAAAGACAGGATCTTCAGCGTAATCCGGGGAGAGGGCTCCACTGCCCATAAGCTTACGGA
>CAZJYM010000115.1:0-1291 GCA_964550245.1 uncultured Blautia sp. | reverse complement strand
TTGTTCTTATCATCCGTATCCGTGATCCACATGTCTCCATTTCCCGCCTTCATCCCGCACCAGAATCCAGTCCCAGTTGTCGTAGGTGGAGTTGGGGTTCAGGCTTCCATCTCCTCCGGAGGAATCCACATCGAAACTGGAATAGATGACGATGGCCTCATCTGCATCGTTGGAAATGGCAAACTCCTCCCATTCATCCATAGCCTCATCCCCGGGATACCACAGCCTTTTCAGAGTACAGCCGGAGAAATGCCGGGAAAAATACTCCTCCACGGTATCCATGGCCGACTGGATGTCCTCATCCGAGTAGATCTCCGAAGGCCTCCACTCTTCTATTACCACGTCACTGGTATCTCCAACCCTTATACCGGAGAGCAGCAGGAATGTGGCGCATATAAACACAATCATCTGCTTTATCATTATCATTCCTTCCTGCAAATCTCAACGTATCTGCTGTTTATTCAGGAAATCTTTATGTTTCTCCCTGTTTATCCTGCAAATCTCTCAAAGAGGATCTTGGCAAAGAGAAGAGCCAGCACAAACAGGATGATGGGTTTGGTGATCCGGCTTCCGTTTTTGATGGCCAGGGATGCGCCCAGGTAGCTGCCTGCCATGTTGCAGAGGGCTGCTGCCAGTCCCAGGGGAATGACCACCTGTCCGTTGGAGAGAAAGACAGCCAGAGAACCGATGTTGGTGGCAAAGTTGATCACCTTGGCCTGGGCATTGGCATGAAGCACATTCATGCGGGCAAAGACGGTAAAGGCGATGATCAGGAAGGTTCCGGAACCCGGTCCGTAAAAGCCGTCATACATGCCCAGGAAAAAGGCCGCAAGAACAGCCACCACATAGGTCCTCTTTCCAACGGCTTCCTCCTCCCGGTTCTGATCCCCAAAAAGGCTCCGGTTCATGACGATCGCAGCGGTGATGGGAAGGAGAATAAAGAGGAGAGCCTGCATAACCGTTTCCTCCACCCGAAGAGAGATGTTGGCGCCGATGGAGGAACCCAGAAGTGCAAATATGACCGAGGGCACTGCCAGGCGGAAATTGACCAGTCCCTTCTGGATGAATCTGGACACCGAGGTGAAGGTTCCGAAGACAGAGGAAAGCTTGTTGGTGGCAACGGCCTGATGGGCAGGTACCCCGGCCAGCAGATAGGCGGGCAGGGAGATCAGTCCTCCCCCTCCGCCGATGGCATCCACAAATCCCGCGAAAAAGATCAGGGGACAGGCAATGAGAAAGGTCTCAGGCTTTAGAACCATCTGTGAATCACCTCACATCGAAAGTCACCGGC
>CAZJYM010000114.1:0-9307 GCA_964550245.1 uncultured Blautia sp. | reverse complement strand
CCCTCCACATCATCGGGAGACACATCCTTTACCTGCCTCACGGCCCGCAAAGCCTCCGTGCTGCTGTATCCCAGAGCGATCAGGGCCTCCACCGCATCCCGGCGTCCGTCGGGAAGATCCGCACCCGTATCCTGGGGCAGTACGTCCTCACTCCCGGAGAAACTGGCCTCAAAGGCATCCTGGAGATTCAATTTATCCTTCAGTTCCAGAATCACCTTCTGGGCCGTCTTTTTACCGATTCCCGGAGCTCGGGAAATGGCCTTCACATCATCGGAGAGCACGGCAAAGCGCAGTTCATCGGCGGTGATCCCGGAGAGAAGCCCCAAAGCACCTTTAGGACCGATGCCGCTGACTCCCAGCAGCAGCCTGAACATGCCCAGATCATCCCGGGAGAGAAAGCCGTACAGCTGCAGGGCATCCTCCCGCACCAGAAAGTAGGTGTGGATCTTAACCTCCATCCCCACGGTGATCCGGTTTAAGTCCCCGGCCGTCATAAAGATTTCATATCCTACTGCCCCCGTATCCACCACCAGGGAGGTCTCTCCCATGTCCGATACGGTTCCCCGAACAAATGCGATCATGCTTTAGTTCTCCTTATTCTCCTGACGCTGCAATTATAGTAACACATCGGAATATAAAAAGCAATCACCCGGAAATCCCGTCAATCTCCGCCTCTTTCTCCGCTACGGCCTCGATTACCACCCGGTTGGGAAGACAGACAATGGTGCCGCCCCGGTTGTCAACTGCTCTCTGCTTCATGCAGAGGTGATCGGGACAGGTGGCGCTGATCATCTTTGCCTTTCCGTTGGAGATGCGGCACACGTTGGTATCCCCGATGGAAATCTCCTGATCTTCCTCCAGGGAGTAGGTGCCGTACTCCTCTCCGTCTACGGTAATCAAAACGGCGGTATTGTCCCCGGATCGAAAAACTGTAAAGGCGATCCACAAAACAGCGGCCAGAAGCACCACGCTTCCGGCCAGTATCCAGTCATTTTTCTTCATGTTCTCCCGTTCCTGCCATAAGAGAAGCGCAGGATCATTCCTGCGCTTCTTTTCAATCCTTTTATTTAAGTATACCAGAAAGTACACCACAAGGGAAGAACTTTCGAAACAGTCTTCTTACAGTTCTTTATGCCGGACGGGAACAAACTTCGCCTGATTCATCAGGGGATGCTCCAGGGTAATGGCTCCGGGTCTTGGACAGGCCATGACACAGGCCCCGCAGTAATAACACTCCCCGGGATAGTAAACTTCCGGGTGTTTTCCCTTTTCTGTGGAAGGCAGCAGCACATCGCACTGGCAGACACTGGCACAGCGCCCGCAGCCGATGCATAAGTTCTCATCAAAGCGAAGGGGACGGGTGCTGCAGGGAACCGGAACGGCGCTGTAGGAAACCTTTGATTCTTCCTTTTTGATCTCCACCCCTGCCGGTATTTCTGTGAGTGTGGTTTCTTCCCCCTGCAGGTAGTCCTGGTTGTGCCTTTCGTACTCTTCTTTCAAATCCCCGAAAAAGTCCAGGGGAACCCGTCTGGTTTTCACCTCTCCCTTTTCCCGGCGAATCACGATGTGCACTCTCTCCTCCGGGGGATCCATCTCCGGGTAGTCGCTCCTTGTAAACTGCAGGGGCTCTGAGCTGGACTTCCGGGCCAGGCTGGCATGCAGGACGATCTGAGCAACCGTCAGGATGTCCAGAACCTCGTGGATCCGCATCAGGTCATGGGGATTGGAGGCGGTGAGAAGGGGAACCATTTCCTTTTCGTACCGGCTCAGGAGATCCAGCCCCTCAAAAAGAAGAGCCTCACAGCGCACAGCGCCGCAGTAGTTCTGCATGGCCTTGGAGATGGCCTGGTTTAATTCCTTCCAGCCGATGCCCTCATTCTCATCCACGTAAAGGGGAGCATAGATTCTCTTCTTTTCCTCTTCTACATCCTCGCCGGAGTACTCCGGGAGGGAAGAAAGATTTTTGGCATACACCGCCGCCTTTCTGCCCGCGTAATGGCCGGTGGCACAGGCCGCTCCCGCACAGTCGGAGGCATAGAGCTGATCCCCGGCTGCAAAGACGCCGGAAATGTTGGTCATTAAGTCCCAGTCATGCATCACTCCGCCGGGAGCCCCGAAAAACTGTCTCTCCTGATCCAGGAAACTGGCAGACTGCCATCCGGTGCCGTAGCTTTGCAGCATGTGCTTTTGGGGATCAAATCCATGATCTTTGTAGTTTTGATACACCGGGATCTTCGTCTTGGCTTCCTCTCCCACCATCAGGCCCCAGATCACCCGGCGCTCCATCTCCGGCATCCGGCTTAAATCGGCATAGAAGGGAAGCTTGTAGCCTCTCTCCATCAGGGTATCAAAGTCCAGGGTTTCCGGTCCCCGGTATTCATACTTGGGATTGTCAATGACCCCGCCTTTTAAGAAGAACTTCTGTCCCTTCGCCGGGTAGTAGCGCTCCGAAACCGTCTTTAACTCGTTTCCGTCCCTGTCTACGTAGGGGATCTCCACACCCCGGGCGTCCACCATGGTAGCCGCATACCAGGTGTTGTGGTTGTTTCCGGTGCTGTAAGGGGGAAAACTCCTTCCGGAGGCGGAAAACTCAGCCCGCACCGACTTTTCCATCATGGTAAACTCCATGCCGGCTCTCCAGCCCATGGCATGGCCGCTGCCGATGCTCTGCAGGGGACGGAACTCACAGAGTCCCACCGTATCCGGGTTAAAAAGCCACACCCGGGCCGGACGGGACATGCCAAGCACCGTGGCCTTAGCCCGGAAAAGAAAAAACTTTCCCGTGTGCACATCCATCCCGGTGCATCCCGCTCCCTGAAGTCCCTCTTTTCCGGGAACCAGAAGGAGAGAGGTGGCCTCCACATGGTTAAAGACCTGGACTCCCAGTCTCTTTAATTCTTTATTCAGAGCCGGTTTAAAGGTGGATCCCCAGACCCGCAGCGTAAACCGGTTCTGATAGTCGTAGGCAAAGAGAAACTTTGTCTCCTCATCCCGGAATTCGGCTCCTTTAAACTCATCATTCGTATCCCGGATCTTTCCCCCGCACTTTTCCAGATCCAGCAGCCGGTCATACCCCTCCCGGCACTCGATGTAGTGGGCGATGCCGTTGCTGTAGCCGTCCTGCTCATTTACGTAGGCCCAGGCGATTTCCTCCGGGGTTACGCCGGAACAGGGATTGGTGCAGCAGGACTCCCAGTGGTCAAACCCTGTTCCGGCGGCTCCACTGCGTTCCACCTCTCCCTTTTCCACCAGGACGACCGACTGTCCCCTTCTGGCGGCTGCGATGGCCGCAAAGCAGCCGGATAAACCGCCTCCCAGGACCAGCACATCGCTGCAGACGGTTTCCTGTGTCCCCAGTTCATTGGGGTAGGGCCATCCGCTGTTTTCCTTTTTCTTCATGGCTTTCCCCCTCAAAACTGCACACAGGAGACAAAGTGTCCCGGAGCCACTTCCCTTAAGGGGATGTCGCCCTGACGACATTTGTCAGATGCATAGGGACAGCGGGCCGCAAACCGGCATCCGGGTTTGGGATTGACCGGGCTTGTCACCTCGCCCTGCAGCAGTTCCCTCCTCTTGTGGCAGGATTCCACACTGGGAATGGGGATGGCTGCCAGTAAAGCCTTCGTGTAGGGATGCAGGGGATGAAGGAAGATCTCCTCCGAGGGAGCACTCTCCACACACTTGCCCAGATACATCACCAGGATCTCATCGGAGATGTGCTTCACCACCGACAGGTCATGGGTGATAAAGAGGTAGGTAAGTCCCATCTGATCCTGCAGATCCATTAAGAGGTTTAAGATCTGAGCCTGTATGGAAACATCCAGGGCCGATACCGGCTCATCGCAGACGACAAACTCCGGTTCCAGTATCAGAGCCCGGGCCACGCCGATTCTCTGACGCCTTCCTCCGTCCAGCTCATGGGGATAGGCCATCGAAAGACGGCTGGCCAGACCCACCGTATCCATCATGCGGTTGATCCGATCCTCCATCTCCTCCTTTTTACAGGTTTTGTTTACGATCAGGGGCTCGGCGATCAGCTGATACACGGTCATCCGTCCGTTCAGGCTGGCGTAGGGATCCTGGAAGATCATCTGCATCTTCGGCCGGGCCTGCAGCAGTTCCTTCTTTGACAGGGCTGCGATGTCCTTTCCCTGAAAGTCAATCTCTCCCGCCGTGGGATTATAAAGCCTCAAAAGGGTGCGCCCCAGGGTGGACTTTCCGCAGCCGGACTCTCCCACCACCCCCACGGTTTTTCCCCGGGGAATGGAAAAGCTCACGTCATCCACCGCATGGACCATGCCTCCGGGGATCTTGAAGTACTTCTTCAGGTTTTTCACATTCACCAGGATATCGCTTCTGACTTCCGCCTTTTTGGAATCCGGTTCTTTTTCGGGCTTTACGGTTACCTTTCTCTCTGCCTTTGTCCTGCCCGCCAGGTGACAGCGGATCTGATGGCCGTTCTCCTCGTGGACAGCCGGCTTTTCCTTTCTGCAGATTTCCTGACAGTAGGTACATCTCTCGGCAAACCGGCAGCCTTCGGGGACGATGGTGGGATCGGGCATCAGCCCCTCAATGGGGTGCAGTCTGGCCGTGTTTTCCGTCAGGCTGGGAATGGAGCCGAAGAGCCCTTCCGTGTAGGGGTGATGCAGCTCTCCGGTAAAGATGTCTGCGAGGGTGCCGTATTCCACGATCTCGCCGGAATACATGATGGCCACCTTGTCGCAGGTCTCCGCCACCACCCCCAGGTCATGGGTGATCATGATCACCGAGGTCCCGTACTTTCTCTGGAGATCACAGATCATGGAGAGGATCTGGGCCTGGATGGTCACATCCAGGGCGGTGGTGGGCTCATCGGCTATGAGAAGCTTGGGGTTGCAGACCAGAGCGATGGCGATCACCACTCTCTGACGCATGCCCCCGGAAAACTGATAGGGATATTCCTTTTTGCGCTCTCTGGGGATGCCCACCATCTCCAGGGTTTCCTCCACCTTTGTCTCAATCTCCTTGCGGGAGAGATCCTCCTGATTGTGCAGGGACAGTGCTTCCGCGATCTGATCTCCCACGGTCAGCACCGGGTTCAGGGCCGTCATGGGATCCTGAAAGATCATGGAGACCTCCTGCCCCCGCAGAAGCTGCAGCTCCTTCTCCTTTAAGGTACAGATGTCCTGACCGTCCAGGTCAATCTTTCCCCCGGTGATCCGGGCAGTCCGCTCGGGAAGCAGTCCCATGATACCCAGAGCCGTGGTGGTCTTGCCGGCGCCGGTCTCTCCCACCAGGCCCAGGGTTTCCCCCTCCTTCAGGGAGAAAGAGATGTCATTGACCGCATAGACCGTCTCCAGGTCCGTCTTGTAGATCACGGATAAATTTTCGATGTGCAGCAGCTCTTTTTCCACCTTGTCACCTCCTTAGTCTTTCAGCTTGGGATCCAGAGCGTCCGTCAGTCCGTCTCCCACCAGGTTGAAGGCCAGAGAAGACAGCAGGATAAAGATGCCCGGGAACAGAAGCATGTAGGGGGCTGTAAACAGGTACTGCTGAGCATTGGAGAGCAGGGCGCCCCATTCCGGAGAGGGAGGCTGAATTCCCATGCCGATAAAGCTCAGACCGGCGGCAGAGAGCATCATGTCCGAGATGCTCATGGTTGTGTTGACGATGATGGGGCCCATGGCGTTGGGCAGCACATACCGGAAGATGATCCTGGTATTGGAGGTGCCGTAGGATTTGGCGGCCACCACGTAGTCCTGATCCGCCGTGGTCATGACCACCGACCGGACCAATCGTACGTTTCCGGGGATACAGGAGATGGTGATGGCGATGATCAGGTTTCGCAGGTTGGTGCCCAGGGCCGCCACCACCGCCAGGGAAAGCAGTACCGGCGGCACACACATGAACACGTCCATGATGCGGCTGATCACGTTGTCCACCACACCCCCGAAGTAGCCGGCGCTGGCTCCCAGAACGGAACCGATGGCCAGAGCCAGCAGACTGGTGACCAGACCGATCATCAGGGAATAGCGGGAGCCGTGGACAATCCGGGCAAACAGATCCCGGCCCAGCTCATCGGTTCCGAAGGGATGTTTCAGGCTTGGCCCCTGGAGACGTTCCGCCCCCACCTGCTCGATACATTTGGAATAGGGTACAATCAGATCCGCAAAGACCGCCATGGAGACGATCAGAATCAGCAGAACCAGACCGAACACTGCGGTCTTGTTTTTCCGGTAGCGGCGCCAGAACTCTGCAAGCTGAGCATGTTTTCTCGATCTGCTATTCACGGGACTTCCCTCCATTCCGATACTTGGCTTTAATCCTGGGATCAATGAAGGCATACAGCAGATCCACCGCCAGGATCACAAAGCTGAAGAGAATGGCCAGAAACAGTGTGGCGCCCATGACCATGGGCACATCCTTCTGGCGGATGGCGGTGGTCATCAGAGTACCCATCCCCGGCATGGCAAACACCGTCTCGGCGATGATGGCACCGCCCAGAGAGGATCCAAACCCTCCTCCCAGGGAGGTCACCACCGGCAGCAGGGCATTGCGCATGGCATGCTTCCAGATCACTCTCTTATTGGAGGCTCCCTTGGCTCTGGCGGTGCGGATGTATTCCTGGCGGATGGTCTCCAGCATGGAGGCCCGGGTAAGCCGCATCAGTCCCGCCGCCGAGGTAAGGGAGAGTGTCAGGGTGGGCAGGATAAAGTGTTTGAGGGAGGAAGCCCCGAAGGTGGGCAGCAGCCCCAGTTTCACGGAAAAGATGATCAGCAGCATGAGCCCCAGCCAGAAGCTGGGCATGGAGGCAAACACCAGGGCCACCACCACACAGATGTGATCCATCAGCGAATACTGGCGGACCGCCGAATAGATGCCCATACTGATGCCGATCACGGCCGACACGCACATGGACAGAACAGCCAGCAGCAGGGTATTGGGAAAACGGGCCATAATGCTGTCCATCACCGGCTGGCGGGTGACATAGGAGGTTCCCAGATCAAAGTGCAGGACGAAATTTTTAATGTAATTAAAAAAGCGGATAAAAAACGGCTGGTCGTAACCCAGTTCCGCATTCAGCGCCGCAATGTCCTCTTTCCTGGCCGTAATCCCCAGAATGATCGAACCCGGATCCCCCGGCGTCAGCGAGAGGATGGTGAACACCAGAAAGGCCACGCCCAGCAGTACGGGGATCATGTACAGCAGACGCTTGACGATATACTTAGCCATCAGAACCGACCGTTCCTTTCATCTTTTTTTCTTTTACATTGGGGACCGGTTTCCCGGTCCCCAATGTAAGGTAAATAAAAGTTTTTTCTACCAGGAGAAGTCATACACGTAATAGTTGCCTTCCAGCGGGAACTCCGGACACTTCAGGTCGGTGCTGTGGGCATAGATCGTGAGAGGATTGCACAGAACCGCGTAAATGGCTTCATTCTGGGCTTTCTCCAGGATCTGATGGAACAGCTCCTCTCTCTTGGCCGTATCGGTCTCGGCCCGGGTCTGGTTAAACAGGTCGTCCATCTCCGGATCCGAATAGCGGGCGTTGTTGGCCATGCCGATGTAGTCGGTGATAAAGGCCATCTCCAGCTGCTGGGTATCTCCCTCCAGGGCCATCTGCAGCACGCTGATGGTGTAGTCCCCTTCTGTCAGGCTGCCGATAAAGGAGTTAAACTCCCGGGTGTCAATCTCCACTTCCAGTCCCACCTGCTTCAGGTCGTTCTGTACAACCGCCGCCAGGTTGGAATACTCCTCGGCTACCAGCAGGGATCCCAGGTTGTAGGGGGTTTCGATGCCGGCTTCGGCCAGCAGCTCCTTGGCCTTCTCGGGATCGTAGGTGTACTGGAGCTGATCGTCGGAATAGCCGAAACGGTGCTTGGCGCAGATGTTGGAGTTGACCTCCGCCTTGCCTTCATAGCATACATTGACGATATTTTCCCGGTCGATGGCATAGTTGACGGCCTGGCGAACCAGGGGATCGTTGAAGGGCTCTTTTTCCAGGTTCATGCTCACATAGGCAAACCCGGAGGTCAGAACCTCATCCACCTGGATGGTGTCGTCGGTTTCCAGCTGGGAGAGCACGGTGGCGTCCACCTCGGCAAAGTCGATGGTCTTGCTCATGAGGGAGATGGCCCGGGTGGTGATCTCCGGCAGCACGTTGAAGGTTACCTTCTTGATGGAGGGAGCGCCTCTGTAGTAGTCCTCATTGGCCTCCAGCTCGATGGAGGTGCCGATGGTGCGGTTTACAAACTTGTAGGGTCCGCATCCCATGGGTTTGGTGGCGAAGCCATCCGGATCGCTGTCATAGTAAGCCTTGGATGTGATGTAGGGGGAGCACAGTCCCAGCAGGAAGGGGGCATAGGGGGTGTCCAGATGGCAGACCACCGTGTGGTCATCCGTGGCTTCCACGCTGGAAAGCATGGAGATCTGAGATCCCTGATACTCGCTCTCCTTGTACTGCTCGATGGAGAATACGATGTCCTCCACGGTCACCGGGGTTCCGTCGTGGAACTTCACATCGTCCCGGATGTGGAAGGTGTAGTCCAGTCCGTCCTCGCTGATCTCATAGCTCTCGGCCACTCTGGGCTCCGGCTCATGCTCTCCGTCGGGATTCATGTACATCAGTGTGTCGTAGATCTGATCCAGCACATCGATCTCCACGGTGGTGGAGAACTCAAAGGGGTGCAGACTGGCCACATCCGCATCGACGGCAATGATCAGATCGGTTCTTCCGCCGGCATCATCCGCCATAACGGGGACGGAAAACGATGCCGCCAGGGTGCAGGCCGCAGCCAGCATGGCAATGACTTTTTTCATAGCAGTGTCTCCTCTTCTTCTTTTTTTAATTTGCCCACAGCAGCCAGTAGCTGCTGGAAAGCTTCCTGATCCCAGGTGTGTGTGCCCTGCACCACCTGCCGGACATAACGGATGTTTCCGGCGTCCTCCAGGGGATTCCTCTCCAAAAGCACCAGATCCGAATCCATCCCGGGCATAATCTTTCCCTTCTTCTCCCCGATTCCCATATGCTGCGCGGGATTAACCGTAGCGGCACGCAGGGCCTCATAGTCGCTCATGCCGTAGACGTGCACCAGGTTGTCCAGCTCCTGCGCCAGGGAAAAGCCGGGCACCACCCCGGGGTAGGGGCAGTCCGTCCCCGCCATCACCCGTTTGGAGTACTTCAGGAAAGTGACCGCCCGGTCGATGATGGTCTGAAAGTCCGGATGGACGTTTAACTCCCGGTAGTTTTCTATAATCCCCTTATTCTGCTCTTCCCAGTCCTGACGGACAAACTCGGGCAGATCCAGGTAGTGGGGAACACTCTCCA
>CAZJYM010000113.1:0-9385 GCA_964550245.1 uncultured Blautia sp. | reverse complement strand
GGGATCTTTCACTTTGATCCGGCTACCGGGGAGTACAGCCCGGTTCCGGAAGGATATGTCCCTCCGGAGAAGAAGAAAAGAAGCAGGAGAGAAGAAAGAAGGGCGGTGGATTTCGGGGATGCTTTCTTTTTGAAGGAATTCCTGGCTTCCTCCGGTTTGATGGAAGTGATCGATGCCGTCGGGTGTGAAAACCTGGACACCCTTCATGCCATGGTTCTCTATTTTGCCCTTTCCAATCCGGCTTCCTGTCCTCCCCGGAGCTGGTATGAGGGAAACGCTGCCAGCGTCTTCTATCCCGGGGCGAAGCTTTCGGATGATCAGGAAGTGGAGGATTTCCTTACGGAGATGGGAGATCCGGAAAAGGGAAAGATCTTTGAAAAGGCCTGGCTCTCCTTTGTGGAGGAGCGTTACGGTCTGGAGGGAAACATGGTGGTGGAGAGCAGGGACTCCCTGGATGAACGGATGTTTTTTGTCATCCAGGAGTCGACCGGGCTTCCCCTTTACCGGGGAAGGACTCTTTCTCTCTCCGGCCTGGGGCTCCGCATCACCTCCAGCTTTCTGGACAGAGACCCCGGTGACCCGGGAGAATTTTCCCCTCTGAAGGAAAACCCGGTCTTCTTTGGGGACCTGAGTATTGATATAAGGAAGAAAGAGATGAAAGAAGGGGATCACCCGGCTGTCCTCTACCGGGGATCCCGCATGGATGAGCTGTTTGGGGAGATACCCTTCCTTTTGCTTTCGCAAAAGGAGCTTACCGGGCAGGAGATCCTGACTCTTGTTTTTCGGGCCCAGGAGACAGGAGAGGAGCTTGGCAGGGAAAACTACCGGATTCTTTATTCCTGGCCGGATCGGGATATAGAAGTTCTCTACGGATGCAGGCTGCTGTCTTTCATGGCTGCCTGCGTCCGGATGCTGGTGGCGCACAAAAGGGAGGAGGCGGGTCTTCCCTGGGATTCATCCTCCCTGCAGTTTCTTCGAAATCTGAAGTGTACCCTCTATTCGGACTGGATGAGGATTGATCCGCCCGATGAGGATGTGAGAGAGACTTATGAGGCTTTCGGGATCCGGTGTCCCGAAAGGATGAAGCTGCGGAAGGGGAAACAGTAAGTCAGGAGAGACCATGGCGATCAAAAAGTACGATTTTTCGGAGATTCTGGAAGACATCAAGAAGAAGGATTTAAAACGTGCCTACCTGCTGTACGGGGATGAGAACTACCTGAAGCTTCAGTACCGGGATTCTCTTCTAAAGGCGCTGGATGTGAAGGGAGACACCATGAACTTTCACCGGTTTGCCGGAAAGGACATGGATGTGGGGGAGATCATCAGCCTGTGTGAAACCCTGCCTTTCTTCCGGGACTACCGGGTGATTCTGGTGGAGGAGTCAGGCTTTTTCAAGAACAAGTGCGATGAGCTGGCAGACTATATGAAAAACCTGCCGGAGTACGTTCGCATCATCTTTGTGGAGGCCGAGGCGGACAAAAGAGGCCGCATGTACAAAACAGTGCGGGATCTGGGACGGGCGGCGGAGTTTAAACAGATGGAGGAGCAGGATCTGAAGATCTGGGCGGCCCGGATCTTAAAGAGGGAGGGACTTGCCATCACCGAGAGGGATATGGAGCTCTTTCTCTCCCGGACCGGATCGGATATGACCACCATCCACAGGGAACTGGAGAAGCTGATCTCCTATGTGCAGGGAAGAACCGTGGTGACGGCCCGGGACATTGAAACCATCGGCTCGGCCCAGACGGTGAACCGGATCTTTGAGATGGTCCGGGCGGTGACCGAGCGCAACTCTGACAGAGCTCTGGATCTCTACCAGGATCTTTTGTCTCTTCGGGAGCCACCCATGCGGATCCTCTTTTTGCTGGCCAGACAGTTTCACCAGATCCTGCTGGTGAAGGAGTACAGGGCTTATGGGGTTTCCCGGGCAGAGGCAGCGCAAAAGCTGGGTATTCCCGAATTCGCCGTCCGCAATCTGGAGCCTCTGGCCCGTTCTTACTCCACGGAGGAACTGATTCACATCGAGGAGGACTTTGTGGAGAGCGAAGAGGCGGTCAAGACCGGAAGGTTAAAGGACAGCCTCAGCGTGGAGCTGCTGATTGTCCGTTACAGCAGGACAAAAAAAGACTGACAGTCACCGTAGGTGTGTCAGTCTTTTTCTTTAAGGGATGATCTATCAGCCGATACTGTTCACGGCTTTTGTTAAACGAGAAACTTTTCTTGCGCAGTTGTTTTTATGATAAACACCCTTTGCAGTGGCTTTGCTGATGGCGGAGATGGCCTCCGGCAGAGCGGCCTGGGCGGCTGCCTTGTCGTTGTTTGCAACAGCGGTCTCCACTTTCTTAATGGAAGTCTTTACAGCAGAGCGGATGGATTTATTTCTCGCAGCTTTGGTTCTGTTTACTAAGATCCTCTTCTTTGCAGATTTAATATTTGCCAACGTGTACACCTCCATTCTGTGAGAGATTTTGTTTTTCCCCGCCCCGGCTAATAAGGCAGGGGAAAATGTCTGTGGGAACGGACACGGACAGCCCACCAGACATGCGAGTACATTTTAGTATAGAGATTTTGGATTGTCAATATTTTTTCAAGAAAAACGCCAAAAGAGCCAAAAGAAGAAGTGAAAAGCCTGGTTCCATTTAGAACGTCCGTCCGGGTGCAGAGAATTGGTTCAGGCTTTTGACGCTGTAATCGTCACTTTTTTCCAAAACCATATGGACGAACCGCAAAGAATCTGTTAAACTAACGGTAACAGGATACAGGTTCTTTGTATTCCAATAAAGTTAGGAGGAATTTTATCATGTTAGTAAGTGCAGCAGAAATGTTGAAGAAAGCCAAGGCAGGACATTACGCTGTGGGTCAGTTCAACATCAACAACCTGGAGTGGACCAAGGCCATTCTCCTGACCGCTCAGGAGAACAACTCCCCGGTTATCCTCGGCGTATCCGAGGGCGCAGGCAAATATATGTGCGGATACAAAACCGTGGTGGGCATGGTGAACGGCATGCTGGAAGAGCTGAAGATCACGGTTCCGGTAGCTCTTCATCTGGATCACGGCAGCTATGATGCCTGTCTGAAGTGCATCGACGCAGGCTTCTCATCCATCATGTTCGACGGATCTCATTATCCCATCGAGGAGAACGTGGCCAAGACCAAGGAACTGGTTGCCATCTGCCATGAGAAGGGCATCTCCCTGGAGGCCGAGGTGGGCGCCATCGGCGGTGAGGAAGACGGCGTGATCGGCATGGGCGAGTGCGCAGATCCGGCTGAGTGCAAGATGATCGCCGATCTGGGCATCGATTTCCTGGCTGCAGGCATTGGCAACATCCACGGCAAATATCCGGCCAACTGGAAGGGCCTGAGCTTTGAGACTCTGGACGCCATCCAGAAGCTGACCGGCGACATGCCTTTAGTTCTTCACGGCGGCACGGGAATCCCGGCAGACATGATTAAGAAGGCCATTGATCTGGGTGTCTCCAAGATCAATGTCAATACAGAGTGCCAGCTCTCCTTTGCGGCGGCTACCAGAAAATACGTGGAAGACGGAAAGGATCTCCAGGGGAAGGGCTATGATCCCCGGAAACTTCTGGCTCCCGGATTTGACGCCATCAAGGCAACCGTTAAGGAAAAAATGGATCTCTTCGGCTCCGTTGGAAAAGCCTGAAACTTATGATTCAAACGGCGCAGCGCCTGCTGCGCCGTTTTTTCTTTCTTGCTATCAAAGATTTCATGTGTTACAATTTTCCCATAAGCAACAGGGAAAATCACGGAGAAACGGGGGTAAGAGGAAATGAGAGAGAGTGGAATTTTAATGCCTGTAAGCAGTCTTCCCGGAAAATACGGGATCGGGTGCTTCTCCAGGGAGGCCTACCGGTTTGTGGATCAGCTTGTTCAGGCGAAACAGAGATACTGGCAGATTTTGCCTCTGGGCCCCACCGGCCACGGGGATTCGCCCTTCCAGTCCTTCTCCGCCTTTGCGGGGAATCCCTATTACATCAGCCTGGAAGACCTGATCGAGGAGGGGGTTCTCACCGAGGAGGAGTGCGATGCCTGGGAATTCGGGGATGATCCGGCGATAATCGATTATGATAAGCTCTACAAAGGCCGGTACACTCTCCTTCATAAGGCCTACGAGCGGAGCAAAATCGGGAAGAATCCGGATTTTATAGGCTTTCAGGAGTACAATGCCTGGTGGCTGGACGACTATGCCCTTTTCATGGCCGTCAAGATGAAGATGGGGGGAAAGAGCTGGGATCAGTGGCCGGAGGACATTCGCAGACGCTGGTGGTATTCCCTGAACTACTACCGGAAGGAACTGTACTACGACATCGAGTTTTTCAAATACCTTCAATATAAATTTCAGGAACAGTGGATCCGGCTGAAGACCTACGCCAACCAGCGGGGAATCCGCATCATCGGGGACATTCCTCTCTACGTGGCTTATGACAGCGCAGACACCTGGGCCAACACGGATCTGTTTTTACTGGACCGGGACAACCTTCCGGTGGCAGTCGCGGGCTGTCCTCCCGACGGCTTTTTCGAGAAGGGACAGGTCTGGGGCAATCCTCTGTACCGCTGGGACTACCACCGGCAGACCGACTACCGCTGGTGGATGAAGAGGCTTTCCCACTGCTTCTGGATGTACGATGTGGTGAAGATCGACCATTTCCGGGGCTTTGACCAGTACTTCTCCATACCCTACGGAGATAAGACCGCCGTAAACGGTCACTGGGAGAGAGGACCGGGCATGGATTTCTTCTACAACATGCGCCTGGAGCTGGGACACAAGGAAGTGATCGCCGAGGATCTGGGATACATGACGGAGTCTCTTAAAAGACTGGAACTCACCGCCGGCTTTCCCGGAACCAAAGTGCTGGAGTACGCCTTCGATCCCCGGGACATGGACAATGCGGAGGATTACCTTCCCCATAACTACCCCATCAACTCCGTGGTCTACACCGGAACCCACGACAATGAGACCCTGACGGGCTGGGTCCGCAGCCTTCCGGAAAAGAACCGCTGGGCCCTGCGCAAGTATCTCCACAACTTCCACACTCCCGACCAGGAGCTGTACTGGGATGTGATCTATCTGGCCATGCGAAGCGCCTCCCGGATCTGCATCATTCCCCTGCAGGACTATCTGGGACTGGGAAACCGGGCCAGGATCAACGAGCCCTCTACGGTGGGCAAAAACTGGAAGTGGCGGCTGGAGAGCGGTCAGTTAAGCAAAAAGCTGCTCCGGGAGATCGCGGAAGTGACGGCTTTAAACGGGAGAGAAGCGAGATATTAAGATTTGAACTTTTTTAAAGAAAAAGCAGCAGAAAAGCGGGTTTTCCGTTTTTCTGCTGCTTTTTTGTTTCCTTTGTTTTTTG
The DNA here is from genome assembly GCA_964550245.1 of uncultured Blautia sp. Classification (GTDB taxonomy): domain Bacteria; phylum Bacillota; class Clostridia; order Lachnospirales; family Lachnospiraceae; genus Blautia_A. The sequence continues at coordinate 4,013 of CAZJYM010000113.1, read as the reverse complement.
TTTCGCTTTTTTTCAGCCCTTTACGGCACCGATCATAACACCCTTCTCAAAGTACTTCTGGATGAAGGGGTACACACAGAGGATGGGTACCGTGGACACAATGATGATGGCGTACTTCACCTGATCGGCTGCGGACTGGGCATAACCGCCCTGGACACCGCCGTTGCCGCTGGCAAAGGCCTGGTTCAGCAGCAGGATCTCCCGCAGCACCGTCTGCAGGGGTGCATTGTCCGCGTTGCTGTTAAAGATCATGGCATTGAAGTAATCGTTCCAGTGATACACGGCGTAGTAGAGGATCAGCACGGAGATCACGGCCTTGGACAGGGGAACCACCACCAGGGAGAAGTACTTGAAGTGGGAGCAGCCGTCCAGGATGGCCGCTTCATACAGGTCGTCCGGGATGGAGTTCTGTATGAAGGTCCGGGCGATGATCAGGTTGTAGGTGTTCACCGCCATGTAAATGATCAGGATGGTCTTGGTGGAGATCAGCCCCAGGGAGCTGACGGTCATGTACAGAGGGATCAGACCGCCGGAGAAGAACATGGTGAACACGAAGTAAAACATGATCTTGTTCCGGGTGGAGAAATCCTTGCGGGACAGGGCATAGGCCGCCGGCATGGTGACCACGATGTTCAGGGCGGTACCGCCCACCACGTAGATCAGGGTGTTGATATAGCCCTTCACGATACGGGCGTCCTGGAACACCTGCTGGAAGCCGTAGAAACTGATGTCCTTGGGCCAGATGGTTACCTTGCCCAGATTGACCAGGTTGGAATTGCTGATGGAGGCAATCACCACGAACCAGAGGGGATAGGCGATGATGATGAAAACCAGAATACTGAGGATAATCACCGCAGCCCCGAAGACTCTGTCGTCCAGGCTGGTGCTCTTCACTGCTCCGTCAGAAGAATGTTTCTTTTTTCCTGCCATTTTTCATCCCTCCCTACATCAGGCCGGTTCCGGTGGCTTTCTTGGAGATAAAGTTGGTGGCGATCAGGAAGACGAAGTTGACCACCGTGTTGAAAAGACCCACCGCGGAACCGAAGGAGAACTGCCCGGATTTGATACCCACCGTGTACACGTAGGTGGAGATAACCTGCGAGACGCCCATGTTCATGCTGTTCTGCATCAGGAATACCTTGTCGAAGCCTACGTTTAACACATTTCCCATGTTCATGATGAGAAGGATCATGATGGTGGGAACCAGAGCCGGAAGGTCAATGTTGATCATGGTCTGCCAGCGGTTGGCGCCGTCGATCTTGCAGGCGTCGTAGAGCTGGGTGTCCACAGAGGACAGGGCCGCTATGTAGATGATGCTGTTCCACCCCATGGACTGCCAGACTCCGGTGAGTACGTACAGAGGCACGAAGGTGGATTCAGATCCCAAAATGTTGGTATTTTTTCCCACCAGGCCGATGGCCTTTAAGAGGTTGCCGAGGACACCGCTCTCATTTCGAAACATGATGTTGATCATGGATACCAGAACCACCACGGAGATGAAGTAGGGGATGTAGACGGTGGTCTGCACCACCCGTTTCCACTTGGCGTTGCGGATCTGGTTGATCAGCATGGCCAGAATGATGGGGGCCGGGAAACCCACGATGATGCTGAAGAAGGACAGAACGAAGGTGTTCTTCAGGGTGGTAAAGAACATGGGACTGTTGAAATACTGCTTGAAATACTTCAGTCCGACCCATGCTCCGCCGGTGATTCCCGTGGAATAGCTGTATTCCCGGAAGGCCAGCTGGATGCCGTACATGGGAACATAGCAGAAGACGAAAATATAGATCATGGCCGGAAGAAGCATGATCCACAGCTGCCAGTTACGGGTCCAGTACTTTTTGGTACGGACGGCCAGACTGCCATTTTTCGGCTCTTTGTTTTTGGACAAAGAACTCTCCTCCTTTCCTGAATCAAAAGGGGAGGGATGCGGTACCGCATCCCTCCCCGAAAAAATGGTTCGCTTTACTTTTATAAGATCCGTGACCGATTAAAGGAGTTATTCGAGGGATGCGATATAGGCATCATAAGCAGCCTGACGGATGGCAATGCAGTCCTGAAGGCCTGCTCCGTCTACGCTTTCCACATAGGAATCCCAGGTGGACTCGATATCGGCCTCGCCGGTCAGCCACAGAGCCCACTGATTGTCAATGATGTTGTTGATATTGGCGTCGGTCAGTGCCAGGAAGCTTTCATCCTCGGCAGAGAATTTCAGGAACATACGGGGATAGTTGTCCGCATCGGTCATCTTTGACAGAGCTTCCTCGTAAACTTCCCGCTCTTTCAGAGCGTTCTGCATGTCTTCTGCCATCTCGATCTCGGTGGATCTGCGGATGTACATGGGTCCCATATCTGCAAAGGTGCTGGTCCATTTCCAGGTGCCGGGATCGGTATCCGGATTCTGGGGCGGAAGTACCTTGTAGCTGTTGTCGCCGGTCTTCTCAATGCAGCCGTCGGTGATGCCGCCGAACAGAGTCTCCACGCTGTGGGTCTGATCATAGAAGCGGTCCACGAAACGCAGGGCAGCCTCGATGTTCTCGCAGCTGGCCTTGATGGCTACACGGCAGTCGGACATGTTCAGCTCTGCATAGTCATTTCTCCATCTGGTGTCATAGGTTCCGGGCTCGCAGTCGATATCGTACTCAAGCGGAGGAACGGGTACATACTGGGATGCCAGGTTGTTGCCGAACTTGTCGGTTTCTTCCCATCCGAACACGCAGCCTACCACGGCGTCTCCGGCCTCATTGCCTCTGGAGAGGGACTGGTAAGCGGAGTAGTCGTTGGTGATGGCGTTGCTGTTGATCAGGCCGTTGGCATACAGGTCAGCCAGATACTCCATGAACAGTTTGTATCTCTCGTCAACGGCATAGCACTTCACGGTGCTGTCTTCTACAAAGTAGCCGCCGGTCACGGGACCTGTGGTCTGAATGCCCAGGGAGCCGATCAGGCTGGTAAGAGAGTAGGCGCTGTTAAACCAGGCCATGTTTCCGCCGTAGGCGTTGAAGTCCAGAGGAATCTCATCGTTGGCATCGCCGTTGCCGTTGGCATCCTGCTCCTTGAAAGCGGTCAGGACTTCCTTGAACTCGGTGAAGGTGGTGGGAACTTCCATGCCCACGTTGTCCAGCCAGGTCTGGTTGATAAAGAGTACGGTGTTGGTGGAGGGCCACTTGCCCTGGAACTTGGGCAGGTTGTACATTCCGCCGTCTCCGGAGGTTGCCAGAACCTTTGTTTCAGGCTCTTCCTGGAACATGGCGTAGATGTTGGGGGTCAGTTCTTCCGAGATATAGTCGTTCAGATCCAGAAACAGTCCGGAATAAGTCTGGAAATCGGTGGGGGCGGTGGCGCTGAACAGGATGTCCGGGATGTCGCCGGAGGCGAACCGGGTGGCCTTTACCTGATCCCAGTCGGCACGGATCTGCTCCCAGGTAACATCAACACCGGCTTCATCTTCCATCTCTGCCACCCACTCCATGTCTTCCACATCCTGAGTCAGGGAGTGAGAACAGAACAGAGCGGTAAGTGGAACCTTATCCTCTGCGGATACGGTGACTGCCAGGCCCGCAAGGGATGTAGCCACCATGGCAGAAGACAGCAGCACTGCAAACAGTTTCTTTGTCTTCATGTAGGTTTTTTCTCCTTTCGTTTTTCTTCTCCGGCAGGATACCCGGGCTCGCGAATCCCGGACACCCTGCAGGGGCAGTTTTTCACATACTCCTTCATACATAAAACTTCCGGGCAGTGATGACGGTTTTTCCGTTACATTGCCCTGTTTTTGGGGGAATTCCTGCTGCTTTATGTACTAAATTACCATGGGGTCAGTCTATCATATTTGACGGACGCCTGTAAATTCCATAAAGTCAGATTTGGTGACAAAAGGTAACTTGTTCCATTTTCCTTTAAAAAAAGACCCCGCACACAAAGATACCAGGTCCTGTATACGGGGTATTGTTTTTTATTCTTTCGAACTTTTGATCTGGTTGTACATGTAGTACCACTGCATCTCGGGCACTTCC
>CAZJYM010000112.1:5806-9418 GCA_964550245.1 uncultured Blautia sp. | reverse complement strand
TAATTGTGATTTTTCTGTGATTTTTACCCGGATTAGCCCCTCCACATGGAAATTCCATAGTGACGGAACGAAATTTTCATGTTAGAATGAATCTCAGTACACAAATTGTAAGACAGCGGGGCGGGATGTTGAAACAATGATGAGTAAGGAAGAGTTTTTGAAAAAATATGCAGGACATCTCAATGAAGAACAGATCAGGGCTGTTTTGACCGTGGAGGGACCGGTGCTGCTTCTGGCGGTTCCGGGAAGCGGAAAGACCACGGTACTGGTGCACCGTCTGGGATACATGCTGTATGTGCTGGGGATTCCGCCGGAAAATATCCTCACCCTTACCTACACCGTGGCCGCTACCAGAGACATGTCCCGCAGATTCCTTTCCATTTTTGGAGAGGAGTATGCCGACCGCCTGGAGTTTCGCACCATCAACGGCATCTGTTCCAAGATTCTTTTCCAGTACTGGAGGCTGAAGGGAAGGGGGGCCTACAGGCTTTTAAGCGAGGATGCCTCCGCTTCCAGGATCGTCACGGACATTCTGCGGGATCTTCTTCCCGAGTATCCCACGGACAGCGATGTAAAGGGAGCCCGTACACTGATCACCTACTGCAAAAACATGCTCTACACCCGGGATGAGATCGTCGCCCTGGGAAGGAGGGTGAATGTTCCCCTGTGGGATGTGTACAGGCGGTACAATCAGACTCTGAAGAGCCAGCGCATGATGGACTTCGATGATCAGCTGGTCTTTGCCTATGAAGTTTTAAGAAGCTCCCCGGACCTGCTCCGGTATTACCGGGGGAAGTATCAGTACCTCTGTGTGGATGAAGCCCAGGATACCTCCAAGGTCCAGCACTGCGTCATCGATCTGCTGGCGGGAAGAAACGGCAACCTTTTCATGGTGGGGGACGAGGACCAGAGCATCTACGGGTTTCGGGCGGCCTATCCGGAAGCTCTGTTAAACTTTGAGGAGAAGCACATTGCGGCCAGTGTGCTGGTGATGAACCGGAACTACCGGTCCACACCCGGGATCATTCAGGCGGCAGACCGTCTCATCGGCCACAATGAAGGCCGGTATGACAAACACATGGTCTCCGTCCGCGGCCCCGGAGCGGATGTTCACTTTATTGATGTCTACAACCGCACCGCCCAGTACACCTATCTGGCCAAGGTGGCCTCAGACTGCACCCGGGAGACCGCGGTGCTCTACCGGGACAACGAGAGCGCCCTGCCCCTCTTTGATCTGCTTGACAGGCTGGGGACTCCCTGCCGCATCAAAAACGTGGACATGACCTTCTTCTCCCACCGGGTGGTGCAGGATGTGATCAACATCCTGAAGTTTGCCCTGGATCCCTGCAATACGGAACTGTTCATGCGCATTTACTACAAGTTCAAGCTGTACATCCGCAAGGCCCAGGCCATCCAGATGTGCCAGATCAGCGCCGAGGAGGGAATCCCGGTATTAAAGACGGCCTCCCGGGTGCGCAGCATCAGCGACATGGTCCAGGGAAAATGCGATCAGTATCTTACCTACTTTGAATCCATGCGCCAGGCGGAACCGGGAAAGGCCCTGTATCTCATTGAAAATCCCTGCGGATATGGGGAATACCTGGACCGGAACCACATTGACAGGAACAAGCTTTTTGTACTGCGAACGGTGGCCAACCGGGAGGAGACCATTGAGAGCTTCCTCTCCAGGCTTTCCTACCTGCAGGAGGCCATGAAAAACGGGGAGAGAAAGGAGTTCTGTCCCTTTATTCTCTCCACCATCCACTCCTCCAAAGGTCTGGAGTACGACCGGGTATACCTGATGGACATCTGTGACGGCGTCTTTCCCATGAGAGTGCCCGGGGAGAATGCCCCGGAACAGGCTCTGAAAACCTGGGAGGAGGAGAGAAGGCTCTGCTATGTGGGGATGACCCGGGCCAAAAACGATCTCTACATCTTTAAGATGCAGGATCAGGATTCCTGCTTTATCCGGGAGATGAGTTCTCCTGCCCGGATCCAGGAGCCGGTTATGGAAAGGCTGGATAAGAGAACGGTCACCCTCCGGGAGCCGGAGAAGAGTAAGAACCTTCTGTACTTCGGGCCCCGGCTCCCGGAGGGCTTCGAGCTCTTTATCGGGGAGCGGGTGGTACAGGTCCGCTACGGTCACGGGGTGGTCAGCGACGTGGACTACGACGGATTCGGAAACGCGGGAAAGTTCACCGTCACCTTTGACAGCGGGGGAGAGCGGGTATTCAGCTTTCCCAAGGCTTTTCAGTGCGGAATGTCTCTGGAGGGGGAGAGCAGGTCATGAGATTTCGGGGATTTTGTAAGAGGAATAAGGGTGAGATCAGTCCTCTGATCTACGGCCACTTCATCGAACACTTCCACCGCCAGATCTACGGAGGCCTCTATGATCCGGGCAGTCCCCTGGCGGATGAGGAGGGATTCCGCACCGATGTGCTGGAAGCCTTTCGCCATATCCGGGTTCCCATTCTTCGCTGGCCCGGGGGATGCTTCGTATCCGCCTACCACTGGAAGGAGGGAGTGGGGAAAAAGAGAATTCCCTCTTATGATAAAGCCTGGAGAGTGGAGGAGCCCAACACCTTTGGAACCGACGAATACATCCATCTCTGCCGGAAAATCGGCTGTGAGCCCTACATCTGCACCAACGCCGGTACCGGAACAGCGGAGGAGATGAGCGACTGGGTGGAGTACTGCAACCTGAACCAGGGACGGTACGCCATGTGGAGAATGAAAAACGGAAACGAGAAGCCCCACAAAGTGAAGTACTGGAGCATCGGGAACGAAAACTACGGGGGCTGGGAGATGGGGGCCAAAACCCCGGAGGAATGGGGAAGACTGGTGCGGGAATCCGCCAAGATGATCCGCAGGGTGGATCCATCCGTGGAACTCTCCGCCGCAGCCCTGGATGATGTGGACTGGAATGTAAACCTTTTAAAAACCGGCGGAGACCTTCTGGACTGGATCTCCATTCACGGATACTGGGATCCGGTTCACCAGACCAATGACCTGGCGGATTATCAGGCCTGCATGGCTTACACCAACACCCTGGATTCCTCTGTAAAAAAGGTAAGGGGTCTTCTCACCGCCCTGGGTCTGGAGGGAAAGATCAAAATCGCCTTTGACGAGTGGAACCTGCGGGGCTGGTATCATCCCAACATTCATACTCCAAAGCAGGGCCTTACAGAAGAGGAGTACCTGCTGCCCCGGGATAAAAACGATCTCAACTGCCAGTACACCATGGCGGATGCGGTGTTTTCCGCCTGCTTCCTGAACATGTGCTGCCGGAACAGCCCCCTGGTGGGCATGGCCTGTCTGGCTCCGGCTGTCAATACCAGAGGCTGCATCTACACCTGGGAAGGCGGCATAGTGCTTCGAAGCACCTACCATGTGTTTGATCTCTACGTCCATTACCTGGGAGATGAACTGCTGGAGGGATGGATGGAGGAGGAAGAAAGCCTGCAGGTACGGGACAGGAAGGGAGAGATGGTAAAGACCTCTCTTCTGGATGTGGTCCTTACCCGTGACAGTAAGAAAAACCTCTATGCCGCGGCGGTGGTAAACAAGTCCCCGGACCGGCAGCAGGAGCTTGCCATTCACCTGGAGGATGCG
>CAZJYM010000112.1:0-5706 GCA_964550245.1 uncultured Blautia sp. | reverse complement strand
ACAAAGTCATCGGGCAGCTCATCACCCTCGTAGATGTAGCCGCAGACCTTGCACACAAAGCCCTTCTTGCCCTCGGTGGCGGGCCTCGGCTTTACATTCTCCTGATAGTAGGTGTAGGACATGGTCTCCGCTTTGGAGATCACCCGGGCCTCGGTGATGGTGCAGATGAAGAGTCCGTGGGTGTCAAAGTCCAGGTACTGCTCTACCTTCAGGGACATGAAGGCGTTGATGTATCTGGGCAGGAACACCAGACCGTTGTCGGAGCGCAGGACGGGCCAGTCCGCAAACTTGTCCGCGGTTCTGCCGCTCTGGAAGCCGAAGTTCTGGAAGACCTTGAAGGGAGCTTCCGTGGACAGGCAGTTCACGTTGAGGATGCCGGTCTGTTTGATCACGTGGTGGGAGTAGTTGGCCTTGTTGATGCCGACGGCTACCCGGTTGGGGGTGTTGGTGAGCTGGGTCACCGTGTTCACGATGAGGCCGTTGTCCTTCTTGCCGTCGTTGCAGGTCACCACATAGAGGCCGTAGCCGATCTTGAAGAGGGCGGTCAGGTCATTCTTGTCCCCGTGATCGCTGCGGGCCACATAGTCGCTGCACAGTTCTTCCGCCAGGGCTTCCACCTGGGCGGTGCTCTCCGCATCCAGGGCGGATTTTAAGTGGACGGTAGTCTTGGTGAAGGTCAGGTTTTTGCAGCCTTCCAGCATCTTTTTCATCACCTTGGCGGCCTGGGGTGCCCAGCTGCCGTTTTCCATCAGGGCGATGGTGCGGTTCTGGAAGTTTCTCTCCGTCAGGTGATCGATGTATTCCCGCATGAAGGGGAAGATGTCCGCATTGTAGGTGGTGGTGGCCAGAACCAGTCTGCCGTAGCGGAAGGCATCCTCCACGGCTTCCGCCATGTCGTCTCTGGCCAGGTCAAAGACCACAACCTTGGGACAGCCCTTTTCCACCAGCTTGCTCTCCAGAAGTTCGACCGCCTTTTTGGTATGGCCGTAGACGGAGGTGTAGGCGATGACGATGCCCTCGCTCTCCACTCCGTAGGAGGACCAGGTGTTGTAAAGGTTCAGGTAGTGGCCCAGGTTCTCCTTTAAGACCGGTCCGTGAAGCGGACAGATGATCTGGATGTCCAGGCCCGCTGCCTTCTTTAAGAGGTTCTGCACCTGCTGCCCGTACTTGCCCACGATGCCGATGTAGTATCTTCTGGCCTCGCAGTCCCATTCCTCATCCACATCCAGGGCTCCGAACTTGCCGAAGCCGTCGGCGGAGAAGAGAACCTTATCGCAGGAGTCATAGGTGACCATGACTTCCGGCCAGTGAACCATGGGGGCGGCCACAAAGGACAGGGTATGTTTTCCCAGGGAGAGGGTGTCTCCCTCCTTGATCACGATCTGTCTTTCCGGAAAGTCGGTTCCGAAAAACTGTACCATCATGGTAAAGGCCTTGGCGGAGGACACGATCGTCGTCTCCGGATAAGCCTTCATAAAGTTGGCGATGTTGGCGGAGTGGTCCGGCTCCATGTGCTGGATGATCAGGTAGTCGGGACGGCGGGAACCCAGAACCTCCTGAATGTTGTCCAGCCATTCATGGGTAAAGCGGGCATCCACCGTGTCCATCACGGCTGTTTTCTGATCCAGGATCACATAGGAGTTGTAGGACATGCCGTTTTTGACCACGTACTGGCCTTCGAACAGGTCCACGTCGTGGTCGTTGACGCCCACGTAGCGGATGTCTTTTGTAATTTCCACTGAATTCATCTCGGGGTAATCTCCTTTACACTGTTTATATTTGAACGAAATTGCCTTCATTCATTATACTACGGATCATTCTCTAAAGACAGAGTTTTTTCATAAAAAGACCGACTGCCTTCTGGCAGTCGGTCTTTTTATGATGTGTGTGGTTTGTAAACTTACTAATGAGCCAGTCTTCTGATGTCCACAGGGGCATACAGAAGCCACTTTTCATGGTACACGAAATCTTCCTGCCTTTCAAACAGATAGGTCTTGCTGGTGGACTTGCGGGCTGCACACTTGCGGAAGAACGCATCCGACAGCATCAGGTCATCGTTGAAGGCCTCCAGAAGGTAGCCGGCTTTCTGGTAAAGCTGGGCTTCGTCATACAGTTCCAGGGCTTTTAAAAGCTTGTTCTCATCCAGGAAGGAGATCCGGGTCAGGCAGTGGAGCAGTTCGTCCATGCCTCCGATCTTCTGGAAATCCGCGATACTGTCTATGACAGTCCGCTCCGGTGTGGTGATGCGCACGCCGTCCCCCAGTTCCACGATCCCCGTGTCGCCCCGCCATACCACCGGATGATAGTAGAACCCGTCGTAGGTGAAGGGACGGGCCCTCTTTACCGAGGAGAAATACACCTCCTGGAAGTCCTTTTCCGTGTATTCGTAGTACTCAAAGGCACTGTGGTGGGATACGTAGGAAGTTGGGGCGATGCGGGAAGCGATCTGGAAACGGGTGGGAATGGCCTTTCCCGTGTTCTGATCCACAACGGCGTACAGATCTCTCCGAACCCGTTCGATATATCCCCTGGTCAGAAATTTCTTTATCTGCCACTGTGCGGTGTTGTCCGAACCGGTGAGCTCCACCATGTCACTGTGAGAAAAGCAACCCTTGGGCAGTAACTGTTCATACAGGTCCATCCTATTACCTCCTTTTTGCTCTATAATAGTATAAACTCCGTAAAAATGCAATGCCTTTTGACAAAATTGAAAATGAGAAACATCATATGGCCCGGTTTTTGTCAAAAAAGGCAGGTTGCCGGGCTGTTACCTGGTTTTTAACAGGATACCAAAACAGGGTGAATTTCTGGGAAATTTCTTATTCCCTTTTTCCCGGGCTTATGCTAGAATACCCTTTGCACGCAATAAAGCCGTCCGGTTTCTTTCAGGGCGGCAGGCGGAGCACTGGAGGGGGGAATTTCACATCATGAACTTTATCAGGAAACTTTTTGCTCCCGTGGACATGACGGAAGGAAAGCCGTGGGAAAAGATTGTTCTGTTTACCATTCCCATGCTTCTGGGGAACATTGCGCAGCAGCTCTACAACACGGTGGACAGTGTTGTAGTGGGCAACTATGTGGGGGACAATGCCCTGGCTGCCGTGGGAAGCGCGGGTCCCATTCTGAACCTTTTGATCGTGATGTACGTGGGAATCAGTATGGGAGCCAGCATCATGGTGTCCCAGTACTTCGGGGCCCGGGACCGGGAAGCTCTCTCCCGCACCATCGGCAGCAGCATCCTGCTTACAATCTTTGCCGCTGTCTTCGTGATGGTTGTGGGCACCATGGTGGCCAGACCCATGCTGATCCTGCTGGACACTCCGGCGAGCATCCTGGACTGGTGCACCTCCTACCTGCACATCCTCTTTATCGGCGGACTGGGCATGGCCTTCTACAACATCCTCAGCGGTATCCTCCGGGGACTGGGGGATTCCATCTCCGCCCTGATCTACCTGGTGGTGGCCAGCCTTTTAAACATTGTACTGGATCTGGTCTTCGTCATCAACTTCCATCTGGGAGTGGCCGGTGTGGCGCTTGCCACCTGCATCGCCCAGACCGTATCCGCAGCCATGTGCATGTGGAAGCTGTACCGGATGAAAGAGTTCTTTGACATGAAGCCCGGCTACATCCGTCTCAACGGGAAGTACTCCGCCAACGTGATCCGTCTGGGGCTTCCCTCCGGGATTACCCAGGGCATCATGTCCATGTCCATGATCGTGGTCCAGTCTCTGACCAACAGCTTCGGGGAGATGTTCATCGCCGCCAACGTGATTGTCATGCGTGTGGACGGCTTTGCCATGATGCCCAACTTCTCCTTCGGCAACGCCATGACCACCTTTTCCGGTCAGAACGTGGGCGCCGGCAACTTTGACCGGGTAAAGAAGGGAGCCAGGCAGGGCACCGTGATGGCCGTCATTACCTCGGCGGTTATTACGGGCCTGATCATGATCTTCGGCAAGTACCTGATGGGCATCTTTACCAACACGCCCGAACTGGTGGATCTGAGCATGCAGATGATGCGCATCCTTTCCATCGGCTATGTGGCCATGGCCGTTACCCAGTGCCTCTCCGGCGTTATGAGAGGAGCCGGGGACACCATCACACCCATGTGGATTTCCATCGTGAACAGTGTGCTGCTTCGTGTTCCCCTGGCCTACGGCATGTGCTACCTCACCCGTTCCCCGGAATATCCCAACGGCAGACAGGAATGTCTGTTCATCTCCCTGCTGCTCTCCTGGATCATCGGGGCATTGCTTACAGTGTTCTTCTATGTGAGAGGCAAGTGGAAACAGAAAGCGCTGTAAGGGAAACCTCAAAAAGATAAGGAAAATCAGGGAAACTAAAGGAAAATAAAGAGAACTAAGAGAAATACTCTCAAAAAAGCAGGTCATCCATGATGACCTGCTTTTTTGAGAGTTAGACAGCAGCAAAGCAAAGAAACAAAGAACGAAGAAAAAAGGAGCCAAAGAAAATTTAGTAGTTATAGGCCCCTTCATACCGGTAGCAGAAATCCTTCTTATGGGACAGCTCCTTGCAGTCCCTGCACCGGTCGCAGAATTCCTGCTGGTAGCAGGTGGCGCAGACGCAGTCCCCGCAGGCTTTCCGGTCGTAGGCGGGGGTGCAGGTGAAAGCCCTCTTGTCATCACAGGTTTCTTCCATAATAAAGACATCCTCCTTCCAGTTTCAGGAAAGGCTCTCCCACCTTCCCGAAGCGCCGCAGGGAAGCACCAGTCCGCTCTCTAAAACCGGCAGGCCGATCTCCTGGGAATCCACCCTTCCGCCGAAAGATCTCATCTCCGTGGCGATCAGGTAGGTGAGAACGGCCGGGGCCAGACCCGTGGTGTAGGAATTGACCAGGAAAAAGAGAGGTTTTGGGCTTAAAAGCTTTACACACAGCCGGATCAGGGGATGGATGGCATCCTCGATCTTCCACACCTCTCCCTTTGGCCCCCTTCCGTAGGAAGGGGGATCCATTATGACTGCGTCATAATGGTTTCCCCGGCGGATCTCTCTTTCCACAAACTTCTGGCAGTCGTCCACCAGCCAGCGGATGGGTGCTTTTTCAAGACCCGAGGACGCAGCGTTTTCCTTCGCCCAGGTCACCATTCCCTTTGAGGCATCCACGTGGGTTACGCTTGCCCCGGCAGCAGCTGCCGCCAGGGTGGCTCCTCCCGTGTAGGCGAAAAGGTTCAGCACTTTGACGGGCTTTTGGGCCTTACGGATCTTTGCAGAAAACCAGTCCCAGTTTACAGCCTGCTCGGGAAAGAGGCCGGTGTGTTTAAAGCTGAAGGGCTTTAAGTGAAAGGCAAGATCCCCGTAATGGATCTCCCACTGGGGAGGAAGGTTAAAGAACTCCCATTCTCCTCCTCCTCTGGAGCTTCGGTGATAATGGGCATTGCAGTGATTCCATTCCTTTCTGGTTCTCTTTGTATCCCAGATCACCTGGGGATCCGGCCGGATCAGGATGTAATCCCCCCAGCGCTCCAGTTTTTCTCCCCGGGAAGCATCCAGCACCTGGTAATCCTTCCACCGCTCAGCCGTCCACATGGGCATGGCCCTCCCTGTTTTTTTCTTCAGTATAGGGTAAAACGACCGGTTTCGCAAGTCAAAAATGGTGGCGGAATTTCCAGCAAAGAGATTTGCACATTTACTCCCGGGCGTGTACAATGTGATTACAGCGTCGAAAGCCTTCTCCCACGGTGTGCT
>CAZJYM010000111.1:7727-9483 GCA_964550245.1 uncultured Blautia sp. | reverse complement strand
TCCCTGTGATTACTGGAATCATCCTTTTGCATCTGCTGCCGCCACAGCTGTAAGCACAACTTTAACTGCCGCAGCGCTTCATCACACTGCCGACGGAAATCTTTCACCATGAACTTGGCAGTGTTCTTGTCCAAAATATTAAGTGCCTCAGAGAAATAGCTCATTACGTCCTCCATTTCCGGCAAATGTTATATACCTGTTCATTGCAATAACGAATATCTCCCCGGCTGCAACCGGAATGTCACTGCGAAGTATCTGAAACCTTCTGAGGATCTCCACCCTTAAGCTGTTCAAGTTCCCGCTGCAGCTGGTATGCCTGCTCCTGGGCCTTATCATTCCGAAGAAGCAAATCGTTCTCCTTAATCCAGGTGGTGGCCCTTTCGGAAATCCTGGGTTCCTCCAGGAAACAGCTCATGGCGTCTTCCGTATTCCGACAGATGCGGTATACATCTTCATACAGTTCCCTGAATTCGGGGAACTCCTCAATGATTCCCAGAATGTCTTCCGGCTCATCACTCGCAAGGAAAAGAAGCCAGGCATGCAGACGCTTATCGGCACTTTTTGGCTCTTTTTTCTGAGAAGCCAGGTCGTGCCGGATTCTCTGAAAGTTGGCAAGGGAAACGAACAGATAATGCGGAAGCGTGTTCTCCCTCAGGTCCGTGCCGGGACCATACCAGATATGGCGAAGAAACTGGTCGGAATTCACTCGAAAATCAGGAGTGCTGCGCCCAAGCAGCAAAACGGGATACACCTTCACATCCGGAGGGCAGAATCTCCGCACGTCTTCATACAGCCACCGCTCAAGCAGCATATCTCCGGAGCGGCGGGGAAGATCTTCTCCCAGGAAACAGCCAACGCGGAAGATTTCCACGTTAATCGGGTAGTGATCCTCCAGTTCCAGGAGAATGTTCATGAGAAGAGGGGAAGGATCTTTCCCGGGATCCTTGATGTCACCGGGCAGCACCTGAAGCACATGGACCTTTTTCTTTAAGAGGGTGGAGAGAAGGTCATCCAGCCGTCCGGGATGAATTTCCGGGTTGAAGAGTTCCCTGAAAAAACCTTTATAGAGCATTCTTACACCGCGCTCTCCCGTTACAAAGTCCACAAACTCCTGCCGGGATTCGCGATCCCAGCTGTTAAACACAGCCTTCAGAATCCTGCTGTTGTAGATATCAAGCAGGACTTCGCCTGCGCTTCGCAGCATGGGAAAGGTTTCCTGCAGCTTATTCTCTGTCATGACAAGCCTCCTTTCGACTTGAGGATATATGGGGGATAATGGCTGCTTCCTGCCGGCAGGTCAAATCATAATCTGACAACTTAACAATAATAACAGAATTGCACACATAATCCCTGCAAATGAGCGACATTTCAGGGAGCAGTCTGCTTACCTGTTTTTTCTTTGCACTCTCAGCAATTCAGCATGTGCATGTCTGCAGGCAGGTTGATTAAGGAAAGAAGACGGATGATGTGTACCCCGGTTTAACCGATTGCTTCTTTCCAAGGGGAATTAGGCATATTTGTGCCTGGCGTCTTTATTATAACAGACATCTTTGGAATTGAAAAGAGGTTTTTGAAAACTTAAGCAATCGAACAGAAAATAATGCAAACATCCAATCAATATACAAACACAGGGGGTACAGCATCAGGATATGTACCGGTCAGTGCAAACACATGACCAGGGATGGAGAAATATTATAGAGGAATCCGCAATAAATGGGTCAATCATGTGAAAATATTAAAGACAGGCAGAGTGTTT
>CAZJYM010000111.1:0-7627 GCA_964550245.1 uncultured Blautia sp. | reverse complement strand
AATCCTGAAAAATTTGAGAAAAGTTTCTGCTTAAATTGCACTTTTCTCCGTCCTGTGTTATATTGAACAGCATGAGGAAAAGAAAAACAGAAGAAAAGAAGGAGGAAGAAGGCGGTGTTTCTATCCCCTTCCGGACGTGAAAGCCGGGATGGGGGCGGGGAGCCGCCGGAAAAGCTATGAAAGAGATGCAGGACGGAAGAGAATTTCTTCCCTTTGTTCTGGAGTGCCTGAACCGGAGAATCCGGGAGATTGACCTCTCCCTGGAGCAGGGGGAGAGGGATATCCAGGACATGCATGAGTACTACTGGGAAAACTATGCGGAGATGGATGAGTACGGGTATGAGAACTACGACAATCAGCAGGCACTCCTCCATCAGGTGAATGCCAACGACGATCAGATTCGTCTGCGGCGCAGATTTGAGAAGATGCTGGACTCTCCCTTCTTCGGAAGAGTGGATTTCCGCTTTGAGGGGGATGAGGAGCCGGAGATCTTCTACATCGGCATCGGGAACTTCTCCCGGACAGCCGGGGGAACTCCCCTGATCTACGACTGGAGAGCCCCGGTAAGCGGTCTGTTCTACGACTACGACAAGGGACCGGCCTCCTACACGGCTCCTCTGGGAGAGATGGAGGGGGAGATTACCTCCAAGTGGCAGTACCGGATCCGGGACGGCCGGATGATCTACGGCTTTGAGAGCGACATCAAGGTGGACGACGAGATCCTGGCCGCGGAGCTGGGAGCCGGGGGAGAGGTCCATCTGAAAAACATCATCAGCACCATTCAGAGGGAACAGAATGCGGTGATCCGCAATACCCAGGACCGGATCCTGGTGATTCAGGGAGCGGCGGGAAGCGGAAAGACCTCCATTGCCCTCCACCGGATCGCCTGGCTTTTGTATCACGACCGGGCTCATCTGAAGTCCTCCAACATCCTGGTGCTGTCCCCCAACAGCGTGTTTTCCGACTACATCTCCCATGTACTGCCGGAACTGGGGGAGGAAAACATCCGGGAGATGACCTTTGATCTGTTTGCCTACCGGGAACTGAAGGATGTGGTGGACGACTGCGAGGATCACTACGACGAGATCGAGAGGAGAATGCGCCATCCCGGAAGAAGGGACTACTGCCGGGAAAAACAGTCCAAAGAATTCTTAAACGCCATGGAGGGCTACCTTCTGGGGCTGGAAGACGATCTGATGATGTTCACCGACGTGGAGTACAACACCTTCTCCATGGAGGAGGACCGGATCATCCAGCTGTTTTACTATCATTTCCAGGACATTCCGCTGCTGTCCCGGATGGATGCGGTGGCCGAGTACTTCATCGATGAAGTGGCCACCTTAACCGGAAGCGATCTCCCGGAGGAGGAGGAACTGTTTCTCTATGAGACTTTCCGCCGGATGTATGAGACCAGGGATGTCTACATGCTTTACCGGCAGTTTCTTATTCAGCAGGGATACGGGGCTCTCCCGGATGTCCCCCTGGAAAAGAGAAGGGTGCGCTACGAGGACGTGTATCCCCTTCTCTACATGAAGTACCGCCTGATGGGATCCCGGGAGCACTCGGGGATCAAACACCTGGTGGTGGACGAGATGCAGGACTACTCCTGGCTTCAGTACCGGATTCTGCAGATGATCTTCCCCTGTAAGATGACCATCCTGGGGGACAGGGCCCAGAGCATGGACGGACACGACTTTGACGGGGCCTCCATGCTGCCGGGAATCTTCGGCCGGGGAACCCGCTGCATCGTGATGAACAAGAGCTACCGCAACACGGTGGAAATCGGGGAGTACGCGGCTGCACTGGCCGGAATCCATGACCTGGATCTGTTTCAGCGCCACGGTCTTCCCGTGACGGAGGAATACTTTACCGACTTTGAGGAAGCCATGGAGGTGATCCGGGAAGCCATCCGCACAAGAAGAGAAAAGTATGAGACCATGGCCTTAATTTTGCGCACGGAGAAGGATGCCCGCAGGGCAGGGGCGCTTCTTCTGGACAGGTGGGGAGAGAACTTCTCCTATCTGGACCGGAACAGCAGCGCCTTTGAGAAGGGACTTACGGTGACCACCTTCTACCTGGCGAAAGGACTGGAGTTTGACTGTGTATTCTCCCTGTTTCCCAGAGGGGCCGGGGATCCCCTCACCGGACAGGGGAGGTATATCGCGGCGACCAGGGCCATGCATGAACTGAAAGTATACGAGTACGACAGATAAAGTCCCGGCAGCCCGGGACAGGGGAGATAAACAAATAAGGAGGTTTTTATGAAGAACACAAAGATGCTAGCTCTGATGGGAATCACCCTTGCTCTGGCAGGGGCTCTCACAGCCTGCAGCCGGTACAAGCAGGAGGAAGTGGTGGTGACGCCCACCCCGGAGGTGACACCCACCCCGGAGGCCACACCCACTCCCACCCTGTCGCCGGAGGGGCAGACAACCACCTATACATCGGCAAATAAGAAGGTATCCATCACCCTGCCGGATTACACCTGGTCCAACCGGATGGATGAGGAGGACATCTTAAGTTTTCAGTCCAAAGAAGAAGGGGATATCCTGATTCTCCACGGGGAGGGAGAAGAGGATCTGTCCGTGGCGGTCTTCCCCAACACCCAGGACATGGCCGTTACCCTGGAACAGGCCTCCGAGAGAGAGCTGGGAACGGACTTTGAGATCATGAACTACACGGCTTCCGACATGGAAGGTGTAGGCGTGTACAGCTACACGGTGCACATGCTGAACGCGGAAAAGAGCGACGGCTACGCCTATGTGATCCACCGGGTCTTTGCCGGACCGGATGAATACTATGAAATCACCGGATCCGTCATCCAGGAGGAGAACCTGGAGGACGTACAGAAGGCCATAGACTCCTTTACCATCAAGGGCAGGAAGAGCCCCATGAAGGCGGCGGCCCGGCAGGTGAGAACCGGTAAGAGCAGCAGTTCGGGAGGAGGAACCACGTCCGGATCCTCAGATCTTGTATCCCCCTCCTCGGATCAGATCAGTGAGGATGCCATGAGCGATACCAGCCGCACCAGGACCATCTATCGGAACTCCGACGGAGCGCCCCTGGTGATCCAGCCCGATGAAAACGGCAACTGGGTGGATGTGCAGGGAAATGTTTACGAATTCTACACGGATGAGGATGTGTACGACCAGAACGGGGTGGACTACTACTACCACGGGGAGGCCGCGGATGTGTACTACATGCCTCTGCCGGAAGAGTAGGAGGAGAATGGATGGAGGCCTATGAGGAGCTGGCCGGAGTCTACGACCTTTTCATGGACGGTGTGGATTACGATGCGTGGGGGAAGTTTTTGATCTCCCGGCTGCGGGAAGAGGGGATCACCGACGGTCTGGTGCTGGATCTGGGATGCGGCACCGGAACCATGACGGAGATCCTCTCGCAGGCCGGTTACGACATGATCGGGGTGGACCGGTCGGAGGAGATGCTATCCAGAGCCATGGAAAAGAGATATCAGTCCGGACACGACATCCTCTATCTCCAGCAGGACATGGAGGAGTTTGAGCTCTACGGAACCGTACGGGCCGTGGTCAGCGTCTGCGACTGTCTCAACTACCTGACGGAGGAGGAAGATCTGCTGCAGGTTTTCCGGCTGGTGAACAACTACCTGGATCCCCGGGGACTCTTTATCTTCGACATGAACACCGAGTACAAGTTTAAGGAGATGCTGGGAAATTCCACCTTTGCCGACAGCCGGGACGAGGGCAGCTTCATCTGGGAGAACACCTACGAGGAGGAGGAGAAGCTGAACTTTTACGATCTGACTCTTTTCCTCCCCGCCGGAAAGGGACTGTACCGGAAGTATGAGGAGACCCACTGCCAGAGAGCCTACTCATCCGGCAGGATTCAGGAGCTTCTTTGTAAGGCCGGTCTGGTGCCCCTGGGGGTTTACGACGGATACTCCCTCCGGGAGGGAAACGAAAAAAGCGAACGGCTGGTTTTTATGGCCCGGGAAAACGGCAAGAAAGCCGGGAATAAGGAGACTGGAAGATGAGCGACTATATTATCAGAGCGGTGGCCGGGGACAGCGCCATCCGGGCCTTTGCCGCCGTGACCACCGACACGGTGGAGACCGCCCGCAGGGCTCACAACACCAGCCCGGTGGCCACGGCGGCCCTGGGCAGGCTGCTGACAGGCGGCGCCATGATGGGGGTGATGATGAAGGGGGAGAAGGACATCCTCACTCTTCAGGTTCATGCGGGAGGCCCGTTAAAGGGCATGACGGTGACCGCAGATTCCCAAGGACGGGTAAAAGGGTATGTGGGAAACCCAAACGTGATGCTTCCCCCCAACGCCCAGGGCAAGCTGGATGTGGCCGGTGCGGTGGGAATCGGGTTTTTAAACGTGATCAAGGACCTGGGCTTAAAGGAGCCCTACGTGGGGGAGATCACCCTGCAGACCGGGGAGATCGCCGAGGATCTGACCTACTACTTTGCCGTCAGCGAGCAGGTCCCTTCCGCGGTGGGACTGGGCGTCCTGATGAACCGGGACAACACGGTGCGGCAGGCGGGAGGCTTTATCGTGCAGCTGATGCCTTATGCCACCGAGGAGACCATCTCCCGCCTGGAGGAAAACGTGGCGAAGGTCGAGTCAGTGACCACCCTTTTAGAGGAGGGACACACCCCGGAGAGCCTGCTGGAGACCGTGCTGGAGGGCTTTGACGTGGAGATCCTGGACCGTTTTCCCACCTGCTTTTACTGCAACTGCAGTAAAAGCAGGGTGGAAAAGGCTCTGATCAGCATCGGGGAAAAGGACCTGCGGGAGATGATTTCGGAGGGAAAGGAAGTGGAGCTCAACTGCCATTTCTGCAACTCCACCTACCGTTTCAGCGTGGAGGAACTGAAGGACATTCTGAAAAAGTGCACAGGAGGGCTATAAGAGGCCCAGGGGGAAAGGAAGATGAAAGACGGATTTGTCAGGGTGGCGGCCGTTACACCCAACGTGAAGGTGGCGGACTGCCGGTATAATGCCCGGGAGATCATCAGCGGCATCAAGGAAGCCGGGGAAAAGGGAGCCAAAGTGATCGTTCTGCCGGAACTTTGCATCACCGGCTACACATGCGGGGATCTGTTCTGGCAGGATCTGCTGCTGCAGGAGGCGAAGCTGCGGCTCCTGCACATAACGGCCGCGACCGCCCAGGTGGATGCCCTGATCTTTGTGGGGCTTCCCCTGGAGTACCGGGGAAAACTCTACAACGTGGCGGCAGCCATCTCCCGGGGAGAGATCCTGGGATTTATTCCCAAGGTGCACATCCCCGGATACAATGAATTCTATGAGACCCGCTACTTTGCCTCCGGCAGGGGGGTGGACGGCACCGTAACCCTGGGCAGAGAGGACGGAACCGGTATTCTGGCCGGCCCGATGGAACAGACCACCCTGGACGTGCCGGACTTTCTGGAGGAAGAGCTGGAGAGCGGCGGCAGAGCCCTGATCGGCGGAGGCCGCTGGGTTCAGTACGAGCCCGGGGATAAAAAGCGGATCCGCCTGGGCACCTCGGAGGATCTGGATGAGGAGGAAGAGGAGCTCTCCATCCCCATGGAAAACTATGAGGTTCCCATCAGCGAACACATGATCTTTACCTGCATCTCCATGCCCAGACTCCGGGTTTCCGCCGAGATCTGCGAGGATCTGTGGGTGCCGGATCCCCCCAGCGTCTCCCATGCCCTTCACGGCGCCAGCCTGATCGTAAATCTCTCCGCCAGCGATGAGGGGATTGCCAAGGACGCCTACCGCAGAGATCTGGTCACGGGCCAGTCTGCCCGGCTGGTGTGCGGATACGTGTATGCCGCGGCCGGGGAGGGAGAGTCCACCCAGGACGTGGTCTACGGCGGCCAGAACCTGATTGCGGAAAACGGAACCCTCCTGGGAGAGAGCAGACGCTTTGAGAACGGCATTCTCTACGCGGAGGTGGATGTGAACCGGCTGGAGGCGGAGCGCAGAAGGATGAACACCTTTGTGCCGGCTCCCGACGGGGGACAGTACTACCACCAGATCGAGTTCATGTTAAACATGGAGGAGACCCAACTTTCCAGGCCGTTTTCTTCCAGACCCTTCGTTCCCGGAGTCCGGGAAGAGCGGGATCACCGCTGCGAGGAGATCTTAAACATCCAGTCCGTAGGCCTTCGAAAGCGGCTGTATCACCTGAGCTGCACTCACGCCGTGATCGGGCTTTCCGGGGGACTGGATTCTACTTTGGCACTGCTGGTTACGGTCCGGGCCTTTGACGCCCTGCATCTTTCCCGCAAGGGGATCCTCGCCGTCACCATGCCCTGCTTTGGCACCAGCGACCGCACCTACCAGAATGCCTGTGCGCTAAGCCGCTGTCTGGGAACCGACTTTATGGAGATAGATATCCGGGAAGCGGTGAATGTACACTTCCGGGATATCGGTCAGGATCAGTCCCGGCAGGATGTGACCTATGAAAACGCTCAGGCCCGGGAGCGAACCCAGATCCTGATGGACCTGGCCAACCAGAGAAACGGAATCGTCATCGGCACCGGGGATCTCTCCGAGCTGGCTCTGGGCTGGGCCACCTACAACGGGGATCACATGTCCATGTATGGGGTGAATGCGTCCGTGCCCAAGACGCTGGTGCGCCATCTGGTGCGCTATTACGCGGATACCTGCGGGGATGAAGAGCTCTCCCGGGTGCTGGGGGACATTCTGGATACCCCGGTAAGCCCCGAGCTTCTTCCTCCAAAGGATGGGGAGATCTCCCAGAAAACCGAGGATCTGGTGGGCCCCTACGAGCTTCACGACTTCTTTTTGTACTACATGCTGCGCTGGACCTTCCCCCCGGCCAAGATTTACCGTCTGGCCAGAATCGCCTTCCAGGATGAGTATCCAAACGGGGTGATCCTTCAGTGGCTGAAGGTGTTTTACCGGAGATTCTTTACCCAGCAGTTTAAGAGGTCCTGTCTTCCCGACGGTCCCAAGGTGGGAAGCGTGGCGGTTTCTCCCAGAGGGGATCTGCGCATGCCCGATGACGCCAGCATGCGGCTGTGGATGGATGAGGCGGAATCCCTGAAGGCTTAAACCCAGGAGGAGAAGAGATGTTTGACGTGAAAAACCTGGTGTGGACCCGGGAACCCCTGTCCTGCACCATGGAAGAGGACAGGATTGAGGTGGTGACCCGGCCCCGCACGGATCTGTGGCAGCGGACCTACTACCACTTCCGAAACGACAATGCCCCGGTTCTGCAGATGACCACCCGGGAGAAGTACTTTTCCTTCCGGGTGCAGACTGAGTTTGACTCCCATCACCGCTTTGACCAGTGCGGGGTGGTGCTCTATCAAAACAGCGAGAACTGGCTGAAGGCCTCCATCGAGTATGAGAATGAATCCTTCGCCCGTCTGGGCAGCGTGGTGACCAACCACGGATACTCGGACTGGGCTACCACCAGCATCCCCTCTTCGGTAAAGAGCATGTGGTATACCTTAAGCCGCCGGGAGGATGACTTCTGCCTGGAGTGCTCCGAAGACGGGATGGATTTTACGCAGATGCGGATCTGTCACCTGTGGGAGGCCCAAGATGAGGTCTCCTTTGGAGTCTACGCCTGTTCCCCGGAGGATTCCTCCTTTAAGGCCGTATTCTCCCATATGTACTTCGG
>CAZJYM010000110.1:0-9497 GCA_964550245.1 uncultured Blautia sp. | reverse complement strand
ATCTCTTCGAAATTTTCGATCCCGAGGGGAAGCATCAAGCTGTTTTTCATTTCCAAAAGTCCTCCTGTCCTCTTTGGAAAAATCATACCATAAGAGCCCGGGAAAAGCAACACTTTTGGAAACTTTTTTGCTTTAAAAAGAGGGAACAGAGCAAAACTACATCCCGTCATGAGGCGTGATTAGTCATGAGCTTCTGTAGTGTTCTGTCTTCACTTTGTGAGGAAGGGGTTTAACATTCAAACATTTCAGAAATTTTCTCTACCACCTCGGACTGCCACAGACCGCTCTCCTTCTTGGAGATGAGAGTGATCAGATACTGGGCCGTTTCAGCTTCCCAGCGTATGCCGCCCGGACGGAAGCGCTTCTGCAGGACTTCCCTCCAGCAGCCCTGCTTCAGCCTTTCCAGGATCAGCACGGCTTCTCCAAAAAGTTCTTCCTTCAGACCGGGGATCCACTCCGAACCGTCACTGAGCACCACGGTGGTCTGGAATGTTCCGTATCCCTTTCGGAGGGCGGCGGAGAGGATCTGCTTTTTAAACTGGGAGAGGGGGCCCATACAGCCTACATACTCTTTGCTGCGGATGTTTTCACTGGAAAAGACGGTTCCCAGTCTGATTTCCATCTTTTCGGGTGTGCGGGTGCTGATCTCCCCGGATTCCAGAGCCACGTAGAGGGTGCCCGGGTTCTTTGGAAGGAGTTTTCCGGAGAAAGCCTTCCAGTCTTCTTCCGCTCTTTGGCAGTCTTCCTCAAAGACCGCTTTTCCGATACAGGCGGCGGCCTTTCGCAGGGTATCGTCATCCACCGAGATGTGAAGCCTCTTATAAATCATCTCCTCGGCCCTCTGAAAGGAGATCTGGTCCTGAGCCTGGTAGGCGCACTCCGCCATGACACCGGCCGAGAGCTTGAAGGGAAGCCGGTCAATGCCCAGGGCACAGTCCAGGGGAGCAATGCTTTTCACCCCTTCTGCCTTCTGGAGGAGCTCCCGGCTGGCCGGATCCACGGGGCGCAGTCTCCGGCGGAGGATGGGCACCGGCCCGTTTAAGGTCAGGATTTTTCGGGATTCAAGCTGGGAGGGGGTGAGGTTGATTCCCCGCTTCCGGTATTCGGTTTTTTTTTACGAAGGAGCCTCTCCTCATCTGCCTCCCGCAGGAGAACAGCCGTCTCTTCAAGATAGAGATTCTGAGTCTGAATGGAGAGCTCCCTTCCCAACCTTTCGATCTCGGAAAGCTTCAGGAAGTGATCCGGATCCTGAAGCCCTCTGCGAATTTTCTCCTGATATTCCCGGTTAATCCGCAGGATCTCCTCTTCAATCTCTTCAATGCTTCTGTTTGTCTGTTCTTCCATGTGATTCACCTCATTTTTTGATAACATCCTATATCATGGATTATCTTTTGTCAACAGGAAAGATATGCTCAGAATTTTTATACAATTCATCATTGACTTTTCTCTCTCTATCCGGTAAGCTTTTTGCAGGGGAGGTGAAAGCCGTGCCGGAGGAAGAAATCAGGCAGATGCGGGACAGCTGGATTAAGGAACTGGATCCGGTGGAAATATACCTGTTTGGTTCCGCTGCGGCGGGAACCTTCGGGGAGGACAGTGACCTGGATTTTTTCCTGGTGGTCTCTGATCAGGTGAAAGACATTGTCGGGGAGGCTGCCCGGGCATACAGGGCTGTGCGGGAGATCAAACGCCATCCCGTGGACATTCTTCTGGGAACTGTCAGTAGTTTCAACAAACGTAAGGAAATCCCCACTCTTGAACGGGAAGTGTTTACAACCGGGAGGCTGCTCTACCGGAAGGATCCTCTACGGGTCTGAATTTTCTGTTGATAAAACGGGAGAAGTATCGTAGAATGAAAGCGGCGGCCCTCTTTGGGGGCTGTCAGATCTGAAATAAGGAGAGCGAGAAAGCATTCTATGATTAGCCGTGAATTTCATGCGTCCAGACGGGCGCTTTACAGGGATCTGCTGGAGGACAACTCCGCAGGATTTGTATTTTCAGGAAAGGAGAAGGAGGACCGGGGAGATCAGATGTTTCCCTTTACCCCCTATGCCAACTTTTACTATCTGACAGGCTTTGATCAGCCCGGTGCGGTGTTTATGGCCGTCAAATCAGGCGGCACTTACCGGGAAACCCTTTTCATCCCCCATCCGGATGAACACATGGCCCGCTGGCAGGGAATCTCCTACGATGCGGAGACGGTGAAGGCGGATACGGGCATGGAAAACGTGGAGTATCTGGAGCGGTTTGAGGAGAGGCTTCCTTTTTCCGGCAACCGCTACGGCATGGAGCACCTGTACGTGGACATCGCCAACTGGGAGGGAAGCCTGGAGAGAAATCCCGCCCAGGAGTTTGCCGCCAAAGTCCTGCAGGCCCATCCTTACCTGCAGGTTCACAACACTTTTAAGGATCTGGCCCTGATGCGGCAGGTAAAGACAAAAGAGGAGATTGATCTTCACCGGCAGGCCTGTGCCGTAACCACCGAGGGAGTAAAAAACATCCTCTCCCATCTGCACCCGGGGATGCACGAGTATGAAATCGAGGCCTACTTTGACTTCATCTTGAAGAGCCGCAATGCGGGACATGCCTTCCCCACCATTGCCGCCTCGGGAAAGAATGCCTGCATCATGCACTACGTGGCCAACGACCGGCTGATGGAGGACGGGGATCTGGTGCTCTTTGATCTGGGAGCGGAGTGGGGACACTACGGCTCCGATGTGAGCAGAACCTTCCCGGTAAACGGTGTCTTTACCCCCAGACAGAAAGAGCTCTACAACGTGGTCCTGAAAGGTCTGGATGCGGCCATCGAACACAGCCGTCCCGGTCAGCCCAAGAATGAACTCCAGGAGCTGAGTAAAGAAGTGATGGCCCGGGAGCTGATCCGTCTGGGCATGATTCAGAAGCCGGAGGAGATCAGCCGCTTCTACTTCCACGGCTCCGGCCACTTTATCGGGCTTTACACTCACGATGTGGGGAATGATAAGGCCATCCTGGAGCCCGACATGGTCTTCACCCTGGAGCCGGGCCTCTACTTTGAGGAGCTGGGTATCGGCATCCGCATCGAGGACACCCTGGTGGTGACAGAGGACGGATGTGAGGTGCTGACGGCGGGAATCCCCAAAACCGTGGAGGACATTGAGAGATTCATGAAGGAGAACCGATGAAAAAGAGAAGCCCCGGACAGAAAAAAGTCCTTGCCGGACTCATCGCCGCGGAGATCCTGACGGCAGCCGCCCTGGGAGGCTTCTTCTGGTATCTTCACAGTACCAGACAGGCCTTTCCCTGGCAGGACTACCCGGTGAGCATGCATGCCCTGGGCTCTCTGGATGACAGAACCTATCTCAACAGCCGGGAAGGCTTTGAACATTACTACAAACAGGGATGCCGCATGTTTGAGGTGGATCTGGCCCAGACCTCCGATCAGGTCTGGGTATGCCGCCACAAGTGGCAGAAGCCCAGGGGACAGTGGAAGGGAAAGAAGAAAAAGGTGCTGAGCGCGGAACAGTTTTTAGGATCCCCTCTTTTCGGGGAATACACGCCTTTAAGCCTGGAAAACCTCTTCAACCTGCTCATGGATTCCCCGGAGGCTTATGTAATCCTGGACAGCAAGAACTATTCCACCCGAAACTTTGACAACACCGTGGAGGACTTTACCGGCATTGTGGAAACCGCCCGCTCTGCCGGGTGCGAGGCCGCCCTTTCCCGGGTGATCCCGGAGGTCTACAATCAGGAGATGTATGAAGGCCTCTCCTCTGTGTATGATTTTCCCGCCTTTCTCTACTCCTTCTGGGAGGAAGTAACTTTGGAGGAGATGGAAGAGGCGGCGGTATTCTGCGAGGAGAACGGAATCAGCGGGGTTTCCATCAGCGAAGAGTGGTGGAGCCGGCAGGCACAGGAACTGTTTGACAAACACAACCTTCCGGTGATGGTCTACACGGTCAATGACGAACTGAAAGCCAGGCAGCTTCTGGCTGCAGGGGTTGCCACCGTCTGCACCGATGTGCTCACCCCGGCGGATCTCCAGGAGGAGCAGTGATGAAGATACGGTTAATGGCAGCGGTCCTGGCTGCCAGGGTGACGGGGACTCTTTGCAGGCTTTTGGGACGCCAGGGAGTCACCTGGGCGGGAAAGATCGCCTTGAAGATTGATCCGGCCCTCCTGGAGGAATTATCCCAGGAGGTGAGAAAAGGGATCATCGTGGTCTGCGGCACCAACGGCAAGACCACCACCAACAACCTGCTCTGTGCCGCTCTGGAGGCGGAAGGCCAGAAGGTGGTGTGCAACCACACCGGTTCCAACATGCTTAACGGGGTGGCGGCGGCCTTTGCCTTATCAGCCGGCTTAAACGGCCACCTGGATGCGGACTATGCCTGCATCGAGGTGGATGAGGCCTCCACCCGCCATGTGTTTCCGGCCATCCGTCCCGGCATGATGGTGCTTACCAACCTTTTCCGGGATCAGCTGGACCGGTACGGGGAGATCGACATCACCATGAACATCCTGGAGGAGATGATCCGCACCCGTCCGGAGATGAAGGTGATTGTAAACGGGGACGATGCCCTGTCCGCCTACCTGGTTAAGGACAGCGGCAATGAATACGTGGCCTATGGGATTTCCAAACCGGTGATGAAAACCTCCACCGCGGAGATCCGGGAGGGACGCTTCTGCAAGTGCTGCGGGGAAAAACTGACATACCGGTTTTATCACTACAGCCAGCTGGGGGATTACTACTGTCCCCGGTGCGGGTTTGCCCGTCCAAAACTGGACTTTGACGCCGTGGATGTGAAAGCCCAGGGAAATATCTCCTTCCGGGTGGGAGAAAAAGTGATCCGTTCGGGATTTCGGGGATTTTATAACGTGTACAACATTCTGGCGGCCTATGCGGCTCTTCGTTCCCTGGGCTTTTCCGGGGAGCACTTTAACGGGATGCTGGCGAAATTTCACCCGGAAAACGGACGTATGGAAACTTTTAAGATCCGGGGAGCCCGGGTAATCCTAAACCTGGCCAAGAATCCCGCGGGCTTTAACCAGAACATCACCGCCGTGATGCAGGATACATCTCCCAAGGATGTGATCATCGCCATCAACGACAACGCCCAGGACGGCACGGACATCTCCTGGCTCTGGGATGTGGACTTTGACAGATTTGGAGAGGAGAGCGTCAGGTCGGTGACCGTAAGCGGCATCCGCTGCCAGGACATGCGGCTGCGTCTTAAATACGTGGACATCCCCTCCATCCTGGAAGCCGATGTGGAGAAGGCTGTTTTAGACCGGGTGGGAGACGGAACGGGCAATCTCTACGTGCTGGTGAACTACACGGCGCTTTTCAGTACCAGAGTGATCCTTAAGAAGCTGGAGGGGGAAGGGAAATGAAGATAACCATCGGACATCTCTATCCGGACCTTCTGAACCTTTACGGGGACCGGGGAAACATCCAGTGCCTGATGAAGCGCTGCCTCTGGAGAGGGATTGAGGCGGAAGTGCTGCCGTTCGAGTTAAACGATCCCATCGACTTTGGTAAGCTGGACATCGTACTGCTGGGAGGAGGATCCGACCGGGAGCAGATGCTGGTGTGTACGAAGCTTCGGGAGATCCGGCAGGCTTTCAAGGAGTATGTGGAATCCGACGGGGTGGTGATCGCCATCTGCGGGGGATACCAGCTGCTGGGGAAGTATTACAGGACGGAACAGGGAACCATTCCCGGGCTGGAGCTGGTGGATCTCTACACCGAACAGGGTGAGGGAAGACTGATCGGCAACATTGTTCTCCAAAGCGACCTCTTTGACATGCCGGTGGTGGGCTTTGAAAACCACGGGGGACGCACCTTTATCGGGGACAACACTCCTCTTGGACGGGTGCTCTCCGGCTTCGGAAACGACGGAAAGTCGGGGGTGGAGGGTGTGGTCTACCGCAACGTGATCGGGACCTACCTGCACGGACCGCTGCTTCCCAAAAACCCGGAACTGGCTGATTTTCTCATACTGAAGGCCCTGCAGAAAAAGTACGGACTGGACGTAACCCTTGCACCTTTAGAGGACCGGGAGGAGCGGGAGGCCAACGATTATGTCTTTCACAGGTTTGTGAAATAGTACTTGCATTCACCGGAGGCAGACAGTATAATACCCATATACCTCAGGGGAAGAGGAAAAATTTAAGTGGAAGGGAGAGATTGAATGCAAAAATATGTCTGTGGGCCATGCGGCTACGAGTATGATCCGGAGGTGGGAGATCCGGATAACGGTATCGAGCCTGGTACAGCATTTGAGGACATTCCCGACGACTGGGTCTGCCCCATTTGCGGAGCCGGTAAGGAGGAATTTGAGCCGGCTGAATAAGAGGTAGAGCTTGAAGGTGCCGAAAGCAGACCCGCTTTTGACACCTTTCTTTTTCTCTGATGGGATCTTTGACGGGAAACGGCAGACACTTCTGCCGTTTCCTTTCACCCGGGGAGAATCGAATCACCGAATATTTGCCTGATGCGCGGGGATTTCCCCGTTGTGCGCACTCATAAGAGAATGGACGTTAACGCAGAAAAAAAGGATAAAGTGTGAGGTCAGTGAATGGTAAAGGGAAAATAAGGGGTACGGTATGGCAAAATCGCATAATCAGAAGGCAAAGATTCTATTTTTGGTGAAAATGCTGCTTGATACTGGGGAGGATCGGGCAGTGACCATGCAGGAGATTCTTGGGCAGCTGGCAGAATGCGGCATTTCGGCGGAACGGAAGAGCATTTATGATGATTTTGAGGCACTTAGAGCTTTCGGCATGGATGTGCGCTACAAAAGGGGCCGGCCCGGCGGATACTATCTGGCGGACATGGGACCCTTACAGGAATGGAAAGACAGCCTGAAGGCCGGACAGGAGGAGGCATCTTTGCAGGAGGAACCTGCCCGGGAGATGCCAGTCCGGGAGATTCAGGAAAAAGAAAGGGAAGAGGAGACACAGGCGTCTGAGGAAAAGGAAGAAAGCCCGATTGAGGAGGTCTTTTCGGAAGGGGAGTTCCAGGAGAAACCCGCGGGGGAAGAGAAGAAGATGCGCCTGCTGTGCAGTTTGAGAAGGGAAAAGGAAATCCGGGAATATTTCGGAGATGAAGGAGAATATAAGGATAAAGGATACGGAAATTTCATTCTGGTGATCCCTCTTCGGAGCACCCCCGCCTTTTACGGCTGGCTGGCCTCCATGGACCGGGATGTGTACATCATCAAGCCCAAGAAGGCGGCCGCGGCCTACCGGGATTATCTGAAGAGAATAGCCAGAGAATATAAAGGAATCTAAGAAGCGAGAGGATGGGAGTATGAGGAGAAAAACCGGGGGAATTCTGCTGGGAATCACTTTTCTTGCCGTTACGCTTGCGGGATGCGGAACCGGGGGATCCGGGGAGAAGACCGAAAACAAACCGCAGACGGAACAGGAGGAGCAGCCGGAGGAGACGCAGTCCGAAGAGCAGGCTTTGGAGGAGGAGGAAGCCCCTCCCAAAACCGAAGAGGAGGAGAGCCAGGGTACGGTGGTGGTTCTTCTGCCCGACGGGGAGAAGGAGCCTGCCAGGAGCGACGGGGAGAACCTGAAGGCTCTTCTGGAGGAAAAGAATTACCAGGTGGTGACGGAGGATGCCGGGGGAGATGCCCTGGTGCAGATTTCTCAGATGGAATCCCATCTGGAGGAGGACCCTTCCGCCATGATTCTCCTGCCGGCGGATGTCTATGCCATGACGGATGTGCTGACAAAAGTGGGAGAAGCGGGGATCCCCGTGTTTGACGTGGATGAACTGGTGAGAAACACCGAGGATCTGGATTACTATGTGACCTTCGACCATCGGGCCATGGGCCGGATGGTGGGAGAGGAGATTGAAAAGAGGGGAGAGCTTAAAAGACGGAAAATTTCCCATGACAGCTGCAGCATTGAATTCTTCATGGGTTCCACCGATGATCTGGACGCCCTGTTTTTCTTTAACGGGGTGAAGGAGGTTCTGGATCCCTACCTGGAGGACGGCACCCTGGTGTGCACCTCCGGACAGCTCTCCTTTGAGGAGACGGGAACCCTGGACTGTGACAGCGAGGCGGTGAAGACCAGGATGAGAGAGATCCTGAACACTTACTACCCGGACGGGGGAAGACCGGATATCATCTGCACCGGCTTTCTGGAGGCTTCCGAGGCGGTGTATCAGGGCCTGCGGGCGGAAGGCGTCTCGCCCTTCGGAGAAGACTGGCCGGTCATCACCGGTTTTGACTTCTCCCCGGAGGATCCCAGGGGATTTACCAACGGATGGCTTTCCTGCAGCGTGTACCTGGACCGGAAGGAACTGGCGGAGGCTGCGGTGGAGATGGCGGATACCCTGATTGGGGGAGACAAGCCGGATGTGAGCGACTATTCCCAGTACGACAACGGGTTAAAGATCATTCCCACCCGGACCTGTACCGGCGTGCTGGTGGATGCGGACAACTATCAAAAGCTGGGGGAGGAGGAGAGCCCTCCCCAGGAATAAGCAAAAAAACTGCCGTCAAATTTCGCTTTGGCGGCAGTTGCTTTTACAGGGCTTTCCCTAGCGGAAGGTGAGAGAGTGATCCGACATGGAATCGATGATGGCCAGGGACTCCAGACGCACCCCCATGCTGCGGATGTTGGCGCCTCCCGGTTGAAATCCCTTTTCAATCACCACGCCGGCTCCTTCCAGGGTGGCTCCGGCCTGGCTTACGATGTCAATGAGTCCCATGAGGGCGCAGCCGTTGGCCAGAAAGTCGTCGATGAGAAGCACGTGGTCCGGAGCCTTGAGGAATTTTTTGGAGAGGACCACGTCGTAGGTTCGTTTGTGGGTGAAGGATTCCACCCGGGTCCGGTACACTTCCCCGTCCAGGTTCAGAGTCTGAGTCTTTTTGGCAAAGATCACGGGCACGTGGAAGTACTGGGCGGTGATGCAGGCGATTCCGATGCCGGAGGCTTCAATGGTCACAATTTTCGTGACGGGACAGTCTGAGAAACGGGCCTTGAATTCCTTTCCGATCTCATTGATGAGATCGATGTCCATCTGGTGGTTTAAAAAGCTGTCCACCTTGAGGATGTTGCCGGGTTTCACAATGCCGTCCTTCAGAATGCGTTCCTTTAACAGCTGCATGATGTCTCTCTCCTTTGCTCATCTTGGTTTTTTCATGATACGCCATTATCGGTGAAAGCGCAATTGCTTTTGACAAAAATTCGTAGAATCTTTATAATGATTGGGAAAGAGAAAAGGAGGCCCCAGGGCCGGAAAGGACGGATCCCATGAAGGAATATGAAGTGATCTGGGAAATCTTCAACAAATGCCCGGGCAATCAGATGCGGGACGTGTTTGTGGAGGAAGTTAAACTGAACGATCCGGAGGAGTATGTGAAAAAGAAGTTCCAGGGCAGCGATGTGACCTTTGAGAGAACGGATCTGCCGGACGGCACGGTGATCTATGATATCATCACCTCCCAGATCCGGCAGAGGTGTTCCTTTACAGAGATATAGAGGGATGCTATAAT
>CAZJYM010000109.1:6445-9560 GCA_964550245.1 uncultured Blautia sp. | reverse complement strand
ATGGGGCTTAATGCTCTCCGGCTGGGGATCACGGCGATTCCCAGGCCGTTGTGCACCGCGTTTACCAGGGCAGTGGTGCTCATGGCCTCCCAGATGGGGGTGACGGAGATCCCCGCCTTTTCCACCTCCCGGTCAAAGGCCTCCCGGGTACCGCTGCCCCGTTCCCGCAGAAGAAACTTCTGTCTCTGAAACTCCTCCTGAGAGATGGTCTCCCAGGGTTCATAGCCAAACTCCTCCGGGACGATCACCGTCAGGGAATCCTCCATGTACTCCTCGCTGATCAGGGAGGGAGACTGCACGGTGCCTTCGCTGAGGACGAAGTCCAGGGTGTTGTTGAGGATCTTCTGTTCCAGCTGCTGGGAGGGACCTACTTCCACCCGCAGGTCCGTCCTGGGGTACTTCTGGGAGTAGGCCTTTACATAGTTGGGAAGAAACAGGGATCCGATGGTGATGCTGGAGCCGATGCGCAGGGTGCCGGAGGACTCCCAGTTTCTCATGACCCACTCCAGCTTGTCAAAGAGGGAGAGAATGTAGGATGAGTATTCCCGCAGCCGCAGCCCCGCCTCCGTGATCTTCAGCCTCCTGCCCATGCGGTCAAAGAGGGTTACCCCGTAGTGTTCCTCCAGCTCGGAGACGGCGGAACTCACCGAGGGCTGGCTCATGTGCAGAGCTTTGGCGGCTTTGGTGATGTTGTAGTTGTTTTCGCAGACCGTGTAAAAAATCCGGATGTGTCTGATCGTCATGGGGCTTCCTCCTCCCTTTTTTCTTCTCTTATATGATTTTACCTATTAAAACAATAGAATTATAGTATTTTTCATATTAGAAAGCAAGTGGTATTATATTCTTGTTGTAAATATTTCCGGCATTATGGTCCCAGTTAATATCGAACCGCCCGGGAGGGCGGACGAAACCGAAAACCGGCACCAAAACAGGGAGAATACCATGAGAGTTGTAATTGTGGAGGACGACAGGATTACGAGGCAGTGGCTGAAAAGCCTGATTGAGAGGCTTGGGGAGGAGTATTATGTGATGGCCTTTTCCAACGGGAGGAGGGCCTTCAACTACATCGTGCAAAATCAGGCGGATGTGCTCTTCATCGACACCCAGATGCCCGCCATGAACGGGCTGGAACTGCTTTCAGAGCTGGTAAAGCGCAGGAATACTTCCTACAAGGTCCTCTTAACCACGGTTTATGAAATCCCCACCGCCTCCAGGGCCATGGAGCTTGGGGCCAACCGCATCATCATCAAACCGGACATCAGTCTGGAGGAGCTGGATAAAGTCCTGCGCCGGGCCAGAGCCTATCTCCTGCAGCACGAATACCTTGATGAGGCGGACGAGAGCATGCTGAAAATATTCAGGCACCACGGAAAGACGGTGGACTGGCCGGGAAGACTGGGGGGATCGGAAACCGCCGCCTTCTTCTCCCTTCCCGTCCAGAAGCTCATTCAGTTTATCGAGGAGCACTACTGGGAGAGAGTCTCTCTTGCCAGGGCGGCGGATACGGTGTATCTCAGCAAGTCCTATGTGTCCGTCCTCTTTAAAAAGGAGACCGGCTGGAAGTTCTGCGAGTACCTGCAGGAGGTGCGGCTGAAAAACGCCTGCGACTATCTGGCGGGCAGCCGGATGCCCATCCAGGAGGTGGCCGCTGCCACCGGTTTCTTTGACACCCCTCATTTCACCAGGGTGTTCAAGGCCCGGATGGGGGTTCCCCCTTCCCGCTACAGGAAGTTAAAGGAGAGATCCAGAAACCTGCGCTGATTCCTTTTCAAGTAAGGCAAGACAAATCCGGTATTGTGTGGTACAATTGATCTAAGAGTTCACAGGGGTTTGTTTCATTACAAAAGGAGTTGAAGATTGTTTTGGACTCAAGTGTTCCCATACAGGCGGCGGGTATTGTGGTTCTGGCCGCCCTGTCAGCATTTTTCTCCTCTGCGGAGACTTCCATGACTACGGTGAACAGAATCCGTGTCCAGTCCCTGAAGGAGCAGGGAAACAAAAACGCGGCGATCCTGGAAAAGGTGATATCCAATTCCAGCAAGATGCTCAGCACCATTCTCATCGGGAACAACGTGGTCAACATGGCGGCTTCGGCCCTGATGACCACCCTGACCATCCAGGTGCTGGGAAATGCCTACGTGGGGCTGGCCACCGGCTTCCTCACGCTGATCATTCTTCTCTTCGGGGAGATTACCCCCAAGACGCTGGCCACCATTCACGCGGAGAAGATGGCCCTTTCCTACGCCCGGGTGATCTATGCCCTGATGACGATTCTCACACCGGTGATCTTTGTGATCGACAAGCTCTCCGGGGCGGTGATGATGCTGCTGCGGGTGGATCCCAACGACAAGGCCCGTTCCATGACCGAACATGAACTGCGGACCATCGTCAACGTGAGCCAGGAGGAGGGCGTCATCGAACGGGAAGAAAAGCAGATGATCTACAACGTGTTTGATTTTGGAGACTCCACCGCCCGGGACGTGATGATCCCCCGGATCGACATGACGCTGCTGGATGTGGACAGCACCTATGAGGAGCTGATGGAAACCTTCAAGGAGGACATGCACACCCGCTTCCCGGTTTACGAACACGATACCGACAACGTGATCGGCATCATCAACATGAAGGATCTGCTTCTCTATCCCCGGGACAAAGAGTTCTCCATCCGGGAGATCCTGCGGGAGCCCTATTTTACCTACGAGCACAAGGGCACGGCGGATCTGATGCTGGAGATGAGAAAGGCCTCGG
This sequence comes from uncultured Blautia sp., assembly GCA_964550245.1. Taxonomy (GTDB): domain Bacteria; phylum Bacillota; class Clostridia; order Lachnospirales; family Lachnospiraceae; genus Blautia_A. The sequence continues at coordinate 6,812 of CAZJYM010000109.1, read as the reverse complement.
TAAATCTGGCCATTGTCCTGGATGAGTACGGCTCCACCGCCGGACTGGTCACCCTGGAGGATCTCCTGGAGGAGATTGTGGGAGAGATCCGGGATGAGTACGATGCGGACGAGGAGGAGGAGATCCGGGAGATCCAGCCGGGCAGAGAGTATGTGGCCCTGGGTTCCGCCAAGCTGGACGACATCAATGAGGCCCTGGGAATTGATCTGGAGTCGGAGGATTATGACTCCATAGGAGGATACATCATTGAACAGCTGGATTCCCTGCCGGCTCACGGGGAGTCGGTAAGCCTGGACAACGGCATCCGCCTGGTGGTGGATGAGGTGGACAGGAAGCGCATCGAGCTGGTGCATATCTGGCTGCCGGA
>CAZJYM010000109.1:3916-6345 GCA_964550245.1 uncultured Blautia sp. | reverse complement strand
TGCAAAAAGTTTTAACAAAAAAATCGCAAAATCTTATTGAATCTGCCCGCTGTACCATGGTATTATAAAATATCAATACATGAAGGGAGCAAAATCATGAGACAGAAAAATAGAGAGGACGAGGCTGCATTATCCCAGAAGTCCATGGAGAACATGCAGGCAGCCATCCGGTTTCTCACCCGGTACATGCCGGAGACGCTGGCCAAACGGGTTTTCAGCATGGTCCTCATCGCTGCCGGCATTGACAATGTTCGTATCACGGAACTGACGGGGTACTGCGACAGGAGTGTGCGGAGTCTTCGCAAGGAGCTTCGAAAAACCGAACCGGACTATGCACAAATTTTTACCATCGGCGGGGGCGGAAGAAAGAGCAAGATCGCCGATGTGGAGGATGAGATTCTGGAAGAACTGGAGAAGGGAAACTATCAGACCAGACAGCAGATCTGCGACATGATCTACGAGAAGTTCAACATTTCCATCTCACCATCCGCTATTGGGAAGTTTTTAAAAAAGAGCGGAGTGAGCAAGTAGGAAAGATTAAGGGACACCGGGTATCCGGTGTCCCTTTTGTAATGATCTTTATGCTACCATGGAGAAGATCTCCGTTTCCTGGTCGTAGCGGTAGACGCTGCTGGAGAGCACGTCCGAATCCGGCGTGGCCTTCTTCATGGTCTCCGCGAGGATCTCCTGGATGTCCCTCACTTCCAGGTTGCCTTCCCGGTGGATCATCACCTCGTGGATGCTGGTGAAAGCCATGTAAAAGCTGCCACCCAGAAGCTCGGAGATCCTTCTGGCCACCCCGGGGAAGAAGACGGCCACCGCCCCGTTGACCCGGCTAAGGGTGCTGAGGCACAGCGCGTGCATGGTGTTCCTGGGCTGATATTCACTCAGGGGATCCATGAAGTTTACCCCTTCGTAGTTCTCGTCCAGCATCATGTTCAGCCAGTGATAGATCCTGGGAGGATTCTTGCGGCAGGTGTTAAGAAGTGCCTCCCGGAACAGCTCATCCGGATCCTTCTCCCAGGACCTGGCAACCTCCAGGGGGAGCTTCATGTTGACGATGCCGGTGTCGCTGGATCCCAGATCCATATAGACCACCAGCGCGATATCCCCCAGCTTCTTACAGATAATGCAGTCCTCAGCCCCCCGGATGCGCTCCAGGCTGATGGCGCGGATAAAGAGGGAATCCCGGGCGCCTTCGTAGGTGCGCATCTTTGCCATCCTGTCGGTCAGACCGATGGTCTTCATGGACTGAAGCTGACCCAGAACGGCGTCCACGATCTGCTTCATGGAAGCTCCGGCCAGATAGTTCTTATAGAGATCCATCACATAAATCCCGCAGCCCTGACAGATTTTCCCAAACTGTCTGGTGCTGATCAGGATGACGGCGCACACCTGCGGTTCATCGATGAAGACCCGGTCAATCATGTCCGGGGAGAATCCCCCCGTCCGGCAGAGTTCCCGGCAGAGCTCATCCGTAAAGCGGTTCAGGGAATTCGCATCCCAGTCGCCCTTCTTCTTTCTGCCGGGCGGAACATCCATGATGGAGGGGGATTTCTGACCGGTGCTGCCGGTCTCCAGAACAACGGGACGGAACTCGGGAGGAAAGCTCTGCTTTGCCAGCTTTTCCAGTTCCGGAGAAAACTTGTAATCCTTTCTTTTCTTCATATGCTTTTCCTTTCTTCGTCTGTTCTCACCCGGGAAGGCGGGTCCGCGGCCGCAGTCCCCCCAAAACGGCCGCACTCCCCCGGCCCGGGTGGTGCCTGTAAGAACATTATAGACGAAGCCTGGCCCCCTGTAAAGAAAATGTTTTCGACACGTTTCGACACGGATTATCTAAATAATATACAAATACAGGGGGGATAGCTCATAAGAAAAAGGGCCTTTCAGCGGATGAAAAGCCCTGCAAATCAGTCTTTAAAGCCCAGATAATCAAGAAAGCCCAGCAGGCCCTCCACGATGTCGTCATAAGTCACGTCGAAGTTCCCCGTATACCAGGGATCCGCTATGTCCCGCTCCGATCCGGCAAAGGAGAGCAGCTTGTACACCTTGTGCCTGGGATCCCCCCGCAGCATCCTCTTTAAGTTCCGGATGTTCCAGGTATCCATGCCGATGATGTAGTCAAACTTATCGTAATCGCTCCAGCGGATCTGTCTGGCCCTGTGGGGAACCGAAGGGATGCCCACCTCCCGCAGCTTTTCCAGCGTGCCGTAGTGGGGAGGATTGCCGATCTCCTCGGTGCTGGTGGCGCAGGAGTCGATGACAAACCGGTCTGCGATTCCCCGCTCTCTGACCATGTGGGTGAATACGCTCTCCGCCATGGTGGACCTGCAGATGTTGCCGTGACAGACAAACAGAACTCTGATCATGCTTTTTTCCTCTTTCCTTTACAAACCCCGGGTTCCAGCTGGATATTGTACCATCTCTTT
>CAZJYM010000109.1:0-3816 GCA_964550245.1 uncultured Blautia sp. | reverse complement strand
TTAAGGAGGAGATGAGATGAAGAATTATTCGGAAAACCCGGACAAGCAGTATCACACTCAGGTGGGGAAGGGAGACGTGGGCCGGTATGTGATCCTTCCCGGGGATCCCAAGCGCTGTGAAAAGATCGCGGCCCACTTTACCGATGCCAGACTGATTGCCGACAGCCGGGAGTTTGTCACCTACACCGGATATCTGGGAGATGAGATGGTGAGCGTGACCTCCACCGGCATCGGAGGTCCCTCCTCGGTGATCGCCCTGGAGGAGCTGGTGATGGCCGGGGCGGACACCTTTGTGCGGGTGGGCACCTGCGGCGGCATGCAGGAGGATGTCAAGAGCGGAGACGTGGTCATCGCCACCGCTGCGGTGCGCATGGAGGGAACCAGCCGGGAGTACGCTCCCATCGAGTTTCCCGCGGTGGCCGACTATCAGGTGCTCTCCTGCCTGGTGGAGGCTTCGAAAAACCTGGGACTTCCCACCCATGTGGGGGTGGTTCAGTGCAAGGACTCCTTCTTTGGTCAGCACTCCCCGGAGACCAAGCCGGTGAGCTATGAGCTGCTGAACAAGTGGGAAGCCTGGAAGAGACTGGGCACCCTGGCCTCCGAGATGGAATCGGCGGCCATCTTTGTGGCGGCCAGCGCCTTAAAGGTACGGGCCGGATCCTGCTTCCTGGTGGTGGCCAACCAGGAGAGGGAGAAGCTGGGACTTTATAACCCGGTGGTCCATGACACGGAGTGTGCCATCCAGGTGGGCGTGGAGGCTCTGCGGCTGCTGATTGAAAAAGATAAAAGGGGGTAAGAGCCGTGGAGGAAAAGTTAAGGGCAGCGCTTGAGAGCGTAAGAAAAAAGACGGATTTTAAACCCAGGGCAGCGTTAGTACTGGGCTCGGGCCTTGGGGACTATGCGGATTCCATCACCGTGGAGGCCACGGTGGACTACGGGGAGATCGAAGGCTTTCCCCTTTCTACCGTGGAAGGCCACCGGGGACGTTTTGTATTTGGCTATGCCGGAGATACCCCCATGGTGATCATGCAGGGCAGAGTCCACTATTACGAGGGATACCCCGTGAAGGACGTGGTGATGCCCGTCCGGCTCATGGGCCTTCTGGGGGCGGAGAAACTGATCCTTACCAATGCCGCGGGGGGAGTCAATGAAAACTTTCATCCCGGGGATCTGATGCTGATCCGGGATCATATCCTGCTGGGGGTTCCCAATCCCCTCATTGGCAAAAACGATGCGGATCTGGGGGAGCGCTTCCCGGACATGAGCGAGGTGTACAGCCCGGCTCTTTCCCAGGTTGTCCGGGAAGCGGCCGCCGAACTGGGGCTTACCCTTCAGGAGGGCGTTTATATCCAGCTCAGTGGGCCCAGCTATGAAACCCCGGCAGAGATCCGCATGTGCCGGATCCTGGGCGGGGATGCGGTGGGAATGAGCACCGCCTGCGAGGCCGTGGCCGCCAACCACATGGGCATGGAGGTCTGCGGCATTTCCTGCATCACAAACCTGGCTGCCGGGATGGGAGGGAAGCTCTCCCATAAGGAAGTGCAGGAGACCGGTGAGAGAGTCTCCCGGGACTTTAAGAGACTGATCGACGGGGTCATTGCCCGTATGGAGAAAGGGGGAAGGCCGTGATGACGGAAAGAGAGATCATGAGAGTGGTGGATCACACCCTGCTCTCCCAGTCCTGTACCTTTGAGGAGATCCGGCAGATCCTGGACGACGGGATCCGCTACGGAGCCGCCTCCGCCTGTATCCCTCCCGCCTTTGTAAAGGAAGCGGCAGACTATGTGCAGGGAAAGCTTCCCATCTGTACCGTGATCGGCTTTCCCAACGGCTATTCCACAACCCGGACCAAGGTCTTTGAGACCGGGGATGCCCTGGAGGACGGAGCGGATGAGATCGACATGGTGATCCATGTGGGGCTTTTAAAGGAAGGCCGCTATAATGATGTTCTGGAGGAGATCCGGCAGATCAAAAAAGTCTGCGGGGAGAAGATCCTGAAGGTGATCATCGAGACCTGTCTTCTCACCAAAGAGGAGAAGATCGAGATGTGCCACATCGTGACCGAAGCCGGAGCAGACTTTATCAAGACCTCCACCGGCTTCGCCGGTGGAGGGGCCACCTTTGAGGACGTGGCCCTCTTAAAGGAGCATGTGGGACCCGGAGTGCGGGTCAAAGCGGCCGGCGGAATCAAAAGCTTTGCCGATGCCCAGGAGTTTATCCGTCTGGGGGCAGACCGTCTGGGAACCAGCCGCCTGGTGAAGATCTTAAAAGAGAGCGAAAAGTGAATCAGATTTCATTTAAGGGTTCCACCAGTTCCCCCTGAATGTCCGTCACATCCTTCAGGGGGATCTCTACGGGCTTAGATCTCCGGTCATCCGGATCCTCCGATCCGAAGAGGATCACCTTTCCGCCCGTGAGATCCAGCGTCTTGACCAGGCCCCGGAGCGTCACATAACTTCCCCCTTCCTTCCTTTTATCCCGCTGGAAGAAGGTGAAGCTGATCAGGGGATGTTTTCCCTCCTGAAGGGCATCGGAGATCAGTTCCAGCTTCTGGTTTAACACCTCCATCTCCCAGTCCGAGAGGGAGGTTCTCCTGTCCGTGAGCCGGGATTCTTCTTTAACCATGTCGTCGTAGCCGGAGAGGGCGGCAAAGGGGGCGAACTGGGCGGCCCTGTCATGGAGGGACATGTGTTTGCGGGTTTTGGACTGGTGGTGGGGAAGTTGAATGATATCCCCATAGATTTCTTCCGGGTTTTCTTCTTTCATCCGGATCCTCCTTCCTGTTTTCTGGGCTTAGTGTCATTGTGAAGTGCGGGAAGGAGATTGTCAAGACAAAGATGGAAGCCCGCAACAATGAAACAAAAGCAGACGAAAACGATAAGGAGAAAAGTGATGGAAGTCAAAGAATGGACCTATGAGGAGATGCCGGAGTTTACCGAGGAGGTGGAGGGATCTCACCTGATTCCCACCACCGGAGATGAGATCGGCGTCAACTACATCCACGACGTGGAGTATGCCGAGATAAACGGGGTTAAGCTGCATCTGCAGATCCTCTTTCCCTTTTCCAGGAATGAGCCGGAGATGATCTGTCCCTGCCTGGTGTACGTGCAGGGTTCCGCCTGGTTCCCCCAGTATGTTTACGCGGATGTGGCCAATGCGGCGGCTCTGGTGCGCAGAGGCTTTGTGGTGGCCATCGTGGAGTACCGCCACAGCGGCATCGCTTCCTTCCCGGCTCAGATCATGGATGCCCGCAATGCGGTGCGCTTCCTGCGGCTGCATGCGGCGGAGTTTCATTTGGATCCGGAGAAGATCGTCATGTCCGGAAATTCCTCCGGCGGACATACGGCGGTGTTTGCCGGCATGAGTCAGGACGAGGAGACGGATAACCTGTACCCGGGTGTGAGCGCCGATGTGAAGGGCATCATCGACTACTACGGAAGCTGCTCCGTCATGAAGGAGGATTCCAACCCCATCCAGGTCCTGCACTGCCAGGCGGACAGCCCGGAGGGAATGGTGATGGGCCATGTGGATCTGCGGAACCGTCCGGATCTGAAGAGAAAACTCTCCGCCGAGTGCAACATCACCGAGGAGACGGTGATTCCCCCGGTGCTGATCTTCCACGGCACCAAGGACAGGACCGTAAACTGTGAGGGCAGCGTGATCCTGTACCGGCAGCTGAAAAAATGCGGCAAGGACGTCCGGCTTTACCTGTTAAAAGGAGCGGATCACGGCGGCGCCGAGTTCTGGGCGGAACCGGTGCTGGATGTGGTGGAGGAGTTTATGGGCTACTGCCTGGGGAAAGAAGAATAAGAGCAG
>CAZJYM010000108.1:0-9574 GCA_964550245.1 uncultured Blautia sp. | reverse complement strand
AAGTGGAAGTCCCGGGTGGAGGAGTACCTGGATGCCCTGTGCAAAGAGATCCGGGCCGTTGGAGAGATGATGGGAGGAAAGACCCCGGATACCCTCTATGTGGGCGGGGGCACCCCCACCACATTGGAGCCGGATCAGATCAGGAGGCTTTTTACGGGGCTTTCTTCCGTCTTTGATCTCTCCCGGCTTTCGGAATTCACGGTGGAGGCGGGAAGGCCCGACAGCATTACATCTGATAAGCTGAAAGCCCTAAAGGAATTCCCCGTCACCCGCATCTCCGTCAACCCCCAGACCATGAACCAGGAAACCCTGGATCTGATCGGACGGCGCCACAGCGTGGAGGAGACGGTGCGGGCCTTTAGGTTGGCCCGGGAGCTGGGTTTTGACAACATAAACATGGATCTGATCGTGGGCCTTCCCGGGGAGGATCCGGGTAAAGTCTCCCACACTCTGGAGGAGGTAAGGAAACTCTCCCCCGAGAGTCTGACCGTCCATTCCCTGGCAGTCAAACGGGCAGCCCGCTTAAATATCTTTCGGGATGAATACCGGGAGATGACATTTGAAAACAGCCAGGAGATCATGGACCTGGCGGGAAAGACAGCCGGAGAGATGGGGCTGCGGCCCTATTATCTGTACCGGCAGAAAAACATGAAGGGCAACTTTGAAAACGTGGGCTATGCTAAAGAAAACAAAGAGGGGCTCTACAACATCCTGATCATGGAGGAGAAGCAGCACATCCTGGGGGTGGGAGCCGGAGCCTCCAGCAAGTTTGTGCTGGACGGGGGAAAGAGAATCGAGCGGGTGGAGAATGTGAAGGATGTATCCTCCTACATCTCCCGCATCGATGAGATGATAGAGAGAAAGCGCAGGGGGATCGCTGCCTGGCTTTAGGAGAGGAGGATTCTTTTGGGCGAAGAAGACGATAATAAGACCAAAGAGAGAATCCTGGACTTTGATCTCTCTGCGGAGTTAAGCCACGGCATGATGGTCTCCAACCTGGCCTACGCTCTGGCAAAAGAGCTGGGGCTGGAGGAGGATCAGTGCCATGAGCTGGCCGTTGCCGGCATGCTCCACGATATCGGCAAGTTAAAGCTTACCGGCTACATCAACGGGGAGGAGAGGGATCCCCTGGTGATTGAGGAGTTAAAGTACGTGCGGATGCACTCTACTTTAGGATACGAGGAGTTAAAGGACCAGGGGTACTCGGACTTTATCCTGGAGAGCATCCTCTATCACCATGAGAACTATGACGGCTCCGGGTATCCCTCCAACAAGGCGGGGGAAGAGATCCCCATCGGAGCCCGGATCTTACGGGTCTGCGACGTGTTTGCGGCCCTCTGTTCCGACCGGCCCTACCGCCGGGCCTTTGACGTGGATGCGGTGATGGAGCTGATGATTGAGGAAGTGAAAAATTTTGACATGGAAGTCTTTCTGGCTTTCCAGAGGGTGGTTCACTCCGGAGCGGCGGAAAGACACAGGGAGGTATGATGGCGTTAAAGAAAAAGCCGGTCACCGGCATGAGAGATATCCTGCCCGCTGAGATGGAGATTCGCAGCCATGTGATGAGTCTGATCCGGGAAACCTACAGTTCCTTTGGCTTTTCCAGCATTGAGACACCGGCGGTGGAACACATCGAAAATCTGATGTCCAGGCAGGGGGGAGAAAACGAGAAGCTGATCTTTAAGATCTTAAAGCGGGGAGAGAAGTTAAAGCTGGAGGAAGCGAAAGAGGAAGCCGATCTGGTGGATTCAGGATTACGATACGATCTCACCGTCCCTCTGGCCCGGTACTATTCCTGCCACGCCGGGGAACTGCCTTCACCTTTCAAGGCTTTGCAGATGGGACCCGCCTGGAGGGCGGACCGTCCTCAGAGAGGAAGATTCCGTCAGTTCACCCAGTGCGACATCGACATCCTGGGGGAGCCCTCCTGCCTGGCGGAGATCGAGCTGGTGCTGGCCACCACCACCCTTCTGGGGAAGCTGGACTTTCACGGCTTTACGGTGCGTATTAACGACAGGAAGATTCTCCGGGCTTTGATCCGGTACTGCCATTTCCCGGAAGAAAGCTTTGAAACCGTCTGCATCATCCTCGACAAGATGGATAAGATCGGCCTGGAAGGTGTGGCCGGGGAGCTGGAAAAGGAAGGGTTCAAAAAAGAGAGTATCGATAAATGCCTGGAGATCTTCGGGGAGGTAAACTCAGATGCCGAAGGGGTACGCAGTCTGGGTGAAAAGCTGGGAGAATTCCTGGATCCGGAAGTGACGGAAAACCTGCTCACCATCATGAAGGCGGTGGAGGCTTCCAGATCCGCAGACTTTTCCATGGCCTTTGATCCCACCCTGGTGCGGGGCATGGGCTACTATACCGGTCCCATCTTTGAGATCGCCATGGACGAGTTGGGCGCCAGTGTAGGGGGCGGCGGACGCTACGACGAGATGATCGGCAGGTTTACCGGCAGCGATGTACCGGCCTGCGGTCTCTCCATCGGCTTTGAGCGGATTGTGATGCTGCTTCTGGAACGTGGGTATGAAATCCCCTCGAAAAAGGAGAAGAAGGCTTACCTGATCGAGAAGAACCTGCCCCAGGAAAAGCTGATAAAAGTCCTCGCTCAGGCAGAAAAGGAAAGGGAAAGCGGAAGACAGGTCAGCATCGCCGTCATGAAGAAAAACAAAAAGTTTCAGAAGGACCAGCTGATCGCCGAGGGGTACACGGAGATCCAGGAGGTCTTCCGGGACAGAGATTAATTTTGGAAGGGGGAACATTCATTCTCCCTTCTATTTTTATGGGATCGATGCGTCCGAGAGGGGACCGAAGAGCAGGCTTCCCAGTTCCGAGTCCAGATCCTGCGGCTGCCAGCCGGATCCGTCGTTGACCAGGGTGATGGTTCCGGTGCGGGCAGTCTTCTTTTTATTGGACTCTATCTGCTCCAGGAGAACCTGACGGCAGTATTCTTCCCGCTTTTCCGGTCCGTCGATCACCGCCTGGGGGGAGTCCAGGTAGTCTTTAATACTATCCTGATAAGCGGACAATATGCCCTCGCTGTCAAAGGTGGTGATTTCCACACTGATCTCTGCGGTAATTCCGCTTACCGAGCTGCTGGTTATTTTCCAGTCAAAGTGCTCCTTCAACTGGTCCATAAGAGCCGTTCCCAGGTCGGAGCGGACCGAATCGGTGCCCAGAAATGTACTCATCTGGTCCCGGTCCATCTTTTTTAATGTGTTCAAATAGACGGTCAGTGTCTCCTCGGGAGTCAGAAGGCCGCTGTCGGAGAGGGAGGAAAGAAGCCCTCCCGCCAGAGCATCCTCCAGGGCGTCTGTACGAATTATTTCCCAGGACTTATTTTTCTCCTCATAGCGGAGGGATACGGTGGTGTCCAGCTTTTTGACCGGGTAGGTGTTCTCCTTCAGAAGGTTATAGAGGGTGCGGTAGCCCTGCAGCAGGGGGGATTCTTCCCCGGTTTCACCGGCAGAAGCCAGGATCTGCTCTTCCAGGGAGGCCTTTTTATAATCCCGGGCCAGGGCAGAGCCGTCCAGGGTGGTGAGGCGCAGATCCGCCGTGGCGGTCTTATCTTTCCGATCCAGGTGAATGGAGAGGATCTTATAGCGAAAATCCTGGAAAAAGAGAGGAAAGATCTGGCTGATCTCGGCAGATTCTTCCGGGGTTTTCCCTTCCAGGGACACCAGAGTACTGCTTCCCGTCTCCGTGTCCATCTCTTTTAAAAGATTCAGTTCTCCGGTGAGAGTCTTCCTTATCTCCTGCCGGTCTGAGGCGCATCCGACGGCCAGGACTGCCAGGAGAGAGAGCAGGAGAGGTGCCAGGTATTTCCTTGCTGTCTTCATAGGTGATCGTTCCTTTCCCAATCATGCCCTGTTATTGTACCATATTTGACAGCAAATGTCAAAATATGAAGGGGCTTAAATGGGACAAATAAACAAAGACAGTGAGAAAATCGGCCCTCCCTGACCACAGTCCCATTTGTCTCCGAAGCAGGGATTGCGTTTCCCCCAACTGCTCTCCCCTCCCGGGTCTTAAGATTTCTTAAGTTTGGAAAAAAATATCCCCTTTTCCTTTTCAATTTCCTATAAATCTGTTAAGATGATACTGGACCGGTCCGGATGATTCCGGGCCTGTTCCTGGGGAGAATGCAGAGTTTACGATAAGCGTACTTCGGTATGCTATTATTTTCCCGGACGCGGAAAGTTCCGCAGTCTTTCTGACGAATCCTATGATTGGAGGCACTATGAAAAAGCGTGTGTTGATCCTCCTTGGAGTTCTGGTGGTTCTGGCCGTCGGGGGAGCCGGAGGCTGGTACTACTATCAGAACTATTATTCCCCTCCGGGAGCGGTGGTGTATGTGACTTCCCTGGGGGAACTCCTGGGATCTTCCGGGGGCGGCGCCGGCCGCTATGCCGGGGTGGTGGAACCGCAGGAAACTCTGAAGGTAAACATCGAATCCGGAAGAGTGGTAAAGGAAGTGGATGTGGAACCGGGCCAGGAGGTTAAGGAAGGGGAGGTTTTATTTAACTACGATCTCTCCAGCATCCAGCAGAGTTTAAAGGAAACACAGCTGGAGCTGGACAGACTGAAAAATGAGGCCATGAGCCTGAATAATCAGATCAATACTCTGGAGAAGGAGAGACGGAAGGCATCCCGGGACAGTCAGCTGGACTACCAGATCCAGATTGAAACCAACCGGATGAATCTCCAGAAGAACAGTTATGATCAGAAGACCCGGGAGGCTCAGATTGAAAAGCTGAATGAAGCCGTGAACAACACGGAGGTGCGCAGCGAGATCGACGGCATCATCCAGAAGATCGACACCTCTCAGCTGGCCGGCGCGGAAGACGACATGACCGATGTGGGCATGGACGTATACGGGACCAATGAGGAGACGGCCTTTATCACCATCCTCAGCACCGGGGCCTACCGCATCAAGGGCCGGGTGAAGGATGTGGACATGGGTCTGATCGTTCCCGGAACCCCGGTGATCATCCGCTCCCGGGTGGATGAGGATCAGATCTGGCGGGGACTCATGGGCATGGTGGATATGGAAGCGGATCAGGAATCCGAGAACAATTACGTCTACGCCTACGGCGGCTCTGACAGCGGCCAGGCCACCACCTATCCCTTCTATGTGGAGCTGGAATCCTCCGAGGGACTGATGCTGGGCCAGCACGTGTATATCGAGATGGATAACGGCCAGGAGGAACAGAAAAAGGGAATCTGGCTCATGGACGGCTATGTGGCGGATGCGGATACCCCGGATCCCTACGTGTGGGCCGAGGATGAGCACGGCCGGCTGGAAAAGAGAACGGTGCTCCTGGGAGAGCATGACGATGAGACCGGAGAGTATCAGATCCTGGAGGGTCTCTCCAAAAAGGACAGCATCGCCTTTCCATCTGAGGATCTGCAGGAGGGAACGGCAACCACCCATAACCCGGAGGAGGCCGTAAGCCCGGATTCCGAAGGAGACATGGAGGAGGAGATGCCCATGGGAGACGAAGACATGATGATGGAAGGCTCAGATGAGGTACTGGAAAGCGTGGACGGCTCCTTTGTGGATACCTACCCGGAGGAAGGAGAGATTCTGGAGGGAGAGACTGACGAAGCGGGTCCCGTGGAAGGGGAGATCATTGAGGACATTCCGGATGATACCTCCGGGGATGGGATGATCGACGAGGTGATACCGGCAATGGAGGCAGTACCATGATCGTGGAATTGAGGGGAATTTATAAGGACTACCTGCAGGGAAAGATGAAGGTTCCGGTTTTAAAGGACGTGAACTTTTCCATGGAGGAGGGGGAGTATGTGGCCATCATGGGCCCCTCCGGCTCCGGGAAGACCACCCTGATGAACATCATCGGCTGTCTGGACAAGCCCACGGAGGGGACTTTCATCCTGGACGGCACGGACGTGCGCTCCTGCTCCGAAAATGACATGTCGGACATCCGCCTGCACAAGATCGGCTTTGTGTTTCAGCGTTTCCACCTGCTTCCAAGGCAGAGCGCCCTCTCCAACGTGGAGATGCCCTTAAACTACGCCCATGTGCCCAGGAAGGCCAGAAAGGCCCAGGCCCTGAAGGCTCTGGAAAGAGTGGGGCTTTCTGACCGGGTAGATTTCATGCCCAACCAGCTCTCCGGCGGACAGATGCAGCGGGTGGCCATTGCCAGGGCCATTGTGAACAATCCCAAGCTGCTGCTGGCGGATGAGCCCACGGGAGCTCTGGACAGTACTTCCGGAGCTCAGGTGATGGAGCTCTTTCAGAAGCTGAACGAAGAGGGGGTGTCGGTTCTGATGATCACCCACGATGCGGAGATCGCCTCTCACGCCAGACGGGTGGTTACCATCCGGGACGGTGTGCTCCATGAGAAAGAGGTGAGCACATGAAGCTGGTAAAAAGAATTCTGGTGGTCCTGCTGGTGTGCGCCCTTCTGGCCGGGGCCGGCGCCGGGGGACTCTACTATATGAAAAAGTCCAGCCGGAAAGAGGCCAAGGTGTGTGCCGCGAGCAACTTTATCGACGACTACTATGCCCAGGAAACCAGGCTGGAGGGATATACCGCCACCAATGTTTCCCAGCATGTCTCCATCGACGAGGACATGGTGATCGACCAGGTCTTTGTGCAGGAGGGGGATCCGGTGAGCGTGGGGGATACCCTGATCACCTTTGACATGACACTGGCGGAGATGGAGCTGAACATTGCCAGGCTCACCAGACAGAAACAGGAACAGGATCTGGATAAGGCCTACCGCAGGCTGAACAGCCTGAGAAACGGAGGTCCCATCGAGGACTCCGACGCAGACTCACTGGAAGGGCTGGACGCAATGGATGGCCTTTCCTGGACGGGACCGGGAGGAAAGGTACTGGCCTCCCTTCTCTACCCCTCCATCCTGGCGGTATCCTTTGTGGAGGACATGTTTGGGGACGGAACCGTTCCCCAGGAGCCGGAGGGAGGCTTTGACTCCCAGGAGGGGTTTAACTCGGGGAATTCCCGTCCTCTGACGCCGCTGCCTACGCTGACACCCACTCCGGTACTTCCTCCCGACACGGATTTCTATGATCCCTACCACACGAAGGGGGATTCGGATCTCTTTGACGGGCAGCCAAAGTTTGCCCAGGAGCTGGAAGGGAATACGGAACCCCTGGAGGGAACCGGAACGGAAGAAGATCCCTTTATCTTCCTGTGCAGCTCCCGGGAAGGGTATGTGCGGGCTCTGGGAAGCTTCTTCAACCGCATGGCCGGCTACAGCATGGACGGATCCCGGATTGAAAAGCCGGGAGGATACTGGTATCAGCTGGAGTTTCACATGGACGACATGGTTTTTGACTTTCAGGACCGGAAACAGTCCTGTATCGGTTACTATCTGATGGACGGCTCCCTGTTGGAGTCCCCGGTGGGCATCTACTCCTACCTGGATTTCACCCTGGAGGGAGCATCCACCTATGATGAGGAGCCGGGAGACATGCCTTCGGAGCCCGGCGGTTCCCTGCCCACCATCTCCAGGGATGAGGCCATCCATAATCAGTTAAACCGCATCAAAGCCCTGCAGCTGGACATTCAGGAGAGCGATATCGAGATCGAGAAGCTGGAGAAAAAGGTGGAGCGGAAGGTGATCACCAGCAAGCTGGAGGGTACCGTCTCCTATGTGGGAGATCCCCTTACGGCGGGTGCGGGAGAGTTTATCACCGTCAAGAGCAGGGAAGGCTTTTACGTCGCCGGTTCGGTGAGTGAAATGATGCTGGATAAGATGGAGGAGGGAACCATCCTCATCTGCAACAGCTATGATGCGGGATCCTTTGAGGCCAGGGTGCTGGAGGTATCCGAGTATCCTTCAGAGAGCACCTACTACTATGAGGGAAATCCCAATGCATCCTTCTACGACTACACCGCCGAGATCATTGATAAGGACGTGGAGCTCCAGGACATGAGCTGGCTGGACGTGATGGTGAAGACCGAAGCGGCCGAGGAGGGGAACTTTGTTCTTGCCAAGGCTTTAATCCGCCAGGAAAACGGTGACTACTACGTGTTTGTGGACCGGGACGGGGTACTGAAAAAACAGTTCCTGGAAACCGGCGGCAACGTGAACGGAGGCTACGGGGTGCTGATCCTGGGAGGCATTACCCCGGATGACCTGATCGCCTTCCCCTACGGGGATGAGGCCGTGGAGGGATCCACCACCAAACAGGTTTCCGTGGATGAGTTTTATGGATATTAAGGGAGGGTGAGGAAGACTTATGATTGAAAATCTGCGTTTGTCGTTTCAGGGGATCTGGTCCCACAAGATGCGTTCGTTCCTCACCATGCTGGGCATCATCATCGGCATTGCCTCCATCATTGCCATTGTCTCCACCATCAAGGGCACCAGCGAGCAGATCAAGGAGGACCTGATCGGCTCCGGAAACAACACGGTGTCCATCAGCCTCTACGACGGGGACAATGAGTACAACCCGGAGTACGGAATGGATTCCTCCAGTGCCCCGCTTCTCACCAAAGAACAGAAGGAAGAGATCCTGGAGCTGGACCATGTGGAAAATGCCACCTTCTTCTGCAAGAGAACCTACACCGGTGAGGTGTACTATCGGAATACCGGCTTCAGCAACGGAGCCATCTACGGGGTGGACGAGCGGTACCTGGATACCTGCGGGTATTCGGTTACCTCCGGAAGACCCTTTATTCAGAAGGACTATGAGAACTACCGCAAGGTAGCCCTGGTGGACGTGAATGCGGTGGAGAACCTGTTCACCGGCAGGGATCCCCTGGGCGAGACCATCGAGGTGGGAAGCGAACCCTTTGTGGTGGTGGGCGTCATCAGTCCCAGCGACAACTATGAACTGAAGATCAACAGCATCGATGAATACTATCAGTACTATGAGTCCCTGGTGGGAACCGTGCTGATTCCCAGCAGCTGCTGGCCCATCGCCTTCCAGTTTGACGAGCCGGAAAACGTGATCATCAAGGCAGACAGCACCGACTTCATGAGCCAGGCCGGAAACGATGCGGCGGAAGTGTTAAACCAGAACATCGACACCAGTTCCTCCACCTATGCCTACAAGGCGGATGATGTGATGGAGCGGGTGAAGAACCTGCAGAAGCTCTCCGAGAGCACCAATCAGCAGCTGATCTGGATCGCCAGCATCTCCCTGCTGGTAGGAGGCATCGGCGTCATGAACATCATGCTGGTATCCGTCACCGAGAGGACCAGTGAGATCGGTCTGAAAAAGGCCATCGGAGCCAGAAAGAAAACCATCCTGGCCCAGTTCCTCACAGAGGCCTCCGTGCTTACCAGCATCGGAGGAATCATCGGTGTCATCACCGGAATTGGATTATCCCGGATTGTCTCCAGAGTGTCCGGATCCCCCACGGCCATCAGCGTGCCGGCCATTGTGGCCTCCGTGCTGTTCTCCACCGTGATCGGCGTGATCTTCGGACTGCTTCCTTCCGTGAAGGCAGCCAACTTAAATCCCATCGATGCGCTTAGAAGCGAGTGAGATGGGAGAGAGAGGAAATCCGGGAATACAAAGAGAACAAAAGAAAAAGGGACCGGAAACGGTCCCTTTTTTGATATCAGATTTG